>JBMOME010000001.1:0-3041 GCA_049323095.1 Thermodesulfobacteriota bacterium
CCCACCCCCTCTTACTGGCCCGCCTTCTTCAATGCAGCCTTGCACGCGGGAGTCTCTTCATACGGCGGCCCTTTTTCCCATACAGGGTCATCGTACTTATCGTGGCACGCGAGGCACGGAGCGATCCCCACGATCTTCTTCAATTCTTCTCGGTTGAAGGGTCGGGACAGCTTGTGCGACGTGCTCTGCAAGGGATTGCCCTCCTTATCGACCGCGGCTTCGAGAGGATAACCGATCTCCAGGCCGGACTTACGGGAATCATATGCAGGTTCCAAGTTGAAAGCACCGCTTGCTTCTTTCCACTGCACGCGCCCTTCGCCTAATCCCATCGCCTTGGAATCCAGATGGCAATCCACGCAGCGGGGCGTTTCAGTTCGTGTAGTGTGCGGATGGATCGGCCCCAGGGCAATGGAAGTCATACCGTTCTTCAGCTTCATGATCCGTGAGTCGTACCCCGCCACGGTCTTGCCCTGCGCATCTCTCACCGTGTTCAACACCTGGCACCCAGGCACCAGGATACCTGCCTTGCCTCGGGAATCGATCCCATAGATGTTTCTCTCAAAGCGGAAGAAGCTTCGGCCTTCGGCCCACCGGCCTGGAGTCATCTTTTTCGAGATGTGATCGGTTCCCTCGTGCCCGAAGTCAAGCACCTGATGGCAGCCGTAGCATTGCGGGCTCCATGCGCTGTGGCAACTGTCGCACGCGAGGAGCTCGTGGCCTTTGATGCGGTGCGCATCCTTCTTGGCCGTGATGACCGTCACTGGGTGCTCCTTTCCGGTGAGCTTGCCGGTAAGAACATAACCTTTAGGTGTCTTCTTAATGTGGGGGAGCGGCCGTCCCCGTGAAGTGGTAAGGATCTCGTCTCCTTCAGCGAGCTTGACAAAACGGTATGAGCTTGCGAGCGCCTGAACAAGCGAATCTTGCTTCGTGACGCGGATAGATCGTGGCGGAGTCGTGTGGCTGCCGTGGCAATCCTCGCACCGGATCTCGATCTGGTCTTCCATGTGCCCGTACACCATGCCGTCACCCATCGCGTCCTGACCTGTGTGACAGTCGATGCACGCTATCCCTTTTTCGTGGTGAATGTCCGGCACTACCTTCAGGACAAATCTTCCGTCAGTGAGCGTGTAATCGTTCAGCCCGCCACGTACGAACGGCGTGCCGTACTGTTCGCTTTCCATCTCGCCCTGATAATTCAGGCCCACCCGAGCGCTCCGGTTGTGACATGCTCGGCAGCGTTCATTCGGGATCTGATTAGTCATGGTGTGGGTGGCGGCGTGTCCAACGTCGTCCCGGTTGATCGTAGGATCGCAACCCTGGTACCGGCCGTCGTGGCTATAGCTCGAATGGCAAGCCGCGCAGCCTTCGAATCGGCCCATAACTTCCTCGTGTCTTGAAGTCCATAGATGACACGACGCACAGAACTTCCGGAAGTGGCTATCCGCCAGGCTGAATTTCCCTTCGGATGTGATTTCACTCGGCACGGCCTTCAAGGAAGTCTTCCCGTCCGAGACGTCTCGGATCGCGTATTTGGCTGCACTGTCCTGCTCGATCCCCCACTGGAAGCGCAGGATGCTCACAATCCCCGCGTTGGTAGCCATGAGGGACCGCGGCACATTAACCGCCCGATTGAGCAGGTGATCTTCTCGCTGGGAATGGCAAGTGCCAAGCAGAGGATTTTGACTGCCGCAACTCGTCGCCGCAAGATCGAGCCGGGACGGATTCCGGCCTCCGCGAAGGCCACGGTGAGCGCCCGTTACCGTGAGATCGGGCCCATAGCCTCCGTGGCAGATTACACAGCCGAACACGGAATTCGGGTGCGACGATGAGAGGTCTTCAATGCCGAAATGGCAGGTAAGGCAGCGTTCCGCGGCCAGCTTTCCGCCGAAAGGCCTGATCTCAATGACCTGGAGGTCTCGTTTAGAGAGCGACTCGATCTCCCGCCTAATGGCGCCTTGCTTTGCGGAGTCTTGCTCAGACGCGAGATCCTTTTCGAGCTTTGCGAGCGTGAGCGCTTTGCCTTTGGCCTGGAAAGCCTTCCACTCCGGATGGCGGCTTCGGAACTCCACGAGAAGAAAGACAGCTACCAACGCGGCCGCGACTGCCAGAAAGGCTAGCCCATAAGCCTTGTCCCGCGGGATCATGACAGATAACCCCAGAGCGTGACAACGGTGGTTACCAACAGCACTCCGAAGATCAAAACGCGTAAGAGCGATCTCTGAAAGGGGCTACGGGCAGGTATGTACGGGACCAGCATGATCAGAAGAAAACCCGCGAGCGGCACAGCCACGCCCGCGAAGAAAGGGGGGAAGTATCGCAACATCTGCTGAATGCCCACGAATATCCACGGCGCCTTCACGTCTTGAGCCGCGATTCCCGATGGGTCCGCGGGTCCTTGTACCGGCGCATCCGCCAGAGCGGAAACAAGGCACAACACAACAAGCGCCAGCATGGCAGCGAGAGCTTCTTTCTGCACCAGGTCAGGTGTAGCCTTTACTCTAGGAAGCTGCTCCACAGTCACTCCGTGGCGTCGGGTTGCGTCCCAACTGCTGGCTTTGCACGGGTCAATCCTTCACAACTCTGAAGCCTATTGTGCCGTAATATCCCTGAGGAAAGGCCCGGTGTCGATTGGCAGCCCTCTTGGAAGCTTCAGGCGAGGACCATGAGCCGCCTCGAATCACTTTCTCCTTCCCCAGGTCCGGGCCGGCAGGATTGGACTGAGGAGTGCGCTGGTAATAGTCCTTTTCGTACCAGTCTGAGCACCATTCCCACACATTGCCGACCATTCCGGTAACTCCTAGTCGGCTGGGAAAAGCGATTCTCACCGGCACGCTGGAACTGCGTGGGAGCGTGGTGAGAAAATCTCCAGGCAGATCCGTGGTAAGAACGCGAGCGGCCTTTTCCCACTCTGCTGACGTGGGCAGCCTGCCTCCAGCCCACGCCGCGTAATCAGCCGCGCCGTACCACGACACACACACCATCGGCAAATCGGCCATGCCCTGCTTCGGCGCAAACTTCTTCCCTGATTGGAGAATGGGGCA
>JBMOME010000002.1:0-3022 GCA_049323095.1 Thermodesulfobacteriota bacterium
GTTCACCTCCTGTTGCTCTCCACCCCGCCTCACGGCGACGCAGTTACAGTCGGTTACAGGCTGTAGCGTAAGCCTGGAGAGGACTTCCACCTCTCTGTTTGAGTACGCTCACAGGCGCACTAGGGGCAGGCCTTGTGCCTGCCCTTGGCTAAATCGTCCCAAATTGGGCAGGCACAAGACCTGCCCCTACAGGGAAATCCCGGTGTGCAAGGGGGTTGTCATCCCGAGCAGGCACAAGACTTGTCCCACCATTAACTCCTCGCAATGACAGGTGAAATATGCCTAGCTCCGGCGTGTAGCTGGATTCTCCCGGTTCTGATCGTCGCGCTGGCGCTTATCGCTTCAATTCCTCAAGGAAATTGGTGTAGATGACTTCAGCTTCCTTCCGGAGCTGACCCTCAATCTCGTCGTAATGGCTCAGAATGGGCTCAAGGTCCGGAGAGCCAGCGAACCAGTCCGCGATCATGTCCCGATCCACTTCCACATGAAACTGAAATCCTACTGCGCTTCCTACGCGTAAGGCCTGATGCGGGCAGTCCGAGCCACTTGCGAGCAAAGCCCCGTCAGACGGCGGGACAAACATGTCTCCATGCCACTGGAGCACTTCCAGCGTGCCGGGTGTTCCTTGGAAGATCCCGTCTTGCCGGCCCTCGGATGTGAGCGACACCTTGCCCCAGCCAACTTCTTTCACCGGCGATTGTGTCACCTTTCCGCCACTTGCCCGCGCAATCATTTGTGCACCCAGACAAATGCCCAGCACCGGGACTTGCGCGTTCATCGCCTGCTGCAATAGCCGCACCTCACTTGCCAGGAACGGATATTGGTCATCTTCGTACACGTTCATGGGCCCGCCCATAGAAATCACGCCCTCGAAGCCTTGCAGATCCGTAGGGAGGCTCTCGCCTCGATGCAGGCTCACCACGTGAAGCGTGGCGCCGTGCGCCTGGAGAAATTCTCCCAAGGTCCCAGGGCCTTCAGATTCAACATGTTTGATCACCAGAATTCTCAATTGGTCTTCCTCCTTCGTACCCCTCCAGGGTACCGATTCGTAATTGGGAAACGTCTGTCCTTACCGAATGCCCTTGGTGTGATCTTAATTCCCGGCGGAGCCTGTCGACGCTTGTACTCATTGCGGTCTACCATACGGATGACTTCGTCCACCACGTCCGGGCTGTACCCTTGCGCATAGATCTCTTCCGGAGAGCGGTCCTCTTCCACGTAGGCTCGGAGTATGGGGTCCAGGATCTCGTACGGCGGAAGGCTATCCTGGTCCGTCTGATCCGGCCTCAATTCCGCAGAAGGTGCGCGCTCGATCACGCTACGCGGGATCAACTCTCGTCCTGCTTTCTTGTTTGCATAGTGGGAAAGGTCGTACACCACGGTCTTGGGCACGTCTCTGATTACGGCAAATCCGCCCGCGGTGTCGCCGTATAGCGTGCAATAGCCCACCGCAATTTCACTCTTGTTTCCCGTGGTCAGCACGAGCCAACCGAAGCGGTTTGACAGCGCCATAATCATGTTGCCGCGAATACGCGCCTGGAGATTCTCCGCCTCGACGCCCAGGTCGCCTTCACCGAATGGTTTTGCCAGGACGTCAAGATATGTTTTGAAGATCTGTTCCAGAGGAATCGTGATAAGGCTCATACTGAGATTGCGGGCGAGAATGCCTGCATCGGAGAGCGTGCCTTCCGATGTGTACTGGGACGGCATGGTCACACCGATCACGTTCTCCGCACCCAGTGCTTCCACCGCGATGACTGCGGTCAGGCTGGAGTCTATCCCGCCGCTCAGGCCGATAACCACCTTGCGAAAGCCATTCTTGGCCACATAATCCCTGGTCCCGAGCACAAGGGCTTCGTAGATTTCCTCGGTTCTGCTCATGGTCGGAACCGGAGTCGGCTGCACGGGCTTCCGACCACGTGGCGCCAAGGAATCCAGCCGATGGAACCCGGGAGCGCCACCATCCGTATTCCAGCCCTGAATAGCAACCGGAGGCTCCTTAACCGCGAGGTCCGTCACTAACAACCCCTCACGGAAGCGCTCGGCGCGAGCAATCACAGTTCCGTCGCAATCCATGATAAGGCTTCCACCATCAAAGATGAGCTCGTCCTGCCCCCCTACCAGGTTGTTGTAGACCACGGTCGTGCACGTGGCTGCCGCGAACCGCCTCACGATCTGTTCCCGTTTTGCGAGCTTCTCGGCATAGAAAGGTGATCCCGAGATGTTCAGCACGACCTGAGCGCGATTCTCCAGCACACATCGCTCGCACACCGACCCGGGAATCCATATGTCCTCACATATCGTGAGCGAGAACCGGACGTCGTTCAGGTCGCAGACCACGCAGCGACTGCCTGGCTCAAAGTATCTCTTTTCGTCAAAGACGCCGTAGTTCGGCAATTCAATCTTGTGGTACACATCCACCAAAGTACCGTCGTGGATCAGAGCGGCGGCATTGTACACTTTGTTGTCCCGACGATCTGCGAACCCGACCATCGCAGCGATCCCCTTGGTCCGAGGACACAATTCCTTCAAGCCCGCGCGGATGTCGTCGAGGAAACTGGGATTGAGCAGAAGATCTTCAGGAGGGTATCCGCAGAGGGCAAGCTCGGGCACCAGGACCACGTCCGCCTTGGCCTGTCGTGCCTTGTCTATCCAGTAGGTGATCTTTTCAAGATTGCCCTGGATGTCGCCTACCGTCACATTCACCTGGGCCAACGCGACCCTCAAAGTTCCCATGCCTCATGGACCTCCCGACGCGGAACCGGCCGGCCAGTCGCCATTGTGAGACCCGCAGTGATACCGCGTCGCACCACGGGCTCTTCGGGGGCAACGATTCAGTCACGTGCGGGACTGAAGCCTGTCTCACCTGTCATTGCGAGGACCCCGGACCTGACCCGGGGGACGAAGCAATCTCCTCTTGCACCAACGGGGATTGCTTCGCTGCGCTCGCAATGACACTCTTTCACCACGCAACTGAATGGTTACCTTCAAGGGAACTATAGCACAGATGGGAACAGCCGCC
>JBMOME010000003.1:0-3020 GCA_049323095.1 Thermodesulfobacteriota bacterium
GCCTTTGTCAATGAGGAATTTTGCGATTTCGGGATTGTTCCACTGGTCAGCTACCATGAGGACTGTGGACCCCTGTTTGTCTTTGGCGTTAATGTCGATGCCTTTATCAAGGAGGAGTTTTACGACTTCGAGATTACCCCACGCGGCAGCGGCTATGAGGACAGTCCTGCCATATTCGTCTTTGGCATTCACGTCAGCTCCGTCATTGATGAGAAATTTCACTACCTCGAGGTTTTTCCGCCATGCCGCGGCCATAAGGACAGTTTGGCCTTTTCTGTCCTTGGCATTCACGTCTCCACCTTTTGCCAGAGATGCTTTTACCTGTTCCAGGGATCCCTCCTCGGCTGCCCGCAGCAATTGTCGGTTTACTGAGAGCCGCGTAGCCATGGCAGATGCAGGCGCCAGGATGCAAGCCAAGATTGCGGCTGTCGCGAGCATCCAGGTCGACCAATTATGCTTCGTCCTCATTGGTAGTCCTCCCCATCGTGGGAATACCGACGTGTCAGCCAAGGCAAGCTACATTGAATCGCCGAACCCCATACGCCTTGGCAGCACTTATAGCAGTTCGGTATCGTTTTCGTAAAACAGGAAATACGAGCTGTCATTGCTCTAAGTGTCAAATACAGCAAGTGTCAAAAATAATGTCCGATGCAGCTTGGGCATTGGTAGGTGCCGGCCTCCGTGCCGGCACGCTTTTCTTAAAAATATCAACCAGCTCGGGCCGGCAGAGCCTGCCCCGGACTCGATCCGGGGGACGCCGGCCCCTACCGGTCTTGTTCAAGCGCGGGCTGTCCAATAAGCCAAGAAGTTTGACAACCAGTATAATTCATCCCAGTTCGCAGGGAACGTTATACCATCGTATCAAGCCCTTTTTCCTGCGCCGAAGACTCGGTTCATGCTCCCCATGTGATTTTCCCTTTCGATGGTGTACAGAGATAGTGTCGTTGAGGAGGTAATTCGGCTGGATGAGTTCACATGCGGGGCTCACGGATGAAGAGCTGGTCAGGCGAGCAAGAGAAGGCTCCGACGAGGCGTTTGCGGAACTCGTGGAGCGCTATACGTCGCTCGTGTATCGCGTTGCGATCGGCATCACCGCTTCCGCGCCTGAAGCCGAAGAGGTCGTCCAGGAGACCTTCCTGAGGGTGTTTCGAAGCCTGGATCAGTATCAGCCTGCACGGGCAAGCTTCAAGACCTGGGTCCTGACTATCGCCCGCAACCAGAGCATCAACGTGTACAGCTATCTCAAGAGGCGAGCAACCAGAGCATTCAGCGACGTCTTCGGGTACGAAAACGATTCCACGGAAGAGTATATTCCTGCGGCTGAGGACTCGCACGACGCGGAATACCTCCTGGCAACGAAGCAAGAGATGGCGAGGGTGCAAGGAGCGCTGAACGAGCTTCCGGAACGGCAACGCACCGCGCTGATGCTCAAGACCCAAGAAGACATGAGCTACGCGGAGATCGCCGTGGTCATGGGAGCTTCAGCTTCTTCAGTGGAATCCCTGATCTTTCGGGCCAGAAAGAGGCTGCTGGAGATCATGGAAAGTGAATAAGAGTCGGCGCTTTCAAAGAAGTAAAGCATGGAGGAACCTTTTTACAAAAAGGTTCTCCCCGTCTTACTTTCTTAAAAGCGGATCAGTATCAGGCCAGACACTCAGGTTTCTTGATCTCGGCGCGCGGGATTCTCGGTTCCGCGGGGTATGCATAAGTGGAGGAAGAGGTCATGAGGTGCGGTGACTATCAAAGAATCATCGGCAGGCTCGTAGACGGGGAACTGGACGCACGCGGCAGTACAATCGTGCAGGATCACCTGGCGATCTGTGCCGAATGCAGGGCTTTCCACGAAAGATTGACGTTGCTTGATCGAAGCCTGAAGTCCGTGCCGCGTCTTGAGCCCAGGATGTCCCTCGCGGGTATGGTCAAGGCGCGCATCGCGGAAGAGAGGCAAGGGTCTCAGACCTCGATCTTCGTGCCACGCTGGATACAGGTCCCTGTTGCGGTGGCGCTCATCATGGTGGCTGTGGGCCTGGGAAATCTCGCGGGTCGGACACTCACAGACATCCTTGAAGGTCCCCCACCGGACGCCGGCTTAGAGTTACTCGTGTCTTCCCCGGGCATGTCCTTTGGCGAGGTTCTGACTGAGATACAGAGCCAGGAGAACATGTAATGAAAAGGGGACTCTTCATAGTGCTGTTCGCGTTTTCTGTGGCTCTAAATATCGCAGTAGCGGGGACCATTGGGTGGCATTTATGGTTTTTCGAACGAGGCCCAGCCGCAGGATTGGCGGCTCAAGGACCGCTCTCGGAAAATGATTTCAGAATGATCCGTGGCATGTGGAAGAGCGACGGGCCGCGCCAGCTCATGGAAAAGCGTCAGAGCATTATCGAGAAAAAGGCCGAGCTGCTGGACCTTATCGCGACGAAACCACAGGACTCCAAGGCCGCGGAAAAGGCTCTCAATGAACTGGACACGCTCAAGGCCGAGGAGGAGCGCATGGCAACGGAGAGAATCCGCCAGATCATGCAAGGTCTTCCTGAAGAGAAGAGGGCCGCTTTTCTCACATTCCTTAAAGACCGAGCCTGCCCGATGATGGGCGCCGGCATGGGAGGGAGAAGACAGATGATGGGACCGGGTCCCGGATGGCGTGGTGGGCAGTGCATTTGCCCCGTTCATCCCACAGGCGCTCCCCAGCCTGCTGAATAGCGATTCTTCAAAGCGTTACCCACTTATTTTAGAGGATAGATATTGAGTCGGGTTTCGTTCCGTCCACCGCGGGACTCAACCCGAGATGCCCCTGTCTTGTGTGACCCTCCCACCGGTTATGCTGGTTGTCACAATTCCTAGTCTCTTGGATAGCTCGCGCTTGAATAGTATCGGTAGGGGCCGGCGTCCCGAAACTGTCTCAAAATCTCATGATACACGGAATTTCAGGTAGGGGCGCTTCGGGAAGCGCCCTGATTTCGGGCGGTTCACGAACCGCCCCTACCGAATGGGTGACAAAATCGTGACTTTTGAGACAG
>JBMOME010000004.1:0-25420 GCA_049323095.1 Thermodesulfobacteriota bacterium
GAATCTCCCCGGACGCAGCAGTGCGGGATCCAGGATTTCCGGTCTGTTGGTGGCAGCGAGGATTACCACCCCTTTGTTGGATTGGAAACCGTCCATCTCGGAGAGGAGCTGATTCAAGGTCTGTTCGCGTTCGTCGTGGCTTCCGTACGCTCCGAATCCACGAGCTTTTCCCAGCGCGTCAAGCTCGTCGATAAAGACGAGGCATGGAGCCTTCTTATTGGCTTCTTCGAAGAGGTCCCGAACTCTGGCCGCGCCCAGTCCCACGAACATCTCGATGAAATCCGACCCGCTGATGGAGAAAAACGGGACCCGTGCTTCGCCCGCCACTGCCTTGGCAAGTAAAGTCTTGCCAGTGCCCGGAGGCCCGACCAGCAGCACCCCCTTTGGGATGCGCGCGCCAAGTCGGCTGAAGCGGTCCGGATACCGGAGGAACTCCAAGATTTCCTGAAGCTCCTGCTTTGCTTCATCCTGGCCTGCAACATCATCAAAGGTCACACCCACGTCGGTCTGGGCCACGATCCGCGCCTTACTCTTGCCCAGGGTCATGAAGCCCGCGCCCTGGCCCATCCGTTTCATGGCCCAAAGCCAGATCCCGACGAAGATTACCGCAGGCAATATCCAAGAGAGTAGGGTAGCGAGAAAGGTATTCTCATTCTCGCCGACGATCTCCACATTATTCTTTTCCAAGAACGCGACGAGGTTGCGGTCCTCCAGCCGAGGCGTCACATATAACTTATCGGGAAATAGAGGCTCCTTCTGGCCTTCCTGAACTTTCTCATATCCCTTGAGGAAGCGGGTTGAAACCACCACGGACTTGATTTTGCCCTCTGAGACGTAAGACTTGAACTGCGAGTAAGACACATTTTCCACGTTAGCTGAAAGCCATCGCTGCATTAGGGCAAAGAGCAACAGAGCCACCAGTATGTAAATCAGTGAGAAAGACCACTTGCTCTTGAAGTCCTGAGAAGATTCCATTCGGGAAAGCCTCCGAAACCGCACCATTCCTCACGCATTTAAGCACGACCGCCCACGTTGTCAACAAGCCCCGTGCACCGCTAGAGCCTTGTCGAAGCAACTTCTCAACCAATCATAGCGTGTCGTTGTATTCTTCACACATGACGATTGCAGCCAGCGCACCATCATGGTACTATTTTACCAATTACTCGCAATTTTTGTTGATTTGAGTTCGTAATGCCTAGTTTGAGAGAATTTGGCCTAGCGCACGCGCGATAGAGATATTTGATCGGTTCAAAGTGAGATGGTGAAAGGAGCATGAATTGACGATGGGAGCCGTAAATCTCACCCCGGAAAAGTACTATCGCTTACCGTGGAATTTGGCTGACAACGCGATCACCTGGCTTGAACCCACCACCAAGTGCAACATGTACTGTGACGGCTGTTACCGAGCCAATGATCCTGACGGCGACAAGCCGCTTGGAGACGTGATCAGCGACTTGGAGCAGCTCAAGAAGGTTCGCCGGAGTGACGGGATATCCATTGCCGGTGGGGAGCCTCTGATCTATCCGCACATCGTGGATCTCGTTCGATACGTGAGTTCCCAGGGCTGGAAGCCGATCATCATAACCAACGGGACTATGCTCTCTCCGGAGATCATCAAGGATTTGGCCAAGGCCGGGCTGATCGGATTTACGGTGCACGTGGATTCTCACCAGCATCGCCCGGGCTGGAACGGCAAGACGGAAGGAGAGCTGTGCGAACTGCGCACCAGCATCGCGGAGATGATCCACGAGGCGGGCAGGGGTCGAGTTTCGTGCTCGTTCAATGCGACCATATATCGCGACACGCTCAAGGATATACCTGCGCTAACCCGCTGGGCCCAAGAGCACATAGACGTGGTGCAGACGCTGGTCTTCATTTTGTTTCGATTAGCCAAGGTGGATCCCCGATTCGACTATTGGGCGGCAGGAAGGAAGCTGGAACCCAGCGGGGCAGATTCGCTCCGATACAATGTGGACCATGGGGCTACGTACGAGGACGTGATGGTCCCGGAAGTGGTTGAGAAGATAAAGGAAGCGTGTCCCACCTACGAGCCGAGCGCCTACCTGAACAGCAACCAGGACGGCAGCGCCATCAAATGGTTGTTGGCGTTGCGGGCCGGCCGCGCGGACAACATCCTCGGATACATGGACAGCCGGTTTATGGAATTCAACCAGGTTGTTCACCATCTGCTGTTTGGAACCTATCTGGCATACACTCGTCCCTGGGCCATGAAGAACCTCCAATTTCTGTTGCCTCTCGCCCCTTTTAACGGGGGATTGCGCAAGTTCTTCAAGAATTGGCTCGCTGAGCCGGCGGGCTGGGCCAAGCAAGTCTACTCACAGACTATACTGGTCTTGCAGCCGCCCGACACGCTCGATGACGGTCGGCAGGCCATGTGCGACGGATGCCCCGATTCGATGTTGTACAAGGGGAGGATGCTCTGGAAATGCCGATTGGATGAAATCCAGAAATTCGGTGACTTCGTCCAGAGCGTGCCGAAGATAGAGGCCCAGCAAGAAGCCGCTCCAGCTACCGAGCTTAAGGCGATGGAGCGGTAGAAGCCATTGCGCAAATGACTTCCTGGATTCCCGCGTTCGCGGGAATGACGAAGGAGTTGATCTATCGCTCTATGCGCTGTTTTTGGAGTTCGTCACGAGGTAAAGTTTATCAGGCCGGAGTAATTGACAGGACTACACCGCCTCTTCCTACGATATAGCGCTTTCCGTGCCACACGATGTCGTTGCGGAAGATCGATTGCGCGAATATGAAAGCCGCGAAAAGCACGCAAGGGAGGAAAGAGAGCAGCCACGTGGTCACGGGTATGCTGTAAGGATTGATTCGTTTCAGCATCAGCGCGGCCAGGACCTCGCCCGCAATCAACCCCAACGAGCTCCATCCCAGAATCGGCCCGATGAAACCCGCGGGGAAGAGGATCAATCCTGCCACAAGCGCCACAAACGTGGCCGCGGTGAGATTAAGATGGTGGATCAACGCGGACAACCAGATAGCAGGATTTGTGAATTTCGGAAAAAGAATCTGACGGTCAAGATAGCTCAAAAACCCTGCCACCGACTGACCCGGCAGAGGAGATCCCAAACGATTCGCGGTGTCGAGAAAGAGAGGGATGCCATGCTTGTCCAGGGCGTTCCCGAGAATCAGGTCGTCCACAACCGTTGTTGACCACGCCTCCGCAATCTTCAGCTCCTCAAAAATATTCCGATGAATCGCGGTCGCGCCTCCCCACGGCAATGGCTTGACACGAGGCAAGACCAGAATGAATGCCGCGTAAATGGCCTGGCACATCCCCCCAAGAGTCGGCGACAGAGGATTGAAGTCTCGAAACGTGGAGACGACCTGCTTCGGTTGGGTTTCCAGCGGCCGAGTGAATCTAACCAACCAATCTTCGTCGGCCACGTTGCTCGAATCGCAGAAAACAATTACCTGGGTTTCAGGAGATAGCGTCTCGATTCCGGCGATAAGATTCTGATTTTTCTGGCAACCTGTTGTGGCTGGTCCGCTTATTATTTTGCGGGCACGAGGATGACGAGAGCAGAGTCGGTCCAGCATCTCGTTGGCAGGATCCCCATCGCTCTCCACAATGAAGAGAACCCGGTAATTAGGGTGACTCTGGGTCAGAAGCGAGGTCAAGGCCTCTTCCTGTGCGGGCATCACATCCTTAACCGGGATGAGCACTTCGCATGGAGCCGCGGCGGGAATGCTCCGGAGAGGTTCATGAACCGTATTGGTTCTCGTGACCCGCACACTCTGAACACTGACGATGCCGGCAAATATCACGGCAGTGAAAACAAGCCATACGGCTATGACAAGAACAACCAAATCCATGTGCATCCCACAAGCAAGAGATTCACGGGTACCGGCGCTTCACGGAGCTCAGCGGAACGTCGCGTGACTTTTTTGCACAAAGGACCATAACACAGGTACGGGCCGACGTTTGATTCGTGGCACTGGTACGGATGGAAGTGCACCACAAGAGCAAGAACGGGAGCCGATAGAGGAAGGACCGAACGATCCTCGATGGGGAGGGCCTCTATTGGGTCACGGTCACCTTGACGTTGCAGGTCATTCCTTCTTTAAGCCTGTGATCTAGATCTTCCAGCGCGCATTCTATTTCATAGTCCGCGGGGACTTCCAAAGCGGGATTGCGGCTCACCCACGGAATTCTGGTCACTTTTGCCCGGTACTTTTTATCCGGAAGCGCGTCAAACGTGACCGTGCCCCGAAGCCCCGGCTCGAGCTTCACCAGGTCCAACTCATGGACTTTGCACCTGACAACCATAGAGCTGGTGGGTGCGACGGTCATGGCATGAAAACCTGTGGGAAGCTTAGCGCCTACTCGGAAGTCCGGGGAGACCCAAATCACCTGCCCCACTATGGGGGCCTTGAGAAAAGCCTTCTCTTTGGGGAGTGAGGACTTCTCGTCGTATGAGCGCTGGGTGTCCCATTCCAAGAGGTCCAGGGTCTTCTTCTGTCTTTCCTTTTGATAGGCAAGATCATTCCTGAGCTTGTCGATCGACGACTTGGACTCCTTAACGGATTCCTTGAGTTCGAAGATCTCCTTCTGAATTGCCTCCACCTGCTGTTCCTTGTTCTTCACCGCGTCTGCGGCCGCCATCTGCTTTCCCTGCAATTCCCGGAGATCCTGGAGCTCTTTCTTCTGCCGCTGCAACTCGCTCTCTTTAATAGGAAGTCTGGCATTGACAAGCTTTTCGAGATTCTGCTCCTCCGAATAGAGCCGCTGCTTCAAACTCAGTACCGCTTCAGGATAGAGGAAGCTGCGAACCTGCATCATAGACGGACGATCCATGGTGTACTCGGCCAATACGTCCCCCTCTTTGACGTTTTGGCCCTCGTTGACGGTGATTGAACCAACCTCACCACCGTATCCCATGGGGACGTGCCGTTTGTAGATGGAGAAACTCTTGCCCCGCAGCAGGATCTCGGCCTCCGACTTTGGGCCGGCGATTTGCGGCACAATAGCGGCGGACGCGGGACTGGGGCTTGATACGGCGCTCTTGGGTTCATGCGTGATGGCCACCAGGATCAGAGAACAGATCGCAATGAACGCCGCGAGGATCGCGCCGCAGGCTTTTGTCCTCAAAAATGGTTTTTCACTGTCGTAGCGCCGCATTGTATCTATTCAAACCTCCTGACATGGTGGCCAGATCGATGAGCGCGTTGACCCGTTCACTCAGAGCGCCGATCGATTCCAGGGAAGCCTTGACCCGGTCCATCCGAGCCTGCACGTACTCTTCGTACTGAACCTCGCCCGATTTAAACCGCAGGTTCGCCCTCTCTTCGCTCAATTCCGAAAGCTTGGCATTCTCGCGTGCCACTGCCTCTTTATCACCGCTCAGTTCGATCCTGGATATGAGGCTTCGGTAGGTGTTGTACAGCTCACGGGAGCGTTGGCGGCGATCGATCTCCGCCCTCCGGGATTTCATTTGCTGCTTTCTTATTTCCCGAACGCGTTCAAAGCCGTCCCACAAAGTATAGTTGAATCCGATGGATATATTCAGGCCTGAAGTCCGGTCTACCTGATTGGAGATGCCCTCCAAGAGCAACATGGGCTGCGGAAGCAGCGCCACATATGAGCCCGTAACCAGGTTCGATTGGAGCTGTTCCTGCTTCGCAAGAATCTTCAAGGAAAGATTGCTTGCCTGAATGTCCGCGAACGTGACCAGCGATCCGTCGAATCCTCTAAGGATCTGATTCACCGCATCTCGGGTATCCAGCGGAAGGTGATAATCAGGGTGGTAACCAATCATCAGCTTCAAGCTGGCCACATCGTCGTCCAGGCGCTGCTGGAGACTCCGAAGCTCGAGTTGACCTCTCCGTATGTCATTCTGGTACATGCGCACAGTAATGTCGTCAGCGCCACCCTGTTCCGCACGGCTCCGCGCATATTCGCTCTTTTTTTCCAGCAGAGAAATTGACTGCCTTTGGGCTCGAATCTGCTTGTTGGTCACATCAACGTCGTAGAATAGCTTTGCTATTGTGGCTATACCCTGCCCAATCTTCTGCAGATGCGCGGTCTTCGCAATATCCACCATGATCTTGCCCCCCTTGATCTTGAGCAAGGCAAGATACGGGTTCCAATCCTCAACGTAGACGCGCACATACATCGGGTTGTTATCGTCACCCGCTGTAGCCCGGTCCAAGTAGTATGCGGTGAGCAGCTTGATGGTGGGAAGAAGGTCCGAGTGGTAATTCTTCAAATCCGCGGAGACAAGCTGAATGTCTAGACGACTCTGAAGAAAGGTGTCCGAGTGGACGAGCGCGTAGCGCACACAGGTGGGAAAATCAAAGTACCCATAGGAAGGGGGCTTGAGCTCGGGTTTGGGGCCCGCAATCGCGGGACCGGCGAAGACAAGGAGTGCGATCGCGCAGCAAACCGCCGCCCGGCAGACGGGGAGCGGTGCCAAGTTAGCTCGTGAAGGCCGGTTATTTCCGGCGCCCCGATGCTTCGCTGCACGCGATGTGACGAGCCTTATCACGTTCTTACCATACCCTAAAGCCTCTCTTTAGAATGATTCGAGAGACTAGAGGCAAGCGGCTATAAAAGCTAAAGAAAAATAACACTCATTTTACAGTCGGTGTACAGCGCAAGTATAGCCAAACGCCCAGCAAATGTCAACGATCTTTTCACGACCCGCATCTCTCGAAGGGCCTGCCCATGCCGCGTTTCCAAGACCACCCCAAGATCGTGCGTCCATCGAAGAGCTCTCTGGGTCGTGGGCACGCGAGCAATGCGACGAAAAGCCTTTCAGCGAAGACTTCCTG
Source organism: Thermodesulfobacteriota bacterium (assembly GCA_049323095.1). Lineage (GTDB taxonomy): Bacteria > Desulfobacterota > Desulfomonilia > Desulfomonilales > Desulfomonilaceae > VGSG01. The sequence continues at coordinate 6,802 of JBMOME010000004.1, forward strand.
GCGTGTCGCGCGGTGAGTGATACCGGTTCGCTTTCAGAAGGCGAAGGTGAGGTCGTAACCAAGGCAGCCCTGACCCGGTGCCCAGGCCAGCGGCACCCAGCATCCAATCAATATCGGCCCGGGGTGCCACGGACCTGAGCTTTGGCAGGTCCGTGTCTGATTCAGATGACTCTTCATCGTTTGGCCACGCAGAGGTATGAGATCTCTCCCCATAAGCACCTGAGTGGTTCCGGCAAAGGCAAAAGGGTGTTGACAAAGTTACATGCGCCCTATATAAGTTTAAGGAATAGGTGAAGGAAAAAGAACGCATGATCGCCATCAGCGTGCAGAGCTTTTATTATTATTTTTACTTTAGGAGGAACCCGGCCTCGTCCTGAGTGTGGCGATCCGAACATACCTGAAGAAGAGCGGAGCACACACTCCGCTCTTTTTTTTGAAAAATCGAGGCAATAGAAACGCTATGCGTCGACCGAGGACCCACGACATGATTAATCCTTCAGCCACCGAGATGGCGGGCTGTTTCACAGTCCGTGACCAGACAAAGCTTAGCTTGAACGAGAGGCTGGCCCTTATCGGCTTGATCGAAGAGGGTGCGCGCCGTGGATCCGAGCGCTCGCCAGTGGTAGGGGATCTGTTCTCGAATTTGGGAGAGCTGGTCGCTGCCACGGTCTCCGGGAGCAAGATTGACCGGCTCAAGCCCGAGGGCCCGACCAAGGGGTTCCAAGTATTTGAGATCAACGCTGAATCCGGCGAGAATCTTGGGCGTCTCCACATGCTCTACTTGAAAAAACCCATTCCCTGCTACTACCTAGTGTACGTGGAAGTAGCCCCGCCGTTCAGGAATCGGGGTTTGGGCAATCGGATTCTTCAGGCTTTCGCCGAATTTGTGAGCCAGAAGTCCGCATTGGGCATACTGGACAACATCATCCCACAGGATGATCCCACGAACGACATCTACGCCAAGCAGGAGTGGGTTCCGCTGCAGGACATAACAGATGTCTGCTCTCTCAACACGGAAAGCGTGTATATGGTGTACGTGCCGCCTTCCTTGAGCGGCAAAGATCTCGGGGAACCGCTCCGAAGACTGGTGCATCACCTTGAGCGAAAACGCGCTGCTATTGACATGAGAGAAAACGAACTCATGGTCGGGCAAACCATTGAAGAGTTCAGGGAACTTTATGTCGCGCTGATCACGTACTTCGGGGATGAGCTTCAAGAGGCGGAGGCGCACGGGGTGATGCGGTACATGTTCACTCGGTTTGTGACCAGGCTTCTTGGGTTCAGGCGCCGCATCGGAGACCTGCTGGGTTATACGGGCGGTGAATCGCTGGAACAGATCGCTCTCCATCCGGAGGTGAGAGCCCTGCCGATCCAGTCTTACGCTCCCCGTGAGTTGGCTTCCAACCCCTCTTTTGTCAGTGGCGATCGTGAACTCTGGCTCAAGCTGCCCGAGGCCATGAAGAAGCATCCCGCTCGGATGATCGAAGCTCTACCGAACTACCGCCGGCCCAGCCTGGTGCAATGGATGGAACAAAGAGGGATCCGGTCCAGTGACACTTTGACCATCGGAGATCTCATAGACCTGGGTTTCGACCCCACACGTCTCAAAGAGATAACCATTGAAGGGGAGGAGCACATCTTCGAACGCGTCCAGGTCAGCCGCTTACCGGAGATCACGCTGAACAGGGAATTGCTCCTGGAGATACAACAAGACGCAAAGGGAGCTCGCGTGAAGAACAGCTTGGTTCAGGCAAACCCACCCCTCCTTGTGATACGGGATCGCGGAAACGGATACGTACTTCGTCGCAAGGTCCAGGGAATTCACTGGGAGGAGGCGTTGGAACAGCTCCAAGTATCATCAGGGCTCAAAGGACTCAACGCGGCGCTGGGTTTGGACAGATTGATCCGTTCCACAGTCCGAGAGGCACGCGAATGGCTAAGCGCAAAGATTAACGGCGCACCAGGCCTCTTGGCAGAGCGATTCGCTTTCTTTGTCTCCTGGGACCTCAATAGCAATCAGCCGAGAATCACGGTGGACCCCTCGGGCTCTTTCGTGGAATCGATCTGGATCGCGTAGGAGCGCGAGAGGGCTCGAATTGCTGCGTAGTGACGCACTCCGAAATCATCCGTTGCGCCATCCCGCGATAGTAGGGTATTATCCCTCGCCGGCATAACGGCGACTGTTGAACCAGTGTTCTACAGTAGCTTCTCCCTGGCTCCGCATGCGAGAGAGGGGGAATACTGCAGGCCGCGGGATAGCACCGGCGGCGTAATCAGGGGGCTTGAGACCTGCCGAGGAGGAAGGCCCCCGGACAATTGTGGCTGGAGATCATGGATCTCGGAATTTTCGGCAGCATTACGTTTGATTGGGATTTCCTTGCCCGCCTGGGAAGCATCATCGTTATCGACCTTATTCTGGCCGGTGATAATGCCGTGGTCATTGCCATGGCCGTCAGGATGCTCCCTCCCCATCAGCGCAAGAAGGGGATTCTCTTCGGCGCCGGCGCGGCCGTCGTGCTCAGGGTATTGTGCACCTTTTTCGTAGCGCAGATGCTGACGATCAATTTCCTGAAAATGGCCGGCGGCGCGCTCATCCTGTGGATCGCAGTAAAGCTCTTCGTCGAAGGCGCGCCCGAACACGGCGTTGATCGAGAAGCCAAGAACATCTGGCAGGCCATAAAGATCATCGTGATCGCGGACATCACGATGTCGCTGGACAACATGCTGGCCGTGGGAGGAGCCTCAGGCGGAAATCTGTTTCTGCTGCTTTTCGGACTTGGGCTGAGCATCCCCTTTATAGTCTTTACGAGCAACCTTCTGTCCATGCTCATGGACAAATACCCCATCATCATTTACATCGGCGCGGCCATACTGGGAAAGGTCGGCGGCGAGATGATCATCACGGATCCTTTTGTGGTGGGTCTGCTTTCCCCGAGCACGTGGGTGCAGTACGGGGTGGAAGCGATCATGGCCGTGGGAGTCATCCTCGTGGGCAAGCTCTGGATGAGATGGATGCTCAGAGAGGAGCCCGCGGTCCATCTGCATTGTGCGACAGACGCGAATCCGGAACCGAAAGAGCAAGACTGAGGCAGCCATGGCGATACTCACCTTAGCGAGGATGTTTGGAGCAGGGGGAGCTGAGATTGGGCAAGACGTCTCCACGTCGTTGGGATACGAATACGTGGATAAACAGACCATCTTGAGCGAAGTGAAGGCAGTCGGCCAAAAGTGGGAGCAATGGGGAAAGAACCTCGACGAACACGGCCCATCTATCTGGGAGAAGTACGATTGGTCTTTCCAGGGGTTTGCCGCGATTGTCCAGAGCATCTTTCTCCATCACGCGTTCAAGGGTAAGGCAGTTCTGGTGGGAAGAGGAGGCAATTTCCTCCTGGAGGACATTCCTTTTGTGTACAAGATTCGGGTGTTTGCCTCTGAGGACTCCAGGATCGAACGGATAATAAGGCGTGAATCGGTTGACCGGGAGACCGCCCGTTGGCTGGTTGAAAAGACTGACCAAGAAAGAGTCGGCTTCATTCAATCTCTTTACGGAAAAGCTACGGAAGATCCCCAAGCTTACGACGATGTGTTTGATACAGGGGAGCAGCCTCTCAAAGAAATAGCGGCAATCGTCAAGGAGAAGCTCCTGGCAAGGGACAAGCTCGAGACCCAGGAAGTGCTGAAGCAATTGGAAATGCGTGCCCTCGCTGCCAAGGTCAAAGTGGGCCTTGTCACGGACCCTACACTCTATGTTCCAACCCTTGATGTGGTATTCGACGGCAAAGAGCTGGTCCTTCGAGGCATCGTACGCAGCCGCGAACAGCACTGTCGCCTGGAAGAAGCTGCCATACGACTGGCAGGGGGCGTGCCTCTCAACTGCCAGCTCCACTATCGGGGCTGAGAACTCCTACCAGAAGAACTCAGAGACGCCATTGTGCCTCCTTGAGAATAAAGAGGATCGGGGTGAACAGTAATCTTCAGGCATTGGCAGACGACAATCTTGTCGAATCGATTCGTGAACATGCCCGCTGGCAGGAGGGCTCCGAGTGCGTCGAGCAGGACGGACTTTTGCTCTTGGCCGGGGCGAATCGGTTTCCTTTTCCTTATCTGAATTGCTCGATCCGCGTCGATCCTTCCGTATCTGCTCAGCAAGTTCTTGGCCGAGCGAGAGATTTCTTTTGGGCGCTCGGCCGGGGATTTATTATGTTCGTACGTGCCGATCAAGATCGGGATTTGGACTCGCTTTGCCAATCAAACGGTTTGAAGCCTGTAGCCGATGCGCCGTGCATGTTGATTAACGAGCCGATCCAGTCTATTTACTCGCCGGACAATATCCGCGTGGAGCCTTTCGCAGAAGAGCGCCACATCCAAGATGCCGTTTCAATCAACTCCGAGGCATATCAGGTTTTCGGCCTCACGTCGGAAACTGCCAAGGCGATTTATGGGAAACCTTCCAGACTCCTCTCGTCGGCCAACGTGACGGGCTATGTTCTTTATCGAGAGAACAGACCTCTCGCGACGGCCCTCACTATTTACAGCAGGAACAGTGCCGGTATTTATTGGGTTGGGACGGTCCCTGACGTGCAGCGGTCCGGTCTAGGGACAATCTGCACGCGGTTGGCCACAAATGCGGGCTTTCAGCGTGGGGCTTCTACAGTGACCTTGCAGGCCAGCCCTTATGGTGAACCGCTCTATCTGCGGCTAGGGTACAAGATCTATGATCGCTTAAGATGGTACGGCCATTGGAAGCCGAAATAGATAGGCACGCTGAGACCCGGCCGGAGTCTTTGCCATCACCCAGCGTGAGTAAATGGCTGCCCCCGCGCGTAACGATTCAGTTACGTGCGGATTCAAGTGCATCTGACCTGTCATTGCGAGGAGTGGAACGACGAAGCAATCTCCTCTTCTAAGGTTGGGAGATTGCTTCGCTGCGCTCGCAATGACGCTTCCTTTCCCCCCCGATCGGGGATTATAATTGACAAAAGAGCCTCTCCTGATGCAATTTGGCAACAAAAGACCACGGTAATAAGTCTGACGAAGGTTCCTTCCTCATTTTGTGCAGGATGAAGCTCTGGGGAGGTCTTTGAAAGATCCCCCATTGGGGGTTGGTCCATGAAGAGGTTGTGTGCTGCTCTATTGGGAGTGGTGGCGGTATGCGTTGTTTGCTCGGGTCCGTCGGCACAAGCATTCCTGGGATATGACCTAACGTCCGGTGTTCCCGGTATTCCGGTTGGGTTGCCACAAGGTTTCGGCGATTCCTGGGGTAGAGCGGGAAGTGGACTCGCAAGACCGCTGAGCATTTACTTCGGCTGGCTCGATCACCTGCAAGGAAGCAGGTGGGCTCTTCAGCGGCAGGAGAGTACCGGCATAGCACCCTGGCCGCTCAGGGGCTTTTGGCTCGGCGCAAGTACGGAATTCCCCCTTGGCAATAGATTTGGGGCTCTCGTTTCCGGATCTATCTTCTTCCCTCAGCGCAGCGACGGGCGATGGTTCACGGAACCCGTGGACAGGGCGTTTGACTTCGAAATCCCTCAGTATGACTGGTTGTCATTGGATGGTCTTGCTAAAGGCCGCATTTGCCGTGGAGTTGAGATTCTGGCAGGCTTCCGGTGGGACCATACCAGCACGAGAGTAGAATACAGCGATGATACGCGGGACGATTATATCCTCAATGCATATCTGCCGCTCATCGGCCTCCAGATTCGCCAGCAGTACCGCAACAGTTCTATGCTTGTTCGCTTTGTCGGCTCCCCGCTTGTTCGCGGGGGGCTCCGATACCACTCTTGGGACGCGCGCGGCTATGCTGAGTTTGGAGACTTCGACGTAACAGGTGGCTCCTTTGCAGAGCTCCTCGCCGATTATTCCCTCAAGTTCGGTGACGGTCTCAGTCTGGGAGCATTCGTAAAGTGGAATTCGCTCCGCGCGAATACGGATGTCCAGAGGCTCGAAGGGCTTACAACAGATCCTGTTTCGTGGGTTGTGGACATCAGATCCTGGACGGTCGGCGGATCTTTGTCTTTAGGGTTTTTCAGTCCGATTTAGATTTCGTCACGATGACGGAATCTCGGTCCTTTGGAACAGGTACCAATTGAGGCCTCTGCCGCTTGTTACCCTGAGGTTCACGAGGTTGAAATCAGGCCGAGCTTGTCTTACGAACGAGAACACTTCCTCCACGGTCGCAAACTCATATGGATAGCCACCCAGCCAGTCGGTTGCGTCGGTTCTCCAACTCATGCCGCGCTGAGACTTGTAATTGCGGACATGAGCGACGGGATTTTCTCCTCTGAGCACCACGAGCCCGAGGTAAGCCGCCATAGCGACAGGCTCCAAGACGGATGAGCCCAAGCCGGGGTGCTCATTGTACAGTCTTTTCACCGTAATCCAAAAATCGTGTATCCATGCAGCCTGTCCATCGCGGTTCAGGATCTTATTGTACAGAGCGATATAATAATAGCCGCCGGGAGAGACCAGATCCGTGGAGATGCGGATTGAGTCCCACATCCTTCCGGTGTGGTGCAAGACACCCCACGCGTAGACCAGATCGAACGTGCCCAGCCTTGACGTGAACTCGCGGTCAAGCACAGAGCCCTGAGTGACTTCCCACGAGTCGGGATCTCCGGCTTGAGCCCGGAGGACCTTACAGCACGTGACACTATCAGGGTCTGCATCGAAACTGACAATCCGCTCCGCGCCAAGGGTGTACGCGGCATATGAAAACAGACCGCTGCCGCAGCCCACGTCAAGGAATGTCTTTCCTCGCAAGTCTTGAAGCGGCAAGAATCCGATGAGCGACTCTGCCGCGACGCGGAGACGTTCCTGATCGAAGCGTCTCAAGAACTCTTGCCAGTTCTTTCCAAAAGGGAAGGTAGGTTCGGTCACTGGGTGTGCACCTGGTTGCAACAGGGTAATACCGGGATAATCGGCGGTCTCGACCGCAAGAGACTATACACGAAGATACGCCTCGGTCAATGCCCGGTTAACCATTCAGTTACGCGAGGGAGTTTGACGCTATCTGTCATTGCGAGGACCCCGGACGTGATCCGGGGGACGAAGCAATCTCAGTCCTTTAGCGCTGAGGTTGCTTCACTGCGCTCGCAATGACCTGTTTGGACGAAGTCTCCGGCCTCGCGTAACTGACTGATTCCACGCACGCCTTTTTCGGTCTTGACACGCCCGCACTCGAATGGTTTAATATTTATTTACCTTTTGAGGAGGCATACTATGTACGCCATCGTCCGAACCGGCGGAAAACAATATAGAGTCGCACCCGGAGACCAACTTAAAGTCGAGCGCATTTCCGCTGAACGGGGCGAAGAAGTCGTCCTGGATCAGGTGCTTGCCATCGGGGATTCCGACAGCATCCGCCTGGGAACTCCTACCCTGGAAGGCGCGCAGGTCAAGGCGAGCGTGGTGAGGCAGGCCCGGGACCGCAAGGTTATCGTCTTCAAGAAGAAGCGCCGCAAAGCGTTCGACAAGAAGCAGGGACATCGCCAATGGTACACGCTCCTGCGCATCCAGTCCATCGGCCAGGGAACAGAGTAGCAGACGACACATGAGGCTCCCGGCCCTGCCGGACCAGAGGAATCGATCCACAAACAAGGAGAGCATAGCTCATGGCGCATAAGAAAGCAGGTGGAAGCTCCAGAAACGGGCGTGATAGCGCAGGCCAACGGTTAGGTGTCAAGCGTTTCGCAGGCCAGGTGGTTCGCGCGGGCAACATCATCGTGCGCCAGAGAGGCACCAGCGTGCATCCCGGCGAGAATGTGGGCATGGGACGCGATTATACACTGTTTGCCAAGGTGGATGGCGTGGTCAAGTTCGAGAAGAAGGGCCGCAACAAGAAACAGGTTACCGTGGAGCCCGTGCAATAGAGCCCCCCTCAATCTCTGAAACACCGTTATTACATCTTCCGGCATTAACTTGAAGTTCGTCGATCAAGCTCGTATCCAGGTGATCTCAGGCGCAGGGGGTAAGGGCTGCCTGAGCTTCCGGCGAGAGGCCTTTGTCCCCAAGGGTGGCCCTGACGGCGGGGACGGCGGCAAAGGCGGCGACGTGATCCTCCGCGCGGATCCGTCACTGGATACGCTCCTGGACTGCCAATACCAACAGCTTTACCGGGCTCGCAGAGGCGGCCACGGACAGGGAAAAGACAAGCAGGGCCGTGGAGGCGAGGATCTGGTGATCAGAGTCCCCGCCGGCACCCTGGCTTTTGACGAAGAGACCGACGAGCTCCTGGCCGACCTGGACGTTGCGGGGAAGGAAGTGGTGGTCGCGTACGGCGGTAGAGGCGGCCGTGGCAATGCCCGCTTCGCAACGCCCAGAAACCGAGCGCCTCGTCGGGTCGAGGAAGGACAACCAGGGCAGGAGCGTCGAATACGGCTCCAATTGAAAATCATCGCGGATGTTGGCCTTGTGGGAATGCCTAACAGCGGAAAGTCCACCCTCATCTCTCAGGTTAGCCGCGCCAGACCGAAGATTGCGGATTACCCCTTTACGACAAAAGTTCCTGCGCTTGGAGTGGTTCGGCTGGACGACGAGACCCAATTCGTCGTGGCAGATATTCCAGGACTCATAGAAGACGCTCACAAGGGCGCGGGAATGGGCGACCGATTCCTCAGACACGTGGAACGGACAAGGATCCTGCTCCATCTCATCGATCCTTCGCCGAACTATGAGGAATCCCCCAAAGAACGCTTCTCCATCGTAATGGCGGAGCTTGATTCGTACGGCGCGGGTCTGCTAAACAAACCAATGATTGCGGTGATCACCAAAATGGATCTCCCGGAAAACGCCGAACCAGCTCGCAACCTGCGACGGCAATTGGAAAAGCAGGGCATCCCTGTCCATGAGATCTCGGCAATCACCGGCTCGGGAGTGAAGGAACTCCTCTTGCATACCGCCAAAATGCTTCAACAGGTCCAAGGCAGAGATGAATCCTGAGATTGTTCGCAAAGAGATGGTCTCGAAAGTGAAACGGGTAGTCCTAAAGCTCGGATCGAGCGTGGTGACCTCCGAATCGGGACTGGATGAGACCGCCATCAAAGGAATTGTTGACGACGTCTGCCGGTACAAGGCGCTTGGAAAAGAGTTCATCATTGTATCCTCGGGAGCAATAGCCGCGGGAGTCCGACGACTGGACCTGAAAGAGGGCGCCAGAACCATCCCTCAGAAACAGGCCGCGGCAAGCGTAGGGCAGACAAGACTTATGGCAGCCTATGAAGAAGCATTTGGAAAGCACGGATACCGGGTGGGACAAATGCTCCTTACCCGGGACGACTTGATACACCGCAACCGGTACCTGAACGCACGCAATACCCTGATGACCCTCCTTGGTTGGAACGCGATACCCATCATCAACGAAAACGACACGGTCATGGTGGAAGAGATCAAGCTGGGGGACAACGACAACTTGTCAGCTCTGGTGGCAACCCTTGCAGAAGTGGATTTGCTGCTTACTCTCACCGACCAGGAGGGGTTCATGGACTGTGACCCGCAAACAAACCCCGACGCTTGCCTCATACCCCTGGTTGAAGAAGTGACGCCCGATATCATGAAACTGGCCAATGGCTCCGCGTCAAGCATGGGCAGAGGCGGCATGGCATCCAAACTGGAGGCCGCGACCAAGGCGGGCAGGTTCGGAATTCCCATGATCATCGCTCGAGGCAAGATCCCCCATATCATCCCCCGAGTCATGGAAGGGGAGCTTTGCGGTACACTCATTCTACCCGCGAAGGAACGCATTTCCGCCCGAAAACACTGGATGCGGTATAACCTCGTTCCCGAGGGCGCGATCCACGTGGACGAAGGAGCCGCTCGTGCGCTGGCACGCGGGGGCATCAGCCTGCTTCCTGTCGGGGTGATCGAGGTGGAAGGCCACTTCGAACACGGCGCGGCAGTGTGCGTCAAAGATCCCAGCGGTAATGATGTTGCGCTTGGCCTGGTAAACTATTCATCGGAAGAGCTCAACAAGATAAAGGGACACCAGGCCTCCGAGATCGATTGGATTCTCGGTTATCGGAGCAACGACGAAGCGATCCACGCGGATAATCTCGTCCTGATAGAGACCTAACTGCTTTAATTCCCAAAATTCGGCTTCCTACTTGGCCGTCATTTCGTATCTATTCAGTTATCAGCGGCGAAAGATGGTCATTGCGACCCCGCTGAAAAGCGGGGGAAGCAATCTCAGGACCCAATGGCAGAGATTGCTTGGTCCCCCGGATCAAGTCCGGGGTCCTCGCAATGACAGAGATCGGCAAACTGCCGCACGTAACTGAATGTGACGCCACATCCGTAATCCCGGTTGAAATCAGAATCCAGGTTTTCCACATCTCTCGGCCCCCTGCTTTCGAGGTGAGGATTTGGTAACTTCAAGTTCCACCCTCGAGTAGGACTTCCTGTAGCTCAGAGAATTCAAAATGGGATGCATTGCTCCGGGCTCGGTGCGGGGCCATATCTAATCAAATGGTTTAATAAATTATCATATCATATTGACATAAGGACTATTTTTGTGTTATAAATGAGCTCGCCGCCAGCTTCACGCCGGCCGCGGTCCGTTTGAGTCGATCAACGGGGCAGTCGCGACGTCGGGAAGCTATCGCCCAGGAGGCTTGTTTATGACAAGATTCGCCGCATTGCTGGGGGCTCTGTGCATGGTTTTGATACCGTGCGTGGGGTCCGCGCAGGTCGCTCTATTGCCAGGGCCTGGCGTCCCGTCGGCCGGCCCAGGCTTTCCGGGCGCCTCGCTATTTTCACCTTTTCAAGGTCCTGGCACGCAACCCTATGAAGAACGATCCCCGGATGAATCCTGGAGCTTGCGGGCCCAAGGTAGGGCCGGGTATATGTGGATGTTGTACAGCGTCAATTTCCCGTTTCAATTCGCTGATTTTATAGGCACTCCGGCGTTTGTTGGAGCTGACATTTCTCTCAAGGACGGCGGCTATTGGATGGGCATCACCGGTCTGGAGGTGCAGCCTATTGAGGACCTTTTCTTGTACGGCAGGCTCGGAGCCATTATCCCCAAAGACAGCATCGTTGAAATGAGTTTTACCGGCGCGGCCGGAAGAACGCCCACGTCGGTTCCCATGGGCAGTGGCGCGAACACGGTCTCCCCCTGGGAATGGACTGCGGAGCAGTTCTTCTGGTGGATGGTCGAGGGGGGGGCAGCCTTTATGCTAACCCGTTCGTTAGCCCTCGACATCGGATTTCGGGCGGAACACATCGATTTCCATATGAGAAGTCCGCGGAATCGGACTCAAGCTCTGAACAACAACCCACCAGGATTCGCCATTACCAGCGATCGAATATGACTTGGCGGTACCGGCCAGGTGGCCGGCGATCCGCTGTCGAAAAACTACCTTCCGTTCGCAGGGCTTCGCGGCTTTGGGTGGTGTTGTTCGAATCTTTTCTATCGGTGGCGCATCATAGGGTCACCCTTTGGCTGGACGGATTACAGGAACAACTTGACCATGTTGTGCCAGGGCCAAACCGTGACCAATGAGCTTCAGAGGACCCGGTACACGTTCAACTCATCAGCCGCTCGATTCCTGGAGGCGGATGTCGAGTCCATCGTGAGTCTCACCCCCAATTTGAAAGCAAATCTGTGGGCTACGGGGAGCATTCTTCGCAACAGTGGGTCAGGTAACATAAGTGGTGACGTCCAATCGTCCCTCGCGTTCCGTTCTCAACCGAACTCGTTCACATCTGAGGATACCCAGTTCTCGCAATCCTGGTTCGCTTTCGGGCTATCGTTCGAGGCATCCTTCTAACGGCTCATACCGATTCGCTTTCAAACAGTTAGCATTCGGAGCCAAGCATGGTGGGACACCCATCCCGCCTGTCGAGAAAAGGACAGGCAATCCCGCGTTTCGTGGGAATGTCCTACCCTGATACGACGAATTACGTCTTTGAAAGCGCAATGGTATCAGCAGCCAAAGCAGGCGGGTTCCTGGAACACCCGGGGGCGAAACCGGATGGCGACCCTTTCCCGGGCCGCGGGGAGCCTCAGGAATCGTCCGAACTTTAGCGAAATAAGTTATATAATTACCCTATGTAATGGCTATCTTTAAACTCACCGTACGAATAAAAGCTCAAGAATCACATTAAGAAATCTTTAGATCATATTGACAATAGTCTATTTTTTTGTTATAAGCAGAGTTGCCGATAGCTTCGCGACGGCCGCGGCCCGTTTGAATTCGTCAAGACGGCTACCGCGATCCCGGGAGGCATTTCCCCAGGAGGCTTGGTTATGACAAGATTTGCTCTACTGCTGGGGGCCCTGTGCATGGTCCTGGCGCCGTGTTTGGGCTCCGCGCAGGTCGCCCCGCCGCTAGGGCCCGGCGTCCCACCGGCCGGTCCCGGTTACCCAGGGACCCCCTTATACTCGCCCTTTCAGGCTCCCGGTGCCCAGCCCTATCTCCAACGATCTCCGGATGAAGCCTGGACAGTGCGAAGTGAGGGCAGGGCGGGGCATATGTGGCTTACCTACAACATAAGCTTTCCATTCCAGATTGCTGATTTTATAGGCAATCCATTCTTTGTGGGGATGGATCTCTCGCTCAAGGATACCAACTACTGGATGGGGATTTACATCCTGGAGCTCCAGCCCTTTCAGGACTTCATTGTGTACGGCCGCCTGGGCGGGAATATCCCCAAAGACAGCACCGCGATCTTGGATTACACCGGCGCCGGCAACCGGGTGATCGGTTCGGTGCCCATAGGCGCCGGGGCCCAAACTGTGTCGCCCTGGACATGGACCGCGCAGCAAGTCTTCTGGTGGATGGTGGAAGGCGGCGCGGCATGGATGTTCACGAGAGATTTCGGGCTTGATCTGGGCTTCCGGGCCGAACATGTGGATTTCTCGTTGACCAGTCCGCGCAACGGCACCTTGTCGTTCAACAACAATCCACCAACCTTTGCCATACCCTGTGACCGGATATGACTTGGGGGTAGCGGCCAGGTTGGCGGCGACCCCACAGGCACAGGGCATCTTGCAAAGCAATATCTTCCGTTCATCGGCCTTCGTGGTCTTGGCTGGTGCTGTTCAAATCTCTACTACCGATGGCGAATCATTGGATCACCTTTCGGCTGGACAGACCTCAAGGATGTTTTGGGAATGCGTTGCTACAGCGCTACCCAAACGGAGATACAGCTTACCAGGTACACCCTTAATTCCGGATCAGCACGCTGGCTGGAGATCGAGGGGGAAGCGATCTACAGTGTGACCCAGAACTTCAAAACCAATTTCTGGATCATGGGGAACGTCTTCCGGAACAGCGGCCCAGGCAATATACAGGCCAACGTTCAGGGATCGACGCTGTATCGGTCGCAGCCCAACAGCTTCGACACGGACGCTAGTCTGTATCAGTCGTGGATCGCGTTGGGACTGGCACTTGAGTTGTCGTACTGAGGGCTCGACCACATAGGTAACCAAGTTTCTCCTTCCACCTGGGAGCACTGAAGCCATGTTAGGCTAAATATAGAGATTGGTAGTCGCGCGGTTTGCCCAACTCGCGCGCTCCCAACGAGCCGGATGAAGCACACACCACCCGACTCATCACATACTCTCCTTTCCCCCTGACCGACCCGGTCGGGGGTTCTTTTTTTGGGGGATCACGCAGCTGAGCTTGGGAATAGAACTTGATTTCTCTGCGTAATGAAACGGTCAGCCCGGAACGGCTCTTGCAAAGGCCGGAATTTGCACGGTATCATCTAGCCGCGCAGGAAGATTGGGCTACCTTCGATAGTCCCTGGCGTAACCTATCCACAAGGCCCGGTAGGGGCGCAATTCATTGCGCCCGATAAGAGGGCGTGATGAATCACGCCCCTACGGGGATTTCACCCGTGAGGACCATATTCAGTGCGCTCCCGTGGAGAGTAGGGGGCCGGAGGGGATCAAGCGATGGAGGAGAATTCCTTATGACACCGCGGTGGGCTCTGAAAAGAGGCCTGAAATGGTCCATGGAGTGGGCAACGGCACTCTCCGGAGCGGGTTGGCTTTACCGTCGAACCGCGGCGTTTCAGGAGGGAGTAAGGATTCTCACCTACCATCGGGTTGCGCGTGAGCCGAATGATTCGTATACCGTGCGCACCCGGCACTTCCAGTCTCACATGGCTTTTCTCGCGGACCACTATCGCCCGGTGGCTCTCAGTTCGCTGGTGAAGGATCTGATCTCAGGGGCAAAACTCGATCCACGTACTGTCGCGATTACCTTTGACGACGGGTACGCAGAGGGCGCAACCTTTGTGCGTGAAATCCTGGAGCAATATGGTATTCCCGCGACCTTTTTCGTGGTGACAGCGTTTCTTGATCAGTCCCGCGAGCCCCATGACGGACCATTCATGACGTGGGACGAGCTCCGAGGTCTTGCAGCCGCGGGCTTTGAAATCGGATCGCACACGGTTACGCATCGCAGCCTGGGGCAGCTCACCCGCGAGGAAGTCGAAACGGAACTGGTCCACTCTCGGCAACGTCTCACTGATGAACTTGGCCATGCGCCGGAAGGTCTCTCTTACCCGTACGGGACGGTGAGGGACTTCTCAGCCGCCATAGCACAGCAAGCTCGTAAAGCCGGTTACGGGTACGCGGTTACTGCGATTCATGGCTTGAATCACGCGGGCTGCGATCCTTTCGTGCTCCGACGCACATCTTTGATGGCAGGGGACGGACTGAAGACTTTCCGTCTCGTCCTGAACGGGAATCTTGATCCGTGGGTTCTTGTGGACAGGTGGGGATACCGCGCTCAACGTGTCTATGATGTGCCCATGGAAAGAGAAAGATTATAGCACGATCCCTCTCCTTGCATCGTCCAAGGCTATCTAGCGACCACGCGACCCATATCGCTGCTCAGGCCCCAACTCCAACCGTTGAAGAGTAAGAGTTGCTTGATGTTCTGGTCAACCCACACGTCGGCTCTGCTAATCAAGCTGCGCGGCACAAATACCAGATCTCCTGCGCCGAGCACATAGTCCGTGAAGGAAGAGAGGTTTGTCATGTCGGCAAGCCGCGTAATGTATCTGCCGTTCGGCGCCTTGGACACCACGAGCACGGACCGGGGTTCGGCTTCGGGTCTCATGCCGCCGGCAAGGGCGATTGCCTGCTGTACGGTCATGCGACCCCGCATGGGATAGACACCTGGAGTACTAACCATGCCGTCAACGAATGCGAGATGACCGGAGACTTCCCGCAAGAGCACAGAGACTTTTATATCGCCTAACATGCCCCCGTACTGCCGGTTAACCTCCTGAGTAAGCTGAGGAACCGTGAGGCCCTCTGCCCGCACCTGAGGTATTAGCGGGATCGCGATATTGCCGTCCGGGGCTACTCGGATCTCACGGGCCTGCCCGAAAGTGCTGGTGGCGATGGCTCTCTGTACTTCGGCCAGCTTGGCATCGAACTCTCGAACCGTGACGGTAATCTCCGGATCTCTGAGTAGATCTGAATAGATTTTTCGTAGTTTTTCGCTGATTTGGTCTGCTGTTAGTCCCGCCACGTGCACGTCTTTCTTGCGGGGAATACTGATCTTGCCGTCCGGCCTGACTCTCACGGTCCGGTTTAGTTCCGGATTGAACGCGAACTCGATGTCCAACTGATCTTTAATGCCTAACTGATACGGCTTCTGCGTGACGGTTGGTATGGTGAGATACAGCAGTTCAAGCACATCTCCCGCAGCCAGCCGATAGAGCGAAGTGGGGAAGTGCTCGGTCACACACTGGGCGAGGTGGGGCGGAACCTCGTTAACCACAGCACGATGAACCGGAATAACACAGCCGGAAATCACCAGCGCGGCGGCAAATACCGCTATCGTGTGTGGGAAGAAGGTCAGACTCGCTCCGGCGCGTGTGAGAGATCTCATGGTGTGTCTTCCCTTGAACTCAGAAAGCGGCTCCTAAAGAAAAGCTGATCCCGTCTCGTGAATACTCGAAGAGTTTTCCCGATATCCGTTCTTCACCGTGGTAGAAACTCTCGTGCTCGTACCCACCTCTGACTTCCAGAAGGAGTCTGGTGGCAAATTGCATACGAACGGACAGTCCCAGATTGAGGTCCACGTAGTTGACGAAATTGGGGGTCATGGAGAAGGTCAATCGACCGAATCCCCCCAGGTCTCGGGCCCGTCCGAAGCGCAACAACGCAAGCAACGATGTCAGCTCCGCATGAACTCCCAGGCAAGGGACCAGCTCGTGGATTGAAATAATCTCGTCCATGTCCCTCCGCGGCGCCGGCGCAAAGCTTACCTGTGACGTTATGTACCGCATGTCTCCGTGCAAACCGCCGAAGAAGCCTGGGCCGGCCAGGAGATCGAGATCATAGCCTGCCCCGAAGGTCGCGGTCTCAAACACGCTTTCAATCTGCGTTCCCGCCTGATACAGACGGGTTCTAGTCTGGATGTCCCTGGTCAGGGTCTTGCTCCCCAGGTAACGTTCCGGAATCGAGCCATAAACCCGGAGCACGTGATGTTCCAGAGGCCGAACCGAGCCCCGAACCCTCCAGCTCAGCTCAGTGGAAGGCAGTCCCAGATCGCTATAAAAGTCGAGGCTCGATCCAACCCCGCCCACGAGCTGCTCAAAGCCCATTCTTCCCCTAATCCAACTCTGGAACCCTTCCGCGCGTACCGAGCTGGAGGGGATAAAATCCAGGGGAGCCGCGTTTCCATGTGCGGATAAGCACAGGCAGAGTGAGGCGCAGCAAAGCAGGATCCGACCGGCTTCAAGAGCCTGTTTCCATCTAAGCCTCGGTTGTGGTGCACGCATTGCATTCATCGATGTGAACCATTCAGTCCTGCACAACAGCCTAGCGGACGTCTCCCGTAAAGAGCGCGGCCGCGTACTCCGTGGCTCTCGCGAATAGCGGCTTCTGAGCTACAAAAGGTGCTTCACGGAGGTAAAGGCAGTCATGAGAGCCGGAAGACAACTTCTGGACGGTCTCTTTTCCCGTCGCCCGTTTCTTCCACAACTCTTTCTTAGAAGCTGTCATTTCACTCTTGCCCTGAAGCGCCTCTTTGAGCCCGTGCAATTCGGCGACTCGTTGTTTGAGCTGCAACAGGTGCTCTCTGATGCGTTCTTTCATGGCAGTCCGCACGCCCTTAATCTCCAAATCTATGGCCTGCACGTCCCTGCTCTCCGTAGTGAAACGGGCGCCTAAGCTCTGCTTCTTGATTTCCAGTTCCACGATCTTGTTTTGGAAAGCGCTCAGTGACGGTACCCCGGTCGCGTTGCTCTCCGGTAGAAAGCCCCTGAAGGGCCCTTTACCCGAATCCATAAACTTAAGCGCCATCTCACATTCGTGCTGCTGTGCGACGACCTTTTCCAACTCGTTACGGATTTCCGACCAGACCCTCGCAGGCCTGCCAAAAGTCGATCCCGCATGCCCAGGATTACCGGGCAGGGCTGCATCCGCGGCAAGCTCGGATCGGTGCCTTGCATAGTGTTTCAGATACGCCTGGATTGCTTCTTTGAGTCGCTCCGGGTCTTGTCCAGTGATCGAGACAGTAGCCATACCGGTCGAGGGTTGAGGAGTCACGGAGAGCTTCTCTGAAAGCCACTTGGTGGTAGCTGTGTAGTTCGGCAAATCAGGTTGAGTCGCAGCGCCTCCACTGCGTGCCGGAACGCCAAAAGAGCCTCGGACGCTCTCTCGGGAAGCCTTACCGGCAACCAATTCCCGCGAAGCCAGGTGGAGCACCCGCGGGCTTTTTAGGATCTCGACTTCTTTCTCCAACGGCCATGCCCGGCCTGAGGGGTCTCCTGCTTGGGCGCACAGAAACAGCAAATTGGCGTCGATTCGGTAATCTCCAGGGCTAAAAAGATAGAAAAGGGCAGCAGTCACAATCGTCGCAATCCCCGCATAGGCCAGAAGGAGAAGTCGGGGACGACGCGTGCCAATCTCTCCTCCCTCAGGAATCATATCCGGAGAGGATTCCAGGAACTCGTCCGCGGGGAGCTCCATCGACGAGGGCTGTGGGGTTTCCTCCCACTCGAACTCAAGTCGGTGGTCCATATCGGCGTGCGAGGATGGAGCTGAGGTCGAGTTGCCGACTTCGTGTCGGTTGCTTGGCTCGCGCGGAACGAATTGCGCGAAATGGCTCCGCTCAGGGTCACCCCATTTCCACTCTGTCGGGACCCACAATTCAGGCTCTGCCGCTGTACCAGCGGGAACGAATCGCTCCGGTGCGGGTGGCGGGCAGTGCGAACCCCAGAACCGGGGAGCAGTCCCGTCGGACCAACTCTCAACCACGTAGCCCCTGGGATCCGGGGGACCGGAAGCATTCTGCGCCGGGCCTGAAACACGCTGCGAAAAGGGGGTGGTCGGGCGCGGGCGGCACGCACGCGGTGCAATCCCAGTCTGAGAGCTCACCACTTGATTATGTTTGAACTTCCGAGGTCCCTGACTATGCATATTCGCACCGGACCCGGTCGATTCCATTCCCATCGGGTTCCCTACTTCGCACAGTCGATTGACTCGTGTACGCGGGCAACGTATACGGAAGATCTCGTGGAGCGCGGAGGCTCAACCAGGCGCGGGTTGATAGGAGACGTTCCGAAGAGCTAGCCGCCACAGTTTTCTGGTAGTCCGCCTGTCCACGAGCTGAAAGACGCATTTATTGCCTCTTGGAGCGGCGCGCGTCGGGCA
>JBMOME010000005.1:0-3011 GCA_049323095.1 Thermodesulfobacteriota bacterium
CCTTTTTGCAAAAAGGGCCTCCCCGGACCCCTCCCCAAAAACTCCTAGACTTTGAAGGCTTGCAGCGCATCCCTCTTACTACCGGTAGCGGGTTAGATGAGACGACGAAGTACGGATAAGAGAGGATCAGTATGAACGAAATGAGTACCGACGATTCTTATAAGATCGTCGAATCCAAGTGTTACGTAAAAATAAAGTATACGGTGCGAATTCAGGACGGCCCAGTGCTCAAGGGAGGGACTACCCCCGAAATCATGGATTTTGTGACCGGATTTCGGCACGTGGTTCCGGGCCTGGAACAGCGCCTTCTTGGGCATTCCCCGGGCGAAAAACTCTCATTCGTGGTTCCCCCGGAAGAGGCCTTCGGTATCCGCCGTCCTGAATTGTTGATCGAGAAGGATCGCACAGAATTCCATTTCCCTCCTGGTTTTGAGCCCTATCCGGGAATGGAGCTTCCCATAGTGACTGGTGATGACAATGCGCCTGATACGGTGATGATTCGCGAAATTAGAGGAAACAGCATCGTCATTGACTTGAACCACCCGCTTGCAGGTGCACCGCTCCAATACGATCTGGAAATTGTTGAAGCAAGGCCGGCTCGAGAGACCGATATGTGCGCGGAATGGGAACAACCGGATAACGAACAACCACAGTGTGGAGCAGTGCAGCAGATTGTGTTGGGCGGCGAAGAGCCACCTGTTCATTAGCGCCCAGACTTCTTCCTTGAAAGCCCTAACCACCCCTTGACCTGCGCGGATCTGATGAGGAACTTCGATTCAGAGATGTAGGATGCGGTGATCCCGTGTTCCGCGGGAAAACCGCATCGGTCGCGGTCTTGCTTCGAGGAGGGGAGCCATGAAGATCTTTATCACCGGAGGCACCGGCTTCGTGGGTACGGCCTTGAGCAAGTTTTTCCTCGACCACGGGCACGAAGTCACGGTGATCGCGCGGCATCAGTCCTCACGCCTGCCGGCGCAAATCAAACAAATCGCATCAGATGCCACCAAGGCTGGTCCGTGGCAAGA
Organism: Thermodesulfobacteriota bacterium; assembly: GCA_049323095.1. Classification (GTDB taxonomy): domain Bacteria; phylum Desulfobacterota; class Desulfomonilia; order Desulfomonilales; family Desulfomonilaceae; genus VGSG01. The sequence goes on from JBMOME010000005.1 coordinate 1,026, forward strand.
AGAGGCGGGCCGCAGCGACGTGCTGATCAACCTGGCCGGCGTGACAATCTTTCACCGATGGAGCGAGAAGTATAAGAGACTCGTGCGTGAAGGGCGCTTGAACATCACGCGCAACCTGGTGGACGCCATACCTGCGGACGCGAACTCACGCGTGACGCTCGTGAGCACATCCGGGGTAGGGTATTACGGGTTTTGTGGCGACGAAGAACTAACGGAGACCTCTCCGCCGGGCACGGATTTCATGGCGACCCTGGCTAAAGATTGGGAAGCAGAGGCCATAAAGGCCCGCGATAAAGGAGTGCGCGTGGTAATCACCCGTTTCGGCGTGGTGGTGGGTCGAGGCGGAGGCGCTCTGGGCCAGATGACGCTTCCCTTCAAGCTCTTTGTTGGCGGTCCGCTTGGTAGCGGCAGACAGTGGTTCTCTTGGATTCATTTGGAGGACTTGTGCCGGGCATCCCTCTTTGTGATCGAAAATCAGAAGATCAGCGGGCCGGTAAACTTCACGGCCCCCGATCCTGTGAGAAACGTGGACCTGGCCAAGACCATCGGACATGTCTTGCACAGGCCCAGCTTCTTTCCTGCTCCGGGGTTTATGATCAAGCTGGTAATGGGCGAGTTGGGCTCGATAGTTCTGGAAGGGCAACGGGTGATCCCGCGGGTGCTCCTGGAAAACGGATTTGAGTTCAACCATCCACGTATCGAAGATGCCCTGCGAGCTTCGTTGTAAGTAAGCTTCTACGTCTTCCGTAACTAAAGGGCTACAACGAGTCACTGAAGTAGGGGCAGGTTTCAAACCTGCCTCTACGGAAAAGACCGACCGGGGTCGCCTCATAACTGGGTCTACGTATGGGGTTTGGAGGTTCTGTGTAGGGGCAACCCTTGTGGTTGCCCGTCCGGTTTTGCTGCGGCTCTCAGTATCAAGGTAGGTCGGGTTGAGCCCAGCGAAACCCGACACGTTGCTTTGGACACGATGTCGGATTTCGTGCCGCGCAGAACGCGGGACTCAATCCGACCTACGGCTGAGGACGAACCAGAAGCTATTGAGCGCTGGGTGGGCTGCTTTCGGGGCCGAAAATGGAATCGGCATTGCGGAAAAGAAGCGCATAACGCCTCTGATCGGGCGCTGTCACAGGAAGCCAGACCGTGAACGTGGTCCCCTCATCGTCCGATCTCACGGAGATGGACCCAAAATGGTCTTCCACGATCTTCTTTGATACTGCCAGTCCGATGCCGGAGCCATGCGGTTTGGTGCTGTAGAAGGGGTTAAAAATCTGCTGCAGGGCCTCAGGCGAAATCTTTGGCCCGCTATTGCGAATCTTCATCTCGAAGAAGCTCTCGGATTCCAGCTCTCCGGTTCGCACCGCCTTTGCGCTGGGGATTGAAGCTCCTGTCTCTATCTCAATCGTCCCGCCAATCGGCGAGGCATCGATGGCATTAGAGACCAGGTTCAAAACCAGTTGCTGGAAGCGCCCGGGATCCAATGGGATCTCGCCGATCTCCGGCCCCAGGTTCTTCACGAGCTTGATCCGCTTGTCGCTCATCCGCGCTGTGGTAATCTCGATTATGTATTCGATCAGGTCATTGGGGTTAACCGGCTGGAGATTGACTTGATTGCGTTTGGTAAACTCGATGAGACGGTCCAGGATCTTCTCGAGTCTATGGATTTCCGTGACGATGATCTCCAGGTACTGCCTTTGTCTGTCTCGATCGAGTCTCCCCGGCGTGTCGAGTTGCTTGGCTATGCGTCGCGCGAACCCTCCAATGATTGCCAAGGGTTGGCGCAATTCGTGCGCAACCTCTGCGGTATGTTCTTCGATGGCCTTACATTTCCCCGATTCGACGATGTGCTCGTAGAGCTCGTCGATTATCCTGATTTTTTCTACTAATGCTTCTCGCGACGCCCTAAGATCGTGCTCCAGCTTGCGGCGCTCGGTCCTATCCCGCATCACGCCATCGTAAGCGCTCGGGCGAGGCTCGCCATTGAAC
>JBMOME010000006.1:0-25101 GCA_049323095.1 Thermodesulfobacteriota bacterium
CCTCAAGATCTTCTAATCCCCCTGGAGGTAGGGATGGTTGGAGTTTCGGAGGAGTTGAAGTTATTGCGCGAGACTGTGGCTCGCGCTGCAAAGGAAAGAATAGCACCCCGAGCCGCGCAGATTGACGAAGCAGGGGTATTCGATCGCGAGGTGGAGGCTCTTTGTTGGGATCTAGGGTTGCTGACGCTCACTCTGCCGCCCGAGTTCTGCGGCCTTGAGAAAGACCAGGGCACGGCCCTGTGCATCGCGGTGGAAGAAATCGCCAAGCACTGCGCTGCTTCCGCGCTGCTCTTGATTATCCAGGCTGTGGGCTCATTCCCAATGGTCCACGGGATGAGGCCCGAGCTGAGAAATCGAATTCTTAAGCGAATCGGGGACGAGCGGGCGCTCGTGGGATACCTGGTTACGGAGCCTGTTGCGGGTTCGGATGTATCGGGGATCAGAACCACCGCGATTCGTGACGGTGACGATTACGTGATATCAGGGACCAAGTGCTTTGCGACTAACGGAGGGGTAGCCTCGCTCTATTCCGTGCTGGCTCGCACGTCCAGAGGAGGCGGCCATGATGGCCTTTCGTTCTTTCTCGTGGAGCGTGACCGAGCCGGCCTCTCTGTGGGCCGAACCGAAAATAAATTAGGCCAACGGGGCTCCAACACCACGGAAGTGATCCTCGATAACGTGAGAGTTCCCGCAGACCATTTGCTTGGCGAGGAAGGCAAAGGCTTTTTGCTGGCAATGAGGGATTTCGATATGTCGCGGCCGGCAATAGGCGCTCAGGCGTTGGGCATAGCCCAGGGCGCGTTCGACGTGATGGTTCGTTACGCCATGGAACGACACACCTTCGGAAAACCCATTGCTGAGCACCAGCTTATCCAGGCAATTCTGGCTGACAGCGGCACGCTGATTGAGGCATCCAGAGGCCTTATCTACCGGGCAGCAGCCCTGTACGACTCCGGAGCAGCCAACACTAAGTTAGCTTCTATGGCTAAATGTTTCGCTTCCGATGCGGCCATGAAGATCACCACCGATGCGGTTCAGGTGCTGGGGGGGTACGGGTACATGAAAGATTTCCCTGTGGAGCGCATGTTCCGTGATGCCAAGCTAACCCAGATTTTTGAAGGCACGAATCAGATACAGCGCCTGGTCATAGCGCGGGAGATACTCAAAGAGATGGCTTGATCATTGCCGGATCAGGGTGCCACTGACTAACAATGGCCACTCTGATCACCGGACATGGGGCAGGAGGAGACGTTATTTATGTTTTATCTTACTGACGAACAGCAGATGATTCTCGATACCGTACGCAGAATCGCGGAGCGGGAAATAGCTCCTAGGGCTGCACAACTGGATGAGACTGCGGCCTTCCCCGAACATTCGCATAAGGTTTTCGCGGAGAACGGCCTGCTCAATCCCTTACTCCCGGTCCATTATGGAGGCGTGGAAACGTCGATGCTCATGTTCTCCATGATCCTCGAAGAAATCGGCCGGGTGTGTGCATCTTCCGCGCTGCTCCTCATCGCGCAAGCAGACGGCACATTGCCCCTTCTGCACGGTGGAAGCGAGGAGCTGAAGGACAAATACCTGAACAGACTGGCTGGGGATTCTCCATGTCTCACCGCGCTCGCGGCCACTGAGCCGGCCGCCGGCTCGGACATTCTCTCCATGCGGACCACCGCAGTGCGATCCCGCGACCGGTATGTGATCAACGGTCAGAAGTGCTTCATTACGAATGGCTCTGTCGCTGACTTCTTTGTGCTCTACGCGTACACGGACAAAGCCCGGAAAGCCCGAGGAATCAGCGCGTTCGTGGTGGAAAAGAGCTTTCCCGGACTGGTTTACGGCAAGAACGAGAACAAGATGGGGATGCGGGGTTCGGTCAATTCGGAGCTGTATTTCGAGGACATGGAAGTGCCCGCGGAAAACCTCATTGGAAACGAGGGAGAAGGCTTCTTGAATCTCATGAAAACGCTGGCGATGAGCCGACTCTTTTGTGCGTCGCAAGCGGTAGGAATCGGTCAGGGCGCGCTGGATCACGCGGTGGCTTACGCGCGGGAAAGAATCCAATTCGACAAGCCCATCGCCGCGCTTGCGCCAATCCAGTTCATGGTGGCGGATATGGCAGCCGCGGTGGAATCTTCCCGATTGATGACCTACAAGGCTGCTTCGCTGTTCGATGAGGGAAAGACAAAAGAGGCCGAAACCCAGGCGGCTCTGGCAAAGTTTCTCGCTTCGGACACTGCAATGAAGGTGACCACGGATGCGGTTCAGATTATGGGCGGGTATGGCTACATGAAAGACTACCCGGTGGAACGCATGATGCGAGACGCAAAACTCACCCAAATATATACCGGAACCAACCAGATCATGCGCCTCGTCGCCGGCAGATCAATCCTGGCAGTGGATTAGCTGCGGCTTCAGAAAACGAGAGCTTTTGGGGAGAGTTTCCGGGGAGCCCCCTTTTTGCAAAAAGGGGCCTCCCCGGACCCCTCCACCAAAAACTCCCATCTTCTTGAAACGGTATCCAGCCCGGCCGCATTGTTCGGGAATTCTTGCCGTCATTCCGGCTTCCGCCGGAATGACGGTAATGGCTTTCGCATTGGGACCGGCAGCCCCAACCAAAAGGTTTGCAGGCAGCAACGAGCCACGCGCCCTTCAGGGCGCTCTTCAGCGCCCCCTTTGAGGGGCTAACAGGAATATGCCCCCGGCTCTGCCGGGGGTCATTTAACTTGTGGTCTACTGATGCGCATTCAAAGAGGTAAGATCGGAGAATCCTACTTTGTGAGAGAGGTACCTCCACGGCTCCGGCAAGAAATTCCCACGGTTTTCGGAATGCTCATTTCCCCGCAGGAGAAATGGGCATTCCGAAAAATGGTGGAAGTTCTTGGGGAGGGGTTGGGGGAGGACCTTCTTACAAGAAGGTCCTCCCCGATTCTTACTTCTCTGAATGCGAAGCGGTATTAGGCGTTCATCTCCCACTTGCCTTCGCCGATTCCGGTCACGCCCCGTGCGTACAGTGCGAAGTCATCCGGGTTCGTGGCTGCCGCGATAGCGGTCTCGTAGGAGATCCGTTTGGCCTTGAAGAGCTGCATCAAAGCCTGATCGAAGGTCTGCATCCCGTAGCTCACGTGGCCTTCTGCAATGGCGTCCCTGATTTCCCTGACTCGGTTCTGATCTGCCACGCATTCCCGGATACGCGCGGTTGAGATGAGAACCTCCACCGCGGGGACTCGACCCGCGCCGTCGTCTTTGGGGAGGAGTCTCTGCGAGATAATCCCCTTGAGAATGCCGGAGAGCTGGAGCCGAATAGCATCCTGGTGCTCCATCGGGAATACGGAAACAACACGCGTGATCGTCTCTGTCGCGTCGAGTGTGTGTAAAGTGCTGAAGACCAGATGACCGGTCTCCGCCGCGAGCATCGCGATCTCGATGGTCTCCAGATCCCGCATTTCTCCCACGAGAATCACGTCAGGGTCTTCACGGAGCGCAGCTCTCAGCGCGCTGGCAAAAGTGAGCGTGTCCTGGCCTACTTCCCGCTGGTTGATGATGCTCTTGCGATCTCGATGCAGGAATTCTATGGGGTCTTCTATGGTGACGATGTGGCAGTTGCGGTACCCGTTGATGTGGTTGATCATGGCCGCTAAAGTAGTGGATTTGCCCGACCCGGTGGTTCCTGTTACCAGGACCAGGCCTCGGTTCTCCATGGCGATCTTCTCGATCACCGGCGGGAGGCTGAGATCCTTGATCATGGGAGGGTCAGTGGGGATGGACCGAAAGACCATTGCAATGGTGCCACGCTGGAAGAACACGTTGACGCGGAACCGAGCCAATCCGGTGATCCCGTAGCCCATATCAAGCTCTTTGGTTTTGGTAAAAACTTCCCTCTGGCGCTCGTTCATGATCGAGAGCGCGACCCGCTTGAGCTCATCCGGACTGAGGCGCTCTTCCCCCTTGAGGGGGCTGAGAACGCCGTTCACTCGCACCACCGGGGGCAAGGGCATCTTGAGATGGACGTCCGAAGCGCCCATATCCACTGCTTTCTTCAACACAGCATCAAGGTCCATACCTATTCTCCTGTGCCGCTCGTTTCCTGACCTGCGGACGACCCGTCGCCAGGCTGGGCCGACAGTCCAGTCTTGACGAGGATTGCCGAACGGAGGTTCTGCATGATGTCAGGGTTTTCTTTCAGGAATATCTTGGCATTCTCTCGGCCCTGGCCGATGCGGTCGTCTCCGTAGGAGAACCAGGCTCCGGATTTATCTATCAAACCGTGATCCACGCCCATGTCGAGCAGCTCGCCCGCAGAAGAGATCCCTTCATTGTACATAATGTCGAACTCGACCTGCCGGAACGGCGGCGCGAGTTTGTTCTTCACTACCTTAATCCGAGTGCGTGAACCGACGACGTTTTCCCCTTCTTTGATCTGGGAAACGCGGCGGATATCCAGTCTGAGCGATGCGTAGAATTTCAGGGCATTACCGCCCGTGGTCGTCTCGGGATTCCCGAACATAATCCCGATTTTCTGCCGAATCTGGTTGGTGAATATGACGGCAGCATTGGATCGCGCGATGGCTGCCGTGAGCTTCCGGAGCGCCTGAGACATGAGCCTGGCCTGCAAGCCCATGTGTGCGTCGCCCATCTCGCCTTCGATTTCTGCGCGTGGAACCAACGCGGCCACAGAGTCGATCACCACCACGTCCATAGCGCCAGATCTCACAAGGATTTCGGTAATTTCCAGGGCTTGCTCGCCGGAATCAGGCTGCGAGACCAGCAACTCGTCCGTATTTACCCCCAGCAATCTCGCGTAATGCACGTCCAGAGCATGTTCCGCGTCCACGAATCCGGCGAATCCGCCACGCTTCTGGGCTTGCGAGATAATATGCAGGCAGAGAGTAGTCTTGCCGGAAGATTCGGGGCCGAATATCTCCACAATTCGTCCCTGTGGGATGCCGCCGACTCCGGTGGCGATGTCGAGACCCAGAGAACCGGAAGGGATCGTCCTCACGTTGCGGACAGCCTCGTCGCTGCCCAGCCTCATGATGGACCCTCTCCCGAACTGGCGTTCGATCTGACTGATCGCCATATCTATGGCTTTTTCTTTTTCCGTTCCCGCCGGAGTGTCGGTCTTTCCCTTAGCTGCTTTGGCCATTGGAATTCCTCTCTCTGAACTGAGTCTCGAAGCCGTTCACGCGGACTTCGCGAAAAACAAACCTGGTCAAAAGGGAGCGCACCGTCGCGGGCCACGTATCAGTCTTGGGCACCGGTGACCCACACAAGCGATTATACCACGGATCTCTCGCTGAATCGGTTATGCTTTTCAGACGCGAAACCACAGCCGTTTCACCGTGGTCCGCTTTGTGCTCGGCGTAACTTCTCGATCCTTCATATGCAGAGTGGGCAACAAAATCAAGACAGTACGATGAAGATTGCCGTGGCAGGCAAAATAAAGCTCAGCTCGTCTCCCCGTTTGATCGTCAAAGGGACGGCTGACACTTGAGCATCCGGCCTCAGTCCTGTACCATTCGATCAGGCCCGTGAAAAGGCTTGCGATTTCTGAAACTGAATCCCCCGGATCACGAGAGGAAGATGCACATCATTTCCGCCAGCAGGCGAACCGACATCCCCGCGTTGCATTCGGAGTGGTTAATGAACCGCATCCGAGCGGGACGCGCGCGTGTGATCGCTCCCTTCGGCGGGAAGATGTTCGAGATCTCGCTCGCGGCCGAGGACGTAATCGGGATTGTTTTCTGGACCAAGAACGCTGACCCGATGCTCAGTCATCTGGACGAGCTCGCAAGCCGAGGCTATTGCTTCTCTTTTCTTTACACGGTGAACAATTATCCGGCTTTCCTGGAACCTGGAGTGCCGAAACTGGGTCACACCATGAAGATAGTGGAGGCTCTTGCGAAAAGACTAGGTCCCCACGGGCTGCGATGGCGTTATGACACAATCGTTCTAACAGAGAAGCTGGATAGGCGGTGGCACGTGAGCAATTTTCGCAGTCTGTGCTCCTTGCTCGCGGGGTTCACGTCGGAGTGCATATTCAGCTTTTGCGATTACTATCGCAAGACAGAAAGGAACATGGGTCTTCAGGTCCCTGACCATATCAAGCCTTCCGAAGCAGAATGCCAGAACATGGCTGAAGAACTGGCCCATGTAGCCGGCGAGTGGAAGATCTCGCTGCTGTCGTGCGCCCATGATTTCCTTGTCTCTGAGCGAATCGGCAAGGCACGGTGCATCGACCCGGACGTGATGGCTCAGGTGGTCGATTCTGCGCAGCGACGAGAGGCGCTCAGGAACCTGAAGGCCGCTCCGAGTCGAAACGGCTGCGGCTGCGTGGCATCTAAAGATATTGGAGCGTACGATACCTGCACTCATGGGTGCGCGTACTGTTATGCAAACGCGAACCAAGAGCGAGCACGGCAAAATATGGGACTGATGCGTGCTGACTCCGAGTGCCTCGATCCTCGATGGGATTCGATGAACAGGTGACCGGGGCGCGTCCGCCGGCCGGAAAGGGCGGCGAAATCACGATACCCTGGGAAAACGGCCCAAAGCCTGTTATAAGGAGGGTCGCGACAACCGGGAATTCACTGCTTCCGGCCTGTCTTGATTGCTATTCTCAGGGGTAGAGGTTCACGCGAGTCGTTGACGAGCGGAGATGTTGATGACCGAGCCGCATCCGGAATTACCGGCAGACCTCTTTGACGAGCCGTCCGACTCGGAGGTGGATAGCTCCGGATTCGATGCGCCGGTAGAAGAGTTGAGCGGCATACTGGCCGCGGAATACACCAAGGTCTCGTCTCGAGATCGAGCGTTTAGGTACGGCATCGTTGCTTCTTTCGTACTCCACGCGACCATCCTGGTAGCCATCCCGCAGATGGTGCAACTAACCCCTTCCCAATCGCTGCTCAAGCCGGGTGAAACCGTCACCCCTATCCGTCTGGTGGAATGGCCCGGAGAGCCAAAGGAAACAGAGCCGCCTAAACAAGCCTCCGCAATATCGGACAGGGACCATGCCGCGGAGAAAGAAAGGCTTCCCAAGACCGTACCTGGCACTCCCATACCAGGGCCCATGGGTCCCCGCATGGCTGCTCTGGTTCCTCCCACCGCTCCGGAATTCCAGGAAGACGCCGAGCGAGAGAAGCCCGACGAGGAAAAACGAGAACCCGAAGAAAAGAAACCTTCCCGACGCTCAGCTGTGGAGCCGAAGAAGCCGTCCCAGTCCAAGCCCCAGAACGGTCTGCCTCGGCGCAATCTGGACGTTAGTCCCAATTCTCAAGAGATTGCCCGGGTGCTCTCGGGACGTGCCGGATCGCCGGACTTCTTTCCCGAGGGCGACTCTGAAGAAGTGGTCGTAGACATAAATACGCGAGAAAATACCTTCGCTTCGTACCTGCTGTACCTCAAGCACAAGATTCAGGGGGTATGGACCTACCCGCGCGCGGCCGCAGAGGCGGGCATAGGAGGCAAACTCCTGGTCGAGTTTCTCATATCTCGTGAAGGGCAATTAGTTTCGGTAAATCTTCTGGATTCTTCCGGTCACGCGGTGCTGGATCAGTCCGCACTCAACGCCATCAAGAGCGCCGCGCCTTATTATCCGCTCCCGGACCGTGTCAAAGCCAAGCGGCTTCGCATACGCGCCAATTTCATCTACGTGAATGAATCCTTCTTTAGACGAATCATGTAGGTGTTCCACAGCGCACTATTACCAGTCTCCTCACTGTTGTCGTTCGCATTAGACGCAATGCCGCTCTCACGCAGCTCATTGTTAGGGTTGCATGAGCGTGTTCGGTCGGCTATCATAATGGTGTATTTGGGGATGAGGCCGAGCCGGTGTGTCCGGCAAGGCTTGTTTTCTTTTGTAGGTCTGAGGGTTCGGATTCTGTTGCCAGGGAGGACCACATGCAAGGGTATTGGATCGGAGTCTTGGGACTAGTCTGCATTCTTGCGGCATATCAGCCGTGTGCAGCGTCCGAAATGGCCGGCACCCTGATCAGGGTTGGCCCCGAAAGCGTTGTGGTTCGGGTGAGCGACCACACGCAGATGGTCTTTCAGGTGGATAAACAGGACAGATTAATAGCCGCTCCTTTTCTTGGCAAGAACGTGATAATCAAGTTTCGTCTGGACCAGGGACAGCACAAAGCTCTCAACTTCTTCCCGTGCAATCGAACTCCCGCAAACTAGCCCCGGTCGTTCTCCAACCTGTTAGTTCCCCCACAGAAGGGGTTCCCTTTTCAACATAGAAGACGTGCCGCAGCCGAAGCACGCCGCCATCAGCAGTGCGCGACCAAAAGAAGCGTTCCTGAGAGGAGAGGAGCGGTTCGGCTCAGGGTGTGCGGTGTGCAGCCGGAGGAATCGTGGACTGAGAAGTGGGGACCGGATTGATGAATCCGTCAACGAGCCGTATGGGGACGATAACGATCGTGTACGGGATGTAGAGGAGGCTGGCAGCCAACGAGTTCTCCTCGGTGACCAAGTTAACCCAGTAGGACGAACTCTGGGCCTGAGAAGAACCAGCGGAACCCACGGCTGGAATCAACAGCAGGAGCGCACAAAGCACAAATGTCATAACTTTGGCTGCCATGGGTATCCCTCTTACGGAGTTTTGATAAAACTGCCATAAGTCACACTTCTTGTCAAGCCAGAACTGGACTGGTCTGCCGCGCATTCGAGCCACTATGTCAGCGAGTAGGTCGGGTTGAGCCGCGCGAAACCCGACAACAATATAGGAGCGCTCGAAACTGATTACGGATTGCCTTTTGGGTGCCACTGCTGGCTTGACCAGCAGTGCTCTTTGCGCCAACACTGCTGGACAAGCCAGTCCCGCGTCTCGCGGGAGCACCCAAGACACGATCCTCATTCATTGGATTCCAACCAGAAAACGTGAGGTCCTCCGAAAATCACCATAACGTGTGCCGGCAATCACTATCTGATTACTGGGGAGACGAGTCCCACGGAATCGAGTTGAGGTACCGGTCCAGTTTCTTGAGGTAGGCTTTTGTCTTCCACATCGAGCCGTGCTTCACTTGCGCTTCCTGGCCCATCCACAGTTCTCCGATGACTGCGAAAGGAGTCTCGCCAAATCGCTCCTGGTGAGCCTCGCTCAAAATGCGGTGAACGTTTGTATAGATATAGTGAGGGTCCTTTTCAAGCAAAAAGGCCTGGAATATCTCATCACGAGAAACAGAGGGAAAGGCGGTCCGAAGTGCCTGGAGAGTCTGGGAGTCCTTGTCGAGAGGCGTGCCGTCTTCGTCATAGTGAAGCAAATCTCCGTCCAGGGCGATTCGCGCACCGGAGAGATCCCGTATTCTGATCTGTTCCATCATGTTACGACTGGAAAAGGGCCCATAATGGTAGTCCATGCCCACAAAGAAGAGCCATGAAAGATCACCGGGAGTGGCGTACCGGGCCGCGTACTGCACAAACATGGGTTTGAGTGCGGCAACGCCCACGTCAACGCCTCCCTGGCAGGTGTACATGTAGTCCAACAGCTCCTGGTCAATGAAGCGTTCGTCCCGATCCTTCATAACCTGTCTGGCTCTGTTGAAATTGAGCTGCATAGAGCCTTTGGTGCGGACCACCTGGCAGAGTCGGTCGATATTCCGATTGACGATCTTGCGCATGAAGGGAGGGAGATTCCGGCAGTCTCGCTTGAGTTGGCCGGCTATGGAGCGGGCAACCACTTCCACGTCTCCTTCAGTGCGACAGGAGAGGAGGCGCGAATAGTATCGATTTCTGTATTCCGCGTACAGGCCTGCCAGGGGTGGTGTCTGGAGGATCGAACCGGTCTTTTGCTGCAATTGTTCTTCAGCTCGTCGCAAAAGATCCGCGATGGTTTCCCGGCCGGAAGGGTCCACCGCGAGAGGATCCGCGCGGAACCCTGATTCGATGGAAATAATGCAGGCGACGAGCCCCGTGATTTCTTTGGACAAAGGCAGGCCGTTACGTTCCACCGCGTTCAGGATAGCGTCAATCCACTTCTTCTTTTCAGAGAGAGGACAATTGAGTGGCGGCGATGAAATGAAGCCGGCTAGCCACTGCGTTGCGCTTTCGCGATCAAGCAGTTGGACCGCGGCGGCCATGAGCTTCATTTCTTCGGACGCGGCCGGTCCAAGCTCTTGGATCTGAGCCGCGCGCCGCCGGAACAGAAGATTCGTTTCTGCTTGTTCTGCGTTTTCGTTGGGAGCTGAGGGAGTTTCAGCACCCGAAGGGACCGAGGGGGTAGCAGCCGGCTGCTGCGTCTGTTGCGCAGGTTGGTTATCGCTAAGGTCTTCGTCGGAGCGAATCGAGATTTGGGAACTCCAAAGAGGGCCGCTGCCTAAAACGACTGCTCCGAGCAGGCATCCGACTAGGATCGGGACTCGCACACGCGAAGCCTGGATCTTGACCGAAGGGGTATATATCCGTCGTTCCGCCATACATGCAGATTTTTAACCGCACCTCCTCCGCATGTCAATGGCCACGCAGCTTAGGCAAATTGAAGGCAATCCAGATCGCACTGACCTTTCACCTCGTGGCAGGATACCGGACCTGTGGGGGCGTGATTCATCACGCCCTCAAATCGGGCGCAATGAATTGCGCCCCTACGTCTCCTTGCTCATCCTTTTGACGAGATGCGCCCAGACTGGGCCATTTTGAATGCCTGGTTGTACTTCGGGTCGCGTTGCGCGGAACGAAATCCGATATTCATGGGCACTGAGGTGTAATCCAGTGTACACAACAACGCCCGGGACCTACCATGCTGTCCCAGGCGTTATTAGGAGTCAGATCACTGTGGCCAGGCCGCTGTTTGCGCTGAGGCCTAATGCATCAATTAGGCGGGCAAGAGGCCTTCCACTGCGTGCGGCGGAAGAGCGCGTCTCAGCTTGCCCAGCGCGCGCTTTTCAAGCTGTCTCACCCGTTCCCTGCTCGTTCCGAAGTGGGTTCCGAGCTTTTGCAGCGTCCAGGGCGATTCTTCCATGAATCGCTTCGTGATGATGAAGCGCTCTCTCGGATCGAGCTTGGCCAAGGCCTTTTTCGTGACGTCGGATAGTTCGGTCTCGGTCTCCCGCTGTATCAGTTGGGTTTCCTGATCGATGGACGGGTCTTCCAGGAGATCCATACCGGTGATGTCCTTGTCGTCGCCGATCATGTCGTTCAGCGACCATTCTCTGGCCTTGACACGGGCTTCGACTTCGATGACGTCATCTTCCTTGACCTTGAGTTCCTGAGCCAGGTGTTTGATGCGTTCGTTCCTGGATTCCTCATCCAGGTGCTCTCCGATGTCGCCGACGCGGAAGAAGAGCTTTCTCTGAGCTTGGGTCGTGCCCAATTTCACCAGATTCCACGAGCGCAGGATGAAATTCTTGATGTAGGCCTTGATCCACCACACGGCAAAGGACACCAGGCGATAGCCCTTGTACGGATCGAAGCGCTTGACGGCCTTCATCAATCCGATGGTTCCCTCCTGGATCAGGTCCTGCACCGGCATCGCGTAATGCCGATACTGAAATGCAATTTTCACCACGAACGGAAGGTGGGAAACCACCAGCTCGTGAGCAGCCTCTTTGTCGCCTGTCTCCTGGTAGCGCACGGCCAGCTCGTATTCCCGTTCTGCGGTCAGCGGCTTAATTGAGCGAACCTGACTGAGCAAGTGATCCAGAGAATTCGATACAACTGGGTAATTCATCTACACACTCCCTCGACGATGGTTTTCCGCAGGCGAAGATCCGATTCTTGACTTCACATTACCCCCTGCTGACCATCGAAAGTGCAGGTAATAGTTTTAGCATCGTTGTGCGCTTATGGCAACGATGCGCAGACCGTTTTCGGGTCTTACCATGTTATTTGATGCCTGGGATGCCAAAAAGTTTCGCGGTAACCGTTTTGTTTCAGCGGATGCCCGGTTCCGCCACGGCGCCGAAGGATTATTTCACCGGCGGCGCACGACTGTCATTGCGAGCGTAGCGAAGCAATCTCAGCGCTAAAAGGCATAGATTGCTTCGTTCCCCGGACCGAGTCCCGGGTCCTCGCAATGACAGATGAGATACGCTTGGCTCCCACACGTAACTGAATCCTCACCACGGCCTGAGCGTGGGTCTGGATTTCAGCCGATATTCAGGGTATAAGTATCTTTTCTCAGGAGGACTGCATGGAGAGTAATTTTTACGGAAACTTGATCGATGCGGTAGAAGAAAGAATCCTTGAGCACGGCGCGATAACCCGTGCAGAGGCTGAGTCACTGCTCGAAACGCCGCCGGAGCACCTGATGCGCCTGCTCGCGGCCGCGGACAGGATCAGGATTACATTCAAGGGCGACACCTTTGATTCCTGTTCACTCATTAATGCTCGTTCCGGAGGCTGTGGAGAAGACTGCGCGTTTTGCGCCCAGTCCAGCCGCTACAAAGGAGAAGCTTCAGTATATCCGCTTGTTTCCTCAGACCGGATTGTCACCGCGGCACGGGAAGCGGGAGAATCAGGCGCGACACGGTTCTGCGCCGTGACCAGCGGCGGCGCGCTCTCAAACCGTGAATTCGACACGCTTATCCAAGCCCTCGAATCCGTCCATTCTGAAGTGGACATTGCTTTGGACGCGTCCCTGGGATTCCTAAATGAGGAACGTGCGGCTCAACTCCGCGCGGCGGGAGTCACCCGGTACAATCACAACCTGGAAACATCACGAGATTACTATCCCCAGATCTGCACCACTCACTTATACGAGCAACGAGTCGACACGGTGCGCACAGTCCTGGCCGCGGGTATGTCCGCATGCTGTGGCGGGATTATCGGCCTGGGGGAAACTCCGCAACAGCGGCTGGATCTTGCGTTCACCCTGGCAGAGCTGGGAGTGGACTGCGTTCCCATCAATATCCTCAATCCTCGGCCCGGAACTCCCCTGGAACGTGCAGTGCGGCCTGAACCGCTGGAAATCCTCAAGACGGTCGCGCTGTTCAGACTCATACTGCCTCAAGCCACCATTAAGATCGCAGGCGGCCGAGAAGCCAATCTCGGCGATTTCCAGGCAATGGCGCTGCGGAGCGGCGCGAACGGCATGATCATCGGCGGATACCTGACCACTACCGGACGATCCGTTGAAGAAGATTGGGAAATGGTCAGACAGGCCGGCTTCACGGCCGAAGCGTAAAGTTCCGCGGCTGCTCGGAAGGCAGTGTGCGATCAAACCACGAATAGCCTGCTGAATCAGACACGGACCTGCCAAAGCTCAGGTCCGTGGCACCAGGGACCAGTACTGACTTGTTTTGGGTGCCACGGACCTGGGCACCAGATCAGTGCTGCCTTTGTTACACCAACATGTTCACCGTGCGGAAGCCAAGTGGTATTACAAGGCGTCGTCGTCTTGTTCGCCGGTCCTGATGCGGACCGCGGCTTCCACTGATGATACGAAGATCTTGCCGTCGCCTATGCTTCCCGTGCGTGCAGCCTCGATGATCTTCTTGACCACCTGCTCGACCAGCTCCGCAGGGACGACCATCTCCATTTTGACCTTGGGGAGGAAGTCAACGAGATACTCCGCGCCGCGGTAGATCTCTTTGTGGCCTTTCTGGCGCCCAAAGCCTTTGACTTCAGTGATGGTCATGCCCTGGACCCCTACGGCGCTCAGAGCGTCCCGCACGTCGTCCAGTTTAAAAGGCTTTATAATGGCTTCTACTTTTTTCATTGCCGTTCCCTCATGAAATTCGATGCAATTCGTTTAGGAGCGAGGCGCGTAGGGGCGCACGGCCGTGCGCCCCTACAGAAAACACCTGGCCTCCAAAGATCTTATCGTGCTGCAGCCTCTTCTACAGGGTGTATCCAGCTTCGCCGTGGAGCGACGTATCCACCCCGAGTTCTTCGTGTTCCTCGGAAACCCGAAGACCCATAATGGCCTTCACCGCGTAGAGAAGTACGACCGTGATTATGAAGCTGTACGCAATCGTGGCCACTACGCCGATGATCTGCGGACCCATTTGCGCCGCATTTCCAAAAAATAGCCCATCAGCTCCCGCGCTGTTGATCGCCTTGGACGCGAACAGCCCAGTCGCAAGCGTGCCCCAGACGCCGCCGACACCGTGTATGCCAACTACGTCAAGAGAATCGTCGTAGCCCAGCTTGTCTTTGGCGAGCACTGCGAGGTAACAGATCACTCCGGCCACACCGCCGATGATGATGGCAGCTCCCGGACCCACAAATCCGGAAGCGGGTGTGATCGAGCCCAGACCGGCAATCGCGCCGGAGGCCAAACCGAGTGACGTTGGCTTGTCCCTGAGCATCCATTCTGCCCCTACCCATGTAAGGCATCCGGTGGCTGCGGCCAAATGGGTTACCAGGAAGGCATTCCCGGCAACCGCGTCCGCGGCCAGCTGACTGCCTGCGTTGAACCCGAACCACCCGAACCAGAGCAGGCCTACGCCGAGCAGAGTCATGGTCAGGTTATGAGGTATGAACGGTCGAGTGCCGTAACCTTTCCTCTTTCCCACGACGATGGCCGCAGCCAGAGCCGCTACACCGCAATTGAGGTGGACAACCAGTCCGCCGGCAAAATCGAGGCAGCCGAGCTTGCTCAGCCAGCCCCCGCCCCACACCCAGTGACAAATGGGCGCGTACACCACCGTGATCCATAGGACCATGAAGACGATGTACGAGCTGAATTTCATCCTTTCCGCGAACGCTCCGGAAATCAACGCGGGCGTAATGATCACGAACATGCACTGGAAGGTCATGAAGACTGAAGAAGGAATCGTCTGCCCTTCTCTCGGCTGCGCGCCCACCCCTGAGGAAAGAAAATGATTGAGGCCTCCGATGAACCCGCCGATATCTTCCCCAAAACTGAGGCTATACGCATACACCACCCATATGACCGTTGCGAGCCCCATGAGAAAGAAGCTGTGCATCATGGTGGAAAGCACATTTTTGGCCCGTGCGAGCCCGCCATAGAATATGGCCAGCCCGGGGGTCATCACCAGTACCAGTGCGGAACACGCCATAACAAAAGCCGTGTCGGCGGCATTCATCGTCAACCCTCCTCGCATGTCGAGATCGTGTGAATTGGACTCGGAGCGATCCAAACGGGGAATTGCCGGAGCAACCTCCATGCCACACGAGCAGCACAACGGCACACCTTCGGGAAGCCTGACGTTGAGCGGGTTAGAGGAGAGAGGCCGCGCCTCGGGAGAAGTACGTTCCACTAACTGATCCTACGCAGAAGTACGTTTTGTGTGCCGAATGTTTCATAGCGGTAGGATTTCAGGGCCAGTACACAAATGTGACTCGATGTGAGGTGACGATCACAAAATGCGCATCTACCAGTCCCAGCATGGGTTTGCGCCCGCCCAGCTCCAGCCGCAGGACAATACGCGGGAGTAGGTTTCGAGGCTGAATGGTTTCGTGATGGTAGGAATTCGTCCGCGGGCCTGCTCCAGTTACGGCAGTTCGCGTGGTGAGACTATAAGAATCGCCAGGTTGGGCGCGGTGGATCAAATCATTTAGAGAGTTTGCTGGTCAGATCGAGCACTTTGCTGCTCGTGGGGCGGGAGACTTCCCAGGTGTGATGAGCCATTTCATCCTTGAATGCAACCAGGAAACGGTACCAGGTCAGCATCAGGTATTCGTTGTAACAGTCGTCATTATGCACGGGACGGGCCCATTTCACGGTGAGTTGGGCTTCATCGAAGGTCTCTTCAGAGTGGATCCTGGGGCTGCCCACATGGATAGGCCGAGGATTTGACCATTTTTCGATGGTCTCGCCCCTGTAGAGCACTTCCACACTGTCAAAGGCCAGATCTTTCACTCCGGATTCAAGCAGTTCCAGCAGCTCGCTAAGCGACCTGGCTCGTTTCAGGCGCTGCTTCATGAACCCCAGAAATCCGCCCAGGAATTTAAAGTGTCGCCTGTTCCTGAGTGTTTCCACCAGGTTTTCTATTCGGTAGAGACGGAGGGACGCGAGTGCTCCGGCGAAAAGAATCAGGACCGTGAAGCCGGCCATGACTGTCAGAGCAGGTGCATTGACCTGCAAGATGATAAAGAGCGTCAATGCGCAGAGGGCCGCGCTGAAGAAATAGAACACACCAACGGTGAGTCTTGGATTCTTCATCCTACCGATCAGCCGATGATGCAGATGGTTTCCGTCACCGAGAAATATGGCTTGGCCCCGGATCCACCTCCTCACGATCGACAGGCTCACCTCAAAAACGGGGATGCCAAAAGGAAGAAATGGGGCCACAATCATGAGGATGGTTCCCAGTCGCTGGCCGGGCGCGATCGCGGCTGAGCTGGTGGCCAGCGTAGCCAACACAAAACCAGTCATCATGCTCCCGCCGTCTCCCAAAAAGATCGAGGCAGGGGGAAAATTGAAAAAGAGAAAGCCTAACAATCCGCCGGAGATCGTGAACGCTACGGTCGCGGTGAACGCGTCACCCTTTGCCACCGCAATCACACCGCTTGTCAGAGCAGCAAAGAAACAGATCCCGCCTGCCAAGCCATCCAGCCCGTCAATTAGATTTATGGCGTTGGTGAGGAGGATTACAGCTATGATCAGGAGAGGTGGGCCGAACCAGCCAAAATGAACGGGGCCTGCAAACGGCAGTGTCGCGACCGCGATCGTATGCCCGCCCAGGACCAGGATGAACGCAGCTGCAAATTGGCCGACAAGTTTCTTGGGCCACCCGATCTGCTCCCGGTCATCCATTGTCCCAAGGATCAGTATCCAAGTCGCGCCCACGAAAAGGGTCACCATTTTTGCGACAGAAGGTTGTTCAAAGGTGAGCACGCCCGTTAAGCGGAGCACCAGAAAACAAAGAAAGACAGCCGCAAACGGCACGTATATGGCCACGCCACCCAATAGGGGCGTCGGACGAGGATGGCTTCTGCGACCTCCCGGCTGGGAGACAAATCCGTAACGTGTCGCGGCCTCAATCAAGCGAGGGATCGCGCCGTAGGCTACCATAAATCCAAAGGGAATCAGCAGCCATGTCAGCCACAGCGAGTCCGCCATAGCCTTACCCCCGATAACCTACGCCCATTAATGAACATGCGTGATACACGCTTTCTCCCCGTCCTTGAATCAATTAAGACAATAATAATGCCGCATAGTATACGCTCAATTTGGGAGCCATGCAACTGAAGTCTTCGGGCAATAACAGGCGGTCAGTTATGTGGGGGCTGTCCCGCCAACGCTGTCATTGCGAAGAACAGTTCACTTGCAGGTGGACAAGTCGCCCATGGTGACTCCACCAAAATAGTAGGACCGGCATCTTGCCGGTCCCTAGGAGTCTACCATCACCGTTCGCGGAATAGGTACTCAATGCACCTCAGAGGGTTGAAAGCCGCATTTCGCCAGAATGCCGTTCCAGGTCGCTACGAAATTGCTCGGTTCCACCTTTTCCCATATGGATCGTCGTGGGCCGGATATTGGGGCTTGAGCAGTACGAACCTGCTCAGGAGGCTCTTCCCCGCGGCGAGGTCCCGGGCTTTTGTATTTGGGTGACGGCATGCGAGGGGTTACCTGGGCAACTACGGTTTGAGAGGCCTGTTGACGAGGGTTGGTACTAATCTCGTCGATTTGAGCGGTGCGTATTCCCAGGCGAACGAGATCGATTCCCAGCCGGATCAGGTATCCGGTTCCGGGTTGGCTTTTGCGCCCCAGCTCGACTAGGAGTGCTCCGTCATCCACAGAAGCTTGTTTCACGAACAGATCGGTGGATTCAGGAGACGGTCGGACCTCAGCCGCTGCCGGACGGACTTCCTTAATAACAGGCCTGGACTCCTTGGCCGCGGGCACGGTCCAGGGTCTGGGTGAGCGCATCGCTCTAGCTCTTGCCAGGGGGCGCTCTTCTCTATGATCTAGCTTCTGTTGGAATTCCTCAGTCAAGGCGTGAGGAGATTTCCTGTGGTCGCCGAGAAAGACGACCAGAAGGTTTTCCATACGCCGAATCCTATGCTGGGGCACCTCATGTTCGCCAAAATCCACAGTAATTCGTGACCCTCTGCCAGATGCCTCCACCCGAACTTCACGCACCGGCTTCTTTTGGAAGCTCTGTCTCTGAGGACACGAATCAGCTCGCACGGAAGGCACGTCGATCACGAGGCGGGGCGGCGAAGGGAGCGTCTTGGTCGTGTGTGCGCCCATTTCGCCGTCGAACTGAATGACGATCCTTTGGGTGTCATCACTCAGTTTCACGTCTGTAATTGCTCCACCTGCCTGCGCGGAACTCAGTCCTAAGAATACGACCAAAAGCAAAGCGCAAGTCGCAAAAGCCCAACCGCGAGCTGCCCGGATCGACCCCGCGCGCTCGCGTGGCTCACCAATAAACGGCAAGTATTCGTAGATCTTCACAGGTCCTCCGAAACGCCACCGCACCAGCGGAGGCAGTTCCGTTGCGTTTCCGATTCGCAAAAGGGTATGGATTCAGGGGTATGATATCACAGTGAAGGATGGTTGGTCAATAAAATTACAGCGTTTCAAGATGTTAAATAAATTAACTTAAGAAATACATCATATGAGGGTCGTGCCGCTCGTGCCGGCAGGTCTCCAGAACACCAATCAATCAATCTCCTCGTCGTACTCTTCCTCTTCGGTAGCAGGCGGCTTGCCTGCCTGGGCCGCACCGAGCTTGATTCCCGCGGTCAGAGCGCGCCGGTTGAGGTCCGCGGTCCCGGACGGGACATGGGCCAAGAGGGCCTTTTCCAGCGCACGCTTGCTCACGAGGCCCGTCATCGCAGAAATGGCTCCAAGCGCTACAATATTGGCGACCATTCTCTTGCCGAGCTTTTCGTGCGCAATCGTGGTGAACGCGAAGGAGACCGCGCGACTGCTGGGCGGATGACTCACCAGGTCTTTGTCCACCAGTATCCAAGCTCCGGGCTTCAGGTCCCAGCAATATGCGTCGGAGGCTTCCTGGTTCATCGCGAGGAAAAGATCCACGTGCGTGCAGAGTGGGTAATCAATGGGCTCGTCGCTCAATATTACTTCCGCTTTGCTGGCTCCGCCCCGGGCTTCGGGACCATAGGACTGTACCATGGCCACCTCTCGCCCATCGTAGACTCCCGCGGCTTCGGCAAGAATCAAGCCGGCAAGAATCAGCCCTTGGCCTCCGGAGCCGGCCAGTCTGAGCTCAACCCGCGGATGAGGCAATCGCGGCCGTGATACCTTGGTCATATCTTGCCCTCGCTCCGCAGTTTCGCTGCTTTCTTACACACCTCTCGATACGATTCCAAATAGGTGGGCAGATCTCTATCCACGAGCACGCCCAGAGGGAAGGAGTCCTTCCGCTGGCTCTCATTCATCTTCTGCCATCGTTCGACCGGAATTCCTTGCTTCTTGAGCTGCTTCATCATCACAACGTGCGAGGCCATGAGGTTCTGGCGACCGAAATTGGTAAAACACGGGGACATAACCTCCACGACACTAAAACCCTGCTTATGAATTGCCTGAAGGAGCAGGCGTTCGAGTCGGTCCACGTGGTACACAGTGGAACGAGCCACAAAAGACGCGCCTGCGGTGGTACAGACTGCGCTGATGTCGAATTCCGGCTCTATGTGCCCGTAGAGCGCGGTGGTAGCCTTGGCGCCCATTGGAGTGGTGGGGCTGAATTGACCTCCGGTCATCCCGAACGTTTGGTTGTTGACCACAAGCGCCACTAGATCCAGGTTCCTCCGCGCAGCATGGATCAGGTGGTTTCCGCCGATTGCCATTGCATCGCCGTCACCCATTACCACAACCACAGTCAGCTCAGGCTTGGAGAGTTTTATTCCGGTGGCAAATGTCAGGGCTCGGCCATGAGTCGTATGGATGCTCCCAACATCGACGTACACCGGAAGCCGGCCCGCGCATCCGATGCCCGAGACCAACACCACCTGATCCTTAGTAAGACCGCTTGCTGCAAGCGCCCGGACCAATGCGCCCAGCAATATCCCGAGCCCGCACCCGGGACACCAGACGTGGGGGAACTTCTTGTCATGGCGAAGCCACTCGTAAACAACCATTTGGGTTGAAGGGATGCTCACTTCATCACCCTCAGTCTGGTAAGGATTTCTTCAGGGGTTATCATGGTTCCATCGAGCTTGTTCAGCCCGATCACCGCGGTTCGGCCATCATTGACTCGCAGCACCTCTCTGCGAACCTGTCCCAGGTTGAGCTCGGGAACAAGGGCCGCGATCTTGCCGTTAAGTGCCTCCGACACGGGTCTTCTTGGGAAAGGCCACAAAGACAGTAGCTGCAAGAGGCCGATCTTCATGCCTCGCTCGCGACCCAGACGAACCGCCGCGCGAGCCGAGCGCGCGGAGCACCCGTACGCGATGATCAGGAGCTCGCAATCGTCGAGGTGGTAATCTTTGACATTCTCAAGGTAGTGAAACTGGCGACTGATCTTCGCGAAGAGACGCGTGTAGAACTGTGGGACCTCATCCAGTCTGCGCGTAGGAAACCCTCGCTCGTCATGGGTCAGGCCGGTTACATGGTATCTGTACCCATCGCCGAGATCGGCTAGTTGCGGGATCAAACTCCCGTCAGCCTTGTACGGCACGTACCAATCCGGCGGGACAGTGGGTCGGCGCCGGTCGATTATTTCGATATCCTCGGGATGGGGCAGGACAACCTTCTCACGAGTATGGGCCACCATCTCGTCAGACAGGAGCACTACAGGAGTGCGAAATCGTTCCGCATGGTTGAACGCTGTCACGGTCAACTCATAACATTCGGCCACAGTGGAAGGGCAGAGCACGATAGAAGGATGATCTCCATGAGTGCCCCATCGCGCCTGCTGAACATCGCCCTGTGCAACGTTGGTGGGCATGCCTGTTGAAGGCCCGGCTCTCATCACATTCACCACCACCACCGGTACCTCAGCCATGCACGCGTAACCGAAATTTTCCTGCATGAGCGAAAAGCCCGGACCGCTGGTGGCAGTCATAGCTTTGCGGCCTGCGAGGCTGGCCCCTATGCACGCTCCCAGCGAAGCGATCTCGTCCTCCATCTGGATGAACACATCGCCTCTGATCGGGAGCTCGCGGCTCATCAGCTCCATGATTTCGCTGGAAGGAGTAATCGGATAGCCCGCGAAGAAATTGCAGCCCGCGGCAAGAGCCCCGTAAACGATTGCTTCGTTTCCCTGTAGGAGGCGCGCCTGAGGTTTATTCATGCTCCTCCTCTTCAGAGTCTGGTGTTTTGGCTAAGCGTTCAGGGCTGTGATCCCGGCTCACAGGGGAACCATCGGTTCCTGGGGAGGGGCCGGCAGCTCCTCGACGTGCAACGCGAGACGGCGCTTCTTCGCCGACCGTGACCGCGAAGTCCGGACACAGTTTTTCGCACATATGACAACTGATGCAGTCGTCAGGTCTTATTGCCTGCGGATAGCCCCACTGGTCCTCTTCAATAACGTGCCGAGGGCAAAACGCTACGCAATTGCCGCATCGTTTGCACCAGGCCGGGTAAAATCTTACCTTATCGGGCTGATTCTCGCGCTGCGGGGATTTCTTCCGTTTCTTGGGAGGCATCTTTCTGCCCTATTCGGCGTACTCAATACAATCGCGTTACATCCCGAGGAAGGCCTTGCGTATTTCATCAGACTCAAGAAGATCTCTCGCGGGCCCATGCTTGGCAATTCGCCCGGTTTGTAGGATGTAGCCGCGATCGGAAATCTCAAGGGCTTCTCTTACATTCTGTTCTACCAGCAAAATCGTCAAGCCGCGTTCCTTGAGTTTGCGAACCGTATCAAGCACTTCATCCACGAGAATCGGCGCGAGGCCTAAAGAAGGCTCATCCAGCATCAACAGCTTAGGGTTGCTCATCAAGCCTCGACCGATGGCCACCATCTGCTGCTCCCCCCCGGACATGGTGGCTGTGGCCTGAAATCGACGACTATGTAAGACGGGGAAAAGATCGTACACAAATTCCAGATTCTTCTGTTTGCGCTCTTCATCATCCAGGGTGTAAGCGCCAAGGAATAGATTCTCTTCCACGGAGAGCGGCCTGAAGAGCCGACGATCCTCGGGAACGTAAATGATCCCCATCGAAACGATCTCTTCCGTTCGCTTCCTTTGGATTTCGTTGCCCTCGAAGACGATCCGTCCGCTGTACGCAGCTCTTGAGCCCATAATCGCTTTCAGCAGGGTAGACTTGCCGGCCCCGTTGGAGCCCACCACGGAAACGGTTTCCCCTGGATTGATTTCAAGGCTTACCCCCTGCACTACCGGAGCTGTCCCGTAGCGCACCCATACGTCTTCGAGCTTCAGGATGTGGGTTTCAGATTGCTTCATCGAGAGCTCTTGTGCTGCTCGGCCGCGTATCGTTCGCCAAGGTATGCCTTTATGACCTCGGGGTTTCTGGACACTGCCGCGGGGTCGCCTTCCGCGATTAACCGGCCGCTTTCCAGCACCAGCACCCTGTGGGACAGCTTCATCACCAGTTCCATGACATGCTCGATGAGGAGCACAGTCACCTTCAGGTCGTGGTGAACCCAGCGGATCACGTCGATCATCTGGTCGATTTCGGACGGATTAAGGCCTGCCGCAACTTCATCCAGTAGGAGAAGGTCCGGATCGGTAGCCAGCGCGGTAGCCATGGTTACTCGCTTCTGAGCGGCAACCGGCAGGTTGGCAACACGCTCTTGTACCAAGCCAGCAAGGTTCATCTTTTCCACTAGGCTGTCTGCCTTTTCTCTTGCAGCGTGAGGCGACCGGGTCCTCATGAATCCGCCCACCATGATGTTTTCGATAACGTTCAGGTCTCCGGTGGCCACGTAAACCTGAAATGTTCGAGCCAATCCGATGCGAGCCATTTCGTAAGGCCTGGAACCGGTCACGTCCCGGTCCTTAAAGAGAATTCGGCCCTCTGTGGGGTTGTAGACGCCGGCCAGGCAGTTGAATAGAGTGGACTTCCCGGCCCCGTTGGGTCCGATCAGCCCCACCATCTCCCCGCGCTCCATCTGAAATGAGATGTTAACGTTGGCCTGCAAGCCGCCGAATCGCATTCCCATGTGTTTAACATCAAGCAGGGCCATCAACTCCTCCGGGATTCGCGCAGGCGTGTAATCAGGCCCCAGATACCACGGGGCTCAAACGCGGCAATAAGCATAATGATGGCGGAATAAATAATCAGGTCAATGCCCACCAGGCCCGCTTTAGCGCCGAACCACGCTCCCAGATAGTTCTTCATGGGAACGAGCACTGCCGCGCCGATAATGGGTCCCCAGAGACTCCCCGCGCCTCCCAGCATGGCCATGAGCGCGATAAGAACCGAAAGGTCAAGGCTCATAGTGTCTTCGGGCTCGATATTGAAATTGTAGCACGCGTGAAACGACCCCACAGCCGCGACAAACGCGGTCGCCACAGCGTATGCCTTGATCTTGGCCCAGTGCGCGTCAATTCCGAGGCTCTTGGCAACCTCTTCATTATCCTTGATACACCGTAACTGGTAACCGATTCTGCTTTGCCGAAACCAATTAATGTAGAATAGGCCCACAAAGAAGAACCCGAGTATGACGTAATAGTAATAATAGTCTTCACGGAATTGAAGATACAGAAAACTGGGCATGTCGGCCCTGAGAGGGATCTTGAGGCCTCTTGCGGCGCCTACGAAAGACCAGGCTTCAAAGAGATCTTTCAGCACCAATGAGACGGCGATTGTCGCTATCGCGAAATAATGGCCCCTTAGCCTGAACAACGGATATCCGAGAATAAAGCTCCATCCCACAGCCAGCGCCATCCCGATGGGAAGGGAGACCCAGAAAGGGACCTGCCATCGTATCATCATTACCGCGGTGGTATATGCGCCGATGCCAACGTACTGGGCCTTTCCCAGATCCACCTGACCGCCGTACCCGCCGATGGTGTTCCAACCCATTCCGTATACGGAGAACATCAGGAACTGAATCATGGTGGCCATAGCAAAGCTGGAATGGGGTAGCAGGGGAAATACGAGCAGAAAGAGCGCGACCGTTCCGGCCACGTAAAGGTCGGTTCTGGGGAAATCCGAAAAGTCGAAAGCCCGTTTCAGTACTTCCAACCGAACAACCCTCGCGGCCTAAAGACCATGATCAGGAAAAAGGCAAGGTACACAAAGGAATATTTGAACTGATGCAATTCGCCGCCCGATACAACCGACCATTGTGAAAAGGCCGAAAGCGCGTCCCAGATCGGAGGAAGGTTTATCAAGACCCCCACAATCAGCCCGGCAAAGGCCGCGCCGGGAATGGATCCGAAACCTCCCAGAGCCACCGTGGTAAATGCAATCATCGTGAAGAGGAGACCCACATTGGGATCGACGGGCCAGAAATTGACCAGCAATGCCCCGGCCACCGCAACCGTAGTTCCTCCCAAACCCCACGCGAAAGCGTTCATCTTTTCGGTGGGTATGCCCATGTATCGAGCGGCCTGACCGTCCAGTGCAGTCGCGGTAAGCGCCAAACCGACTCGGGTCCTGTTCATGAGCCACCAGACAGCCGCAAACGCAAGCAAAGAGAATATCCCTGCGACAAGCTTGGTGAGCTCCATTACAATTCCGGCGCCCAAGACAAACGATTTGCCGACCAAAATGCCCTGATGCACGCCCCGGGGGTCCGCTCCCATAATCAATAAGGCCAGGTTGCGAAGAAAGAGCATCAGGCCGAATGTTCCGAACAACTGGGCTATCATCGGCCCCCGCAACAAGAACTGAACAAGTCCGTAGTAACACCCGATCCCAAGAACAAAGCCCACCACAGCCGATATGGGGAGGCCCACAAGAGGATCGACCCCCAAGCCGGAATATGTGAGCAAGCCGCAATACATGCCGATCATGAGGAACTCGCCATGCGCGAAATTCACGATGTCCATCACACCGAAGATGATGGTGAGTCCCAGGGCCACAAGACCAAAGACCATACCCATGGTCAGTCCTGAGACCAATGCCTTGAGCACCTGAACCAGGAGGGTTTCAGCGGTCATTGTTCACAGACGATCACTTGATTACTAGGAGGTAGTCCCACAACTGGTTGCAGGACCTTCTCATTCAATTGCCTAAGCCGCGACTGCCTGCTGGAGTTGGTCCGCCTCCGCCAGCCGTGTCATCACGGCTCTGCAGCTAGGGCTTGGAAAGATAGGAGTTTTTGGGGAGGGGTCCGGGGAGGCCCTTTTTGCAAAAAGGACCTC
>JBMOME010000007.1:0-2970 GCA_049323095.1 Thermodesulfobacteriota bacterium
CGCGCATAATCCTGAAATCGTGAGCCAGAGCCATCAAAGCTCCGGCTGCAAACGTGTGGCCATTCATCGCTGCCGCGGTGGGGACCGGAAAAGCCATTACTCGTCCCAGGAACTTCAGCACTGACTTGATGAATTCCGGGGCTTCAGCCATACCGTCGCCCATCATCCAGTCCAAGTCTAAGCCGTTTGAATAGAATTTCTCCTCGCCGCCGATGGTGACGAGCGCGGCCGGCCCGTCGGATTTTTCGACTGTGTCCAGGGCTTCATTCATCGCGTCAATGAACGTTCGATTAAACCGATTTTCCCCGTTTTGCATAGTGAGGATGAAAACATCACCCTCTTTTCTGAGATCCACAATGCTCATGAATCACACGCCTCTCTATTCTTCATTAGATGAACTCGCGGTCAGAAGACTAGTCGGCCTACAAGCGCTAGTATTCCGTACCGCAAGCAGCAAGCGGTTTGGCTTCATCTATCCACCTGTGATTACAGGAGATGATTAGTCCAGGCAATCTGAGGACAGAACGCTAGCTGTCAGCGATTCCGCTGATGATGTTTCCCACGACCTCGACCGCGGTCTCAACTGCGGCTTCTGCCACAGCCGGAGCATGTTCCGCGACAGCGGTTCCGGCTTGGGCAACGCCTTCAAGGATCGAGCTGCCTGCGCTTGCCGCGGCCTGCAATGCGGCTCCGCCTGCTTCCTGCGTGCCTTTGAGCACGCTTCCTGCAAGATCGAGCGCTCCCTCGACAAGCACGTCGCCCGCGACTCCAGCCACCTCGCTCACCACATCCAAAGCTCCCCAGGTTTCCTTCTTTGCTTCTTCTTCGGCCTGGTCCTGGGCGCTACCGGCTGCTTGTTCAAGGGTTTCATCGTCGGACATGGCGCTCCCCCATTGAAGGATTCTTGGTCGGTAATATGCTATCACGCAGCCGACAGTGGGGCTAGCAAATTGAGTAGGGTTCAATGAGTCAAGCACGGCCACGACACCTTCGTCGACCGACATCTTACCGACTTCCAGGTTATCCTACCCACGCGTAAATGCAGTTACCAACGGCCAAGCGCTGTCATTGCGAGCGCAGCGAAGCAATCTCAGTGGTAAAGGAAGGAGATTGCTTCGTCCCCCGGATCACGTCCGGGGTCCTCGCAATGACAGATAGCGTAAAAGCTCCCCGCGTACGTGAAAGGTCACACCCACGCGCGTTTTTGGATTGACCGGGCAGGCGGATCTGTTAGTATGGAATTGTACGGTTCGGTGCCGTACTTGAAAGGCTCGCGAAGCCAAAGCTGGGGAATCTCCTCCTGAGAAAGATTCTTCTCGCACCCAGCACGACCCCTTGAAAACCACCCGAATCTTTGCGAGCGCGTTCGGAAGTCCCAGTTATCAGTCAACAAACGCAACACTAACCGCGAGGGGGAGACCATGACTGAGAAAGGGTCTTACGACAGGACGAAGTTCGTGGAACAAGCGCGCGAGTATGAATTGCAGCGCCTGGCCAAAGAGCAAGCATGGAACAAGGTGAACGAGGTCTGGGTCCAGCAGCACGGGCCAATTCCGTTCCAGGAACCCAAACTGCTTTTTGACGGCAAATAGGATTCCATACTTCGCACGGCCGTTGTATTTAGGAAGTATTCCAGCTGGCGGGGAAACGCGCCCTCGCGCACGCGCGGCCCGCGATTCCCTATTTCCGCATTCTACTGACGTCCGTTTCTACGTTGAGGCCTGACCCCTGGCTCATCACCCATACCTGCACAAAATTCAAGCGGTTGTCCTCCGCAAGAAGGGCGGCCCGTTAAAGATCGAGACACTCGAAATCGAAGGCCCGCGCTACGACGAAGTCCTGGTGCGCATAGTAGCCTCGGGTATCTGCCATACCGATATTGACATGTGCGACGGATGGAGCTCCTCGGACGGGCCGGTGGTGCTCGGCCACGAGGGTGCAGGCGTCGTTGAGCAGGTCGGCAAGAAGGTCAAGGGTGTTTCAGAGGGCGATCATGTGGTGCTCTCGTACCAGTCATGCGGCCGCTGCTCTCAGTGCCGAAAAGGGCACCCAACGGATTGCGAGCGCTTCTGGGACCTGAACTTTGGGTTTGAACGCTTGGACGGCAGCAATGCGCTGCATCGAAGCGGTGTTCGCGGGCATTTTTTCGGCCAGTCTTCGTTCGCCACGTATGCCCTGGCGACCAAACGCAACCTGGTGAAGGTCTCCAAAGACTTACCTCTGGAGATTCTGGCTCCGCTGGGTTGCGGAATGCAGACCGGAGCCGGGACAGTGATGAACTCGCTGAAGGTTTCGAAACGCGCAAGCATCGCCATCTTCGGAACAGGAGCCGTGGGCCTTGCCGCGGTGATGGCGGCTCGAATTGTCCGCGCGGATCCGATCATAGGAGTCGACATTGAACCGAAGCGGCTCAAGCTCGCTGTTGAGCTGGGCGCCACTCACGTGATCGACAGTCGCCGCGATGACGTCGCATCCCGCATCACTGAAATCACCGGTGGGGGCGTAGATTATGTGGTGGAAATTACCGGCGACCACAAAATGCACCGGCTCGCCATCGATGTATTGAATCCACACGGCACGGTCGCGCTTATTGCGAGCGGGACCGGCGCAGGCTCTTTGACCAAGGGGCGAAAAGCCCTTGGTATCATCCAAGGCGATGCAGTGCCGCAGCGCTTCATCCCCAAACTGATTGAGCTCTACAGGGCAGGGCGGTTTCCCTTTGATCGACTGATCAAGTTCTACAAATTCAGTGACATCAACAAGGCTATCGCCGATGCCAAACGCGGTGCCACTATCAAGCCCGTGCTGCGAATCAGCAGCGTGTAATTCCGCTTCGCATTCAGAGAGGTAAGTATCGGGGAGGACCTTCTTGTAACCCCGCGTCTCGCGGGGCTCCCCGACCCCCTCCCCAAGAACTTTCACCATTTTTCGGAATGCTCGTTTCTCCGTGGGAGAAACGAGCATTCCGAA
>JBMOME010000008.1:0-24968 GCA_049323095.1 Thermodesulfobacteriota bacterium
CCGCTGAGGAATTTCCCCTACGATGAGAAGAACCTGCACACGTTCGGTGTGAAGGCCGTGGGAGACCTCTTCAACACTCAAGAGCGCAATAACGACCGAGAATGGGCCTGGCCCGACACGCCCCCCCCAGGCGCCGCGCTCCCGGTAAAGAAGAGAATCCGCTGATCCGCCCAAAGTTGGCCGTCAAGTTGTTTTATCGCGCATTCCTATAAAATTTGTCGACATGAGGTCGCTCTGGTCGGGTCTACGTATGGGGTGGTTTGGAGGGGAGATGAGTCTCCCCTCCAAATTATTGCGCAACGATGCGCTCTTACGCCCGATCTCCAAGGCGAAGCCCCGGAGTGCTCGACGGAGCCGAGGACCTTCATGATTCGTTGTATCTTCTGGGCTATGGCAGTTCGTATGAAAGATTCGCTCCAATAGAAAAGGCCCGGCGAGTAGCCGGGCCACGATCACACAAATCAACCTTGCGGTATCACAAGCGGGGGAGGAATTGGGGCGAAACCGGCAAACACTCCATTAGAAGAGAAATCCAACTTCCACAAAGGCCCCGTCCACGGTGGTGTTGAACTGCTGGGCCGCCTTATCCTTTTTGAGCTGAGCATAGTGGTAACCACCTTTGACGAAGCCGAAGCGGCCCTGTTTGATCGGGATGAGATAGCTGAGACTTGCCTCTGCATCATACCCGATATGGTCGTCCAAGAAAGCCACTCCGCCTTTCAGGCCGATGGCCAGAGTGCTGCCCCGGTAGTTCTTGAGACACTTGTTAAACTCAACCCCCAAGAGTGCCAGGTTCTTGTCATCATTCCAGGTGACGAGTGCCTCAGGCCCCAGCGCCGCGCCGATGGAGAGTTTATCCTGAATATGCAACCAGTCGGCAAAGACACTCGTGACACTG
Organism: Thermodesulfobacteriota bacterium; assembly: GCA_049323095.1. GTDB lineage: Bacteria > Desulfobacterota > Desulfomonilia > Desulfomonilales > Desulfomonilaceae > VGSG01. Next base: position 899 of record JBMOME010000008.1, read on the forward strand.
CTGGTGGTCCGCTTCAGATCCAAGACCAGACCGAGCCGGTGCTCGGAGCGTTCCCACTTTGAACGGAGATTGGTCCCACCGGCAAATGTCTGCCCGCCAAAGGTGAAGGTAGTGACAGGCTGGCCCGTGCCTTCGGCCTTCATCGGGGAGTACGAGTACCTGATGCCCCAACGAGGCTGGAACTGATAGAAGGCTTGCAGAGACCAGATGTTGTGACCACTCTTGGGCATCGCCAGGTGATCGCTGAAATTGATCAGAGAGGACTGGAGGCCGGTGACCGCTGCACCGTAGCGAGCCTCACCCTGAACCCTGCCGAAGAGGACCCTGGGCGCTAGTACGAACTGTCCTTGCGCGGGCATGGGCAAGCAACAGTCCGGACCCCATTCCGTGGGGATGAAGCCTGAAATGCCCCGGAGACTCTGGACAATGCCTTGGCCGGGCTTGGCCTTGACGACCGGCGCAGGCGCCGCGGTTGTGCCCGTGGCCGTTGGCGGCTTCACCTTGGCGATGGATTTGTAGCCAGCGGCAGAGTCTTTCGGAGCTCCGGTACATGGATCGTAGGTGGTGCTACTCGCCCAGGCGCCGGTGCTCAAGACTGCCACAGAAAATAACAGCAGTACTGTGCACTTGAGAACCGTTCTTAACATAATACCCTCCCTCAGGGTCTGATGTGTTGCGAGGGTGAGATAAGCCGGTTCGATTACAATGTCAAGTAAAAAATCCTCTTAGATCAAAAATTTATTTCAAAAAGCTAGAAAATAGTTGAAAGAATGGCGCATTGCCTATAATTAACATAGCAATATTGCTTATTATTAACCGCAAGCTTACTTCTTATGCGCTGCGGGGTTAACTAGAAGAAATAGAATTAATTAGGTGAAATCAATATTGAAAATGGTAGGCAATACGCGGAAGGATTGCCTTGGCAGCTCGCGGCCAACCCCGACCCCACACCCAATCTTGGGGGCTAAATTACTTTATATAATAAGTATAACATACTGATTATTAATAAGGTATTCATAAAGGAACGTGGCGCGGGCCGCAAAAAGCTCCACAAACCCCTTAGACCCGCGGCGGATCATCCACACTTGTCGCCGAGGGCCGCAGATGTTCAGCAAATCACTCAGATCCGCGGCGGGTCAACTCACTTCCGTGTAATAGCCACGGTGGGGAAGGTGGGGGGACTGCTCGAAAATGCGGAATTTGGCTAATCCCATCTTTTGCAGTCTGAAACGGAGGGAGGTCCATAGCACGCCCATACCGTACACGACAGAGCGGCGGAAGTTGATGGACGAGGCTTCAGCGAAGTATCGAGTCGGGCACGAAATCTCACCCAGCCGATGGCCGAAGAAGATCGCCTGAGCAAGCATCTCGTTGTCAAAAACGAAGTCATCGGAGTTGTTGTGAAGGGGGAGCTCCTCTAGGACGCGGCGCGAGAAGGCCCGAAAGCCTGTGTGGAACTCGGAGAGTTTCGACCCGAACATAAGATTCTCAATCAGGGTGAGAATTCGGTTGGAGATGTACTTGTACGTGGGCATTCCGGACTTGTGGGCAGTTCCGCCCAAGATGCGCGACCCCAGCACCACGTCGTATTCCCCGGAGACCACCATTGCGGCCATAGCGGGCACGAGTCGCGGGCAATACTGATAATCCGGATGCAGCATCACCACCACGTCCGCGCCACTCTTCAGCGCTTCCGTGTAGCAGGTTTTCTGGTTTCGGCCGTACCCGTAATTCCGATCATGGCGGAAAGATTGGATATTCATCTCGCGGGCGAGCCGCACTGTTTCATCGGAACTGTAGTCATCCACCAACAGGATGTCGTCCACCACCTGGCGATCCAGTTCGGAAACGGTCTGGTGCAGGGTTTTTTCCGCATTGTACGCGGGGAGCACGACTAATATTCTTTGTCCGTTGAGCATAGAAATCTTTCTCTGTTGTCCATCAGGCTTTTTTGAGTTGCTCGCTGGTTCGGCGAACCTGGATCATTTCCGCGACGATGGACACAGCCAGTTCTTGGGGGGTTTCACCCCCGATGCGCACTCCTATTGGAGCGTGGACTCTCGCCAGGTCCTCTGAGGTGAAACCTTCCTGAAGCAACGCCTCCCGAATCAAGCTCACCTTACGTCTTGAGCCCATCATGCCGATGTATCCGGCCTTGGTTCGCAGAGCCTTCTCCAGCACGAGCTTATCGTGCCTATGGCCGCGGGTGACGATAACGATGAAGCTACCTTCGTCTATGGGCCGGTCCTTGAAGGAGTTCTCGAATGAATCCAGTACCACGACCTCGTCCGCCTCCGGTACCCGTTCCTTGGATGCAAATTCAGCTCGATCGTCAAGGATTACCACCTTGAAATCCACATAGGCCGCGAGCCGCGCAACACATTCGCCAACATGGCCCGCTCCGAATATGTATGCAGGACCTGTGGGATGGAGCCGCTCCAGGAAGACGGGACATTCAAGCCCGGGAACGTCAAGGACTTGAGCAGGCTTAAGGAGTCTCGACTCCGGCATGGCTCGAATCGCGAGCTCTTCGCCTGAAAAACCGCCAAGCTTCCAAGCCGATCCGTCGGTCAGCAGATGTTCCACATGACCCTGGCCCCCTGGCGGAATAGACATTGGCGTAAAGAAGAAGGCCGACCCTTTCTGTAACGAAATCTCGGATAGCCGCACGACAACGTCCCTGAGACTTCGATTTCGCGCGTCCACATATTCAACGAGGACTTCCGCGTTGCCGCCACAGAGCTGATCGGAGGAGCTCGCATCTTGGCCTGTGAACGAAAAAGGGACTACCCTGGACATCCCGTCCTTCAATGCCTCCCGAGCTAGGGCTTCCACCTTGGCCTCGAACTGACCTCCACCTATGGTCCCGACAATAGCGCCGTCCTTTCGCACCAGGAAACGTGTTCCGAGGTGGCGGGGAGAAGAACCGGTCACGCTTACGATGGTCGCCAGGACGAAATCATTGCCTTGCTCGAACTGTTCGACTGCTGCTCGCCAAATCGCCAGCATGGTCTCTTTCCCTCTCTTGTGGGAAGTAGTGTCGGACGCCGGAGCGCCGGAAAGGCCGTCAGACGGACAATGTCCGCCGAACATGTATCATGCGAGGCAATAAGACCTCTTGTCAAGATACCTGCAAGTTTTGGCGCAAAAGATGGTCAGTCGCGGTTTCCGAGAAAGATGTCGATTTGATCGGGACACATGCAGCGCTGAAGGGCGACGGTAACAAGTGTGATTCCGTCATTCCTGCGAACGGCCATTATCTATATGCATTCTCCAAAGTTCCTTCGGAATTGGACCCCACTCCCAGACGAAGCGGCAGCAACTTTGCCAGTGATCTGAGGGTCACTTTCAGCAGACTTTCTTTGCGTTCCGGAATTCCCCAAAGGGGACTACTCAAGGTACTCCCCCTCCGGGGGAGCGACATGGAGAAGAACTCTTTTCCCGACTGTCTTTGAGATCTGGAAAGAGCGGCAGGCGCAGTTCGTGTCTGATCGCCGGCAAGTAACATTTTCTTGTCGATAAGAGCCTCAATCACGAGCATCCGCTAGTGAGGCCGCAGTTGAGGCACTCGTAGCAGGAACCGCTCCGAATCATGATCGCGCCGCAGTCGGGGCAGGGTGGCGCATCGGACTGCGGATCAAACGCGTACCGGGTGCGTTTGGTCGCAGCACCGGCCTCCGCTGGATTTTGTGGCGGTCTGGATACTTGCCGGTGAGACTCCTCATCCGCTGATGCGGGCAGCAGACCCGCAGCCTTCTGCCCTTCTTTGGAGAGGAAACGTACGCCAAGGTAGCGGAATATGTAATCGGTGAGCGACTTGGCTATTGGGATATCGGGATTGTTGGTGAAGCCGGCCGGCTCGAATCGTACATGGCTGAACTTACCCACCAGGTCTTCCAGGGGCACTCCGTATTGAAGCGCTATGGACGTGAGCGTAGCTATGGTGTCCATGAGCCCCGAAATTGTGCTCCCTTCCTTGGCCATAGTGATGAATATCTCACCCACCTTGCCGTCCTCGTAGAACCCCGTATGGATATACCCTTTTTGGCCCGCGATCTCGAACTTGTGTCGAGAAGCCTTGCAATCCAAAGGAAGTCGCCGACGGACCGGGCCTGCCGGCCTAAGAAGCGGCCCTTCAGTGAGGCTCAAGGGCTGTACCGCTTTGCACCCGTCCCGATAGATGGCAATCGCTTTGAGCGCTAGCCGCCACGCGGTCCTGAAGATCTCCTCCACCTCTTGCACGGTAGTCTCTGAGGGTAGATTGATCGTCTTGGAAATTGCACCGGAAATGAACGGCTGCACCGCGGCCATCATCCTCAAGTGTCCCATGGGTGATATGAACCTCTTGCCTCCCACCGGCTTGAACGCGCAGTCAAAGACAGGCAGGTGCTGCGGACTCACCTCGGGCACACTCTCGATGGTGCCGCTCTCTTCGATCTTCGCCACAATGTGTTGTGTCACCACGGGCGGATATCCGAGCCGTTCCAGTGCACGAGGAACTGTCCTGTTGACGATCTTGAGCTGCCCGCCGCCGGCCAGTTTCTTGAATTTGACCAGGGCGATTTCAGGCTCGATTCCCGTGGTATCGCAATCCATCATGAATCCCACAGTGCCCGTGGGCGCAACAACCGTAGCCTGACAGTTGCGGTACCCGTGTTCCTCTCCCATCTTCAGGGCTCGGTCCCAAACCTTGCGGGCCTGGGAGATCAGATCCGGCGGAACCTGAGGGCTGCTGATCGTCCGGACGTGCTCTCGGTGCATCCGGATAACATTCAGCATCGGTTCTCGGTTCTTCTCGAACTCTTCAAACGGCCCCCGGACCGAGGCAAGGCGAGCAGACTGCACGTAAGCTTCGCCGGTCAAGATGGCAGTCAAGGTTGAGGCCCACGCTCGGCCCTCGTCGGAATCATAGGGTAAGCCAAACTCCATCAACAGCGCGCCCAGGTCGGCGTATCCGAGGCCGAGGGCTCGCAGCTTGTGAGAGTTCTCCGTAATTGCCGCGGAGGGGTAGCTGGACTTATCAACAAGGATTTCCTGCGCGGTGATCATCACATCCACGGAATGTCTGAACGCGTCGGTCTTGAACGTGTCCTGATTCAAATACGCGGTAAGCCGTAAAGAAGCCAGGTTGCACGCGGAATTATCAACATGCATGTACTCGGAACACGGGTTGGAGCCCCTGATCGGCGCGGTGTTTGGGCACGTGTGCCAGCGGTTGATGGTAGTGTGGAACTGCATACCCGGATCGCCGCATGAGTGTGCAGCCTGCGCGATTTCTCGCATCAGCTCTCTTGCCCGATGGGTGTCCGCTGTCTCGCCCGTAAGGACGAAGCGAGTACGCCACTCGGCGTCCTCGCGATCCGCTTCCATGAACTCGTCGCTTGCCCGAACAGAATGGTTCGAATTCTGGAACGCCACCGTCGAGTACGCGTCCTCTAGGAAAACTCCGCCGCAGCCCCCCTGGACCAGCAGCTGCGCTTTGGCCTCTTCTCTCGCCTTGGAACGAATGAAATCGAGCACGTCAGGATGCTCGATATCAAGGATCACCATCTTGGCCGCACGTCGGGTCTTGCCTCCTGACTTGATCACCCCCGCCGAGGCATCGGCAGCTTTCATGAACGAGACCGGCCCTGATGCTGTTCCACCGCCGGCCAGCGGTTCACGCGCGGATCGGAGGCTGGAGACGTTCACTCCGGAGCCGGACCCGCCTTTAAAGATAAGTCCTTCCTGGTGGTACCAGTTCAGGATGGATTCCATAGTATCGTCTACGCTCAAGATGAAGCAGGCTGAACACTGAGGCTTCTCTTCAACACCCACGTTAAACCATACCGGGCTGTTGAACGACGCCATCTGGTGGACGAGGAGAAAGATCAGCTCATCCCTGAAGATCTCCGCGTCCTCATCGGAAGCAAAGTAACCCTGTTCCACTCCCCAGCGGTGAATGGTTTCAACGACGCGCAGAATCAGGCCGCGGACGCTGGTCTCACGGTCGGGGCCCCCAGGCTTGCCTCGGAAGTACTTGGAGACCACCACGTTCACTGCCATATCCGACCATGACGCGGGGGCTTCCACGTCCTTCTGTTCGAAGATGACTTCCCCGCTCTCGCTCTTAATTACCGCCGACCGCTTCACCCACTGGACAGTATCGATTGGATCCCGCCCAGGAGAGGTGAAGAAACGATGGAATTTTAAGCCATCCGGCTCCACTTCCACTGTCTGGGCAGCTTCGGTGTTAAGCCTATCCAGGATTGACTTCACCCGGTCAGCCATTATGTCCTCCAACCGCGGGGCCTTCTAGGGCTCCTGTACTGTAAACATAATACAATTCAATGAGTTAGTCAACTTGAACTATTTGCTGACGCGCGGTTCGCGGACTTGGTTGAGGCAGGGGAGGTCAGAAGGCTCTGCTGTATCCGAAACGGCGAACGGTGTCAGTGGACGCTCTCTTGCGGAGACGCCGCAGATGGATTTCGCGGCAACGGGGGCATCGGCTGAAATGGCGAGAAGAGGTAAACCCACACAACGAGCATTGAAACAGGCTATCGGGGGGATCGATACGCACCAGCGGGATATGCGACGCGTCCCGACCGTCGCGCAGCTCCACGCGACGGATCAGGTCCTCTTCGGTGATGTACCCACCGTAGAACAGCCGGGCGTAAATCTTGCCCATTTGCTCCCAGGATACACTGAAGCGTTCCTTGATCTCTTCGTCACTCTTTTCCGATTTAAGGTCTTGGACTATGTCTCGAATGCGGATCAGTTTCTTTATTTTGGTAATCGTGAGTTGTCTCTTCATGCACGGTCCCAATCAGATAATATGCATGAAGTTTATCATAAAACATATTGATTATACAAGATAAAAATATAAAGATCGGCCTGATCGATCATGTGGGAGCAGCTCCGGCAAAAATGAACGGTAAGTAGTCCATCTGGCAGAGTCAGCCATCGTGTCTCCGAACGTAGGCACTCGCATATGTGACATCACGGGCATTGACTGCTTCCCTGCAATGTTCACAACACATCACTGGTGTAAGGGAATGTCCGCATGACTCATGATGAAGAATCAGTGGCGGCCCATCTTCATCAGCCAGCCACCGATCGCCCCATTTCATGAAGGCCAGGATGATGGGGTAGAGATCAAGCCCCTTTTCGGTAAGCTTGTATTTGATTCGTCTGGCATCGTCCGCATCGCTTTCCCGTTCCAGAATGCCGTTTTCCACCAAGAGCTTCAGGCGATTGGACAGTATGTTTGTCGCAATGCCCAAATTTGCCTGAAACTGATCATAGTACCTGACCTTGAAAAAAGCCTCCCGCAAAATCAGAAAGATCCAGCGGTCACCGAGTATGTCCAGCGATCGGGCCACGGAACAGACCCTATTGCCGTACTTCTTCTTCATGCCTTCTTCCTTTCAAATCCATTGCTGGACTTAGGATAAACAATTAGCTTGCAAATTGCAAGTCAGTTTGCTACAAGAAATATGACTTGCATTTTGCAAGCTATTATAAGAAAGGAGGCGAGAAAGCATGGCCACAAAACCCTTACACCTTGCAGTGGAAGGCGATGTAGCAAGGCTAACCTTCAATCGTCCAGAGGTACACAATGCCTTGAGTATGGAATTGTCCGATATGCTGATTGCAGAGATCCAGGCCATCAAGAAATCAACGGATGTGAAGTTCGTTGTTATTAAGGGGGCAGGAAATACCTTTTGTGCGGGCGACGATATCACTGAGATGCCAAAGTGGGGCGACGATGAACGCGGCCAGAGCACTCAGGGCGCCAACGGGGCTATTCGGCGGGTCCGTATCTACCAGGACATGGCCAATTCATTGGAAGAACTGGACAAAATAACAATCTGCGCCGTAGATGGTTATGCGGTAGGTGGTGGTCTTGAAATCACCATGGCGTGCGATTTCGTCATCGCTACGGATCGAGCTATCTGGGGCATGCCGGAAGTGGACAGCGGCATCACGCCCGGATGGGGGGGAACGACACGCATGGCAAGGTACATCGGCAAAAGACGAACAAAGGAGGTTAATCTTATCGGGGCTCTCATGCCGGCCCGGAAGGCCGTTGATTGGGGGCTCTGGAATCGGGTGGTGCCGGTAGAGAAACTTGACGGAGAGGTGGAAGCCCTGCTGGAAGTACTTCGCGTCAAAAATCAACAGGCCTGTCGACAGCTCAAGTACATAATCAACAGGGGTTGTGAGACGGACTTGTATACCGCCCAAGGATTTGAAGTCTTGTCCGGCGGTTTGAGCGCTGCTGTTAACGGTTTTTGGCAGGTGGCAGATGCTGACCAGGGAAAAGGGGTTCTTAGTTTTGCCGAAAAGAGCGAGATGTGGCGGCAACGGCGAGCACTGGCAAGAAATTTCTGGGCAGACTAAATCGGTTTGAGCAAGAAATTGTGGAGCCAGTGCTCTGTCCTCGAATCAGATCTTGATCTTGGCGAGTAATTACAGATGGATAGATGCCTTTGAGGTGTAGGCATGTCAGGGACGGAGCACTAGGTCACTCTTCGCTGGACCAGCTAAAGGATTCTTGTAGATCGCGTACTGAGGTGTCGGGAGAAAAGCCGCCTTTGAGGAGTTCATCCAAGCTCGTGACGATTCTGGCTCTGTTGCGGCCCTCGCAGATGATGAGGATGTCCCGGGCATCTTCTCGGGCAAATTCCTGCATGTACTGGAGGCACGCGCCGCACGGGAGCAAAGGGTTGTATAGGTCCGAGACCACGGCAACAGCGAGGAAGCCGCGTTCACCGTGGATCAACGCGTGATTGATCGCATTGCGTTCCGCGCACCCGCTGAGAACGGGAATGAGGCACTCGGTATTGCAGCCTTCGAAGATCTTTCCGCTCTCGGTCAGCACCGCCGCGCCTACCTTGAAGCGGCTGAGGGGTACTGAAGCATGCTCTTTGACCTTTCGAGCGGCTTGCACGAGGCTCTCCACATCCCACTGGGGGCGCTCGTCAGCAAAGGTGGTCACAGGTCCTTGGAGAGGCATGGGAGCCCTGGATACCACTGAGCAGGGAAGAGGTCAAGAACTCGAAGAGGGCCTCCGGGAGGTCAGAGTGCTTGCCGAGGTTCTCATACGATTCGCGGGGCTGCAGTCCGTCATTCCTGCGCTTTCCAAGTTTGCCGCGGTGAAAACCAGGGCAGGAATCCAGTTCCGCGTTCCGCGGGATTCAATCCCGCGTCCGGCGCGGGACTGGATCCGGGCGCCTGCTTCGGATCTGATCGGGGCTTCGCCAGGATGACAGGGGCTTTTTAATGGGTGTCCCTACCCCGCGAGGCGCGGGGCATCATTCCCCGAATCGACCTGCAATCCTGCCCATCCCCTGCGATCATCAGCCGGAAAGCACCATGAAGCGCGGGCCCGCTAGCGCAGCCACGTCCTTGTGACTCTTCTCCATCTTTATGACAGGGTCGTCCATCTTGATCAGCTGTGGTAGAATGCCCCGGAGACAATAGGAGATTCCGGTGGCAGATGCCGACAGTTGAGCTTATACTCTATAAGGAGGAGGACAATACCGTACCCGTCATAAGCTGGCTCAGAAGTCTACCTCGCAAACCGAGGGACAAATGCATCGTTAAAATGGAGCGGCTTCGAGATCATGGCCATGAGTTGCGTCGGCCCGAAGCAGACTATCTGAGAGACGGGATTTATGAACTGCGCGTTAGGTTTGGAACTGTGAACTATCGGCTTCTGTATTTCTTCTATGGAACAGCGGCCGTGGTGATATCGCATGGAGTCATCAAAGATGACAAAGTTCCTGCCGGCGATATCAACAAAGCTGTTGACAGGAAGAGTAGGTTTGAACGAAATCCGCTGTTGCACGCTTTCCCATGGGAGAATCTGTGATGAAAGACAAGCCTCCCCGGCGAGATGCCTTGGACTGGCTGCACGATGAATTCATAGGAAACGACCCTGAACGGATAGCCTCGTATCAGGAAGAGCGCATCAAAGCAGAAATCGCCAAACTGATCTATGATCTGCGGGAACAGGCAGAGCTCTCGCAGAACGGGTTGGCCGATCTTGTGGGAGTCACGCAAACAGTCATAAATGATCTGGAAGAGGCTGATTACGAAGGTGACGCGCTCTCCATGTTAATTAGGATAGCCACCGCTCTGAGAAAGAGAATTGATGTTCGGTTCGTAACATCCAGCGAGACAGACGCTTCCGGAGTATCTCCGTAGGCCATTGTCCGCTGGAAAGCATTTTGACCTGCCGCCCGCGCTGTACACACGCATCATTCCCCGAATCGACCGGCAAAGCCTGCACCGGCTCCCGGATCGCAGTCCGGGACAGGCTCTGATCCGGGGATGCCGGTCCTACCAAGATCCCCCTGTATCCCCTTTCAAAAAAGGGGGAGGGAAGAGAGCGCACCTCCGGTCGCCACTACATCCGTCACCCTGGACTCCAATGGGGGTCCGGATGGTCTCCCGACTACGCGAGAGATGCCTGGATTCCATAAGTACGCTGGAATGACGAACAAGAGCTCTGTGGCCATACCCCCTTGGAATTCCCACCTTGTCGCCAAACGGATATGATTCTTGGCAAGCGCTATAAAGAACCCTGGGCCTCTCTCAGAAACTTCAAATTCCGCCGCGTGCTTATCGATTTACAAGTCCGAAGCGGAGGTTTCGGAAGCCGGCACGATTTTCTTCCGACACTCGTGAGCCGATTCGGGCCATGAAGAAGTTCTCTTCACGCAGGCCGATGTTGGGCTCGTTGGTGTAGACCTCTTTGAAACCGTGCGGCCTGAGAAGCCCCATGATCATCTTTCGATATTGGCTCATGGTCATTCCGGTGCCGTCAAGGTCCCAGTGCCAGGAAAAGCCGTTCATGTAGGCTATTTTGTTCTCGAAAAAATCATCTTCCATCAGTACATTTATCAATCTTCGGGCTATCTTCAGGTGACGGTAATTCCTGCTGACCTCGATCGCGCCCATTTCGTACATCAGGTTGCCCAGTTTGCTCCAGCGTTCTCCTTCAGGCGGATACCAGCAGGCTGAGTACGCGACCATGACACGGTCGCGAATGACGGCCACGGCCACGCGGCCGCCTTCAGTCGCTGCTATTTTCTGGAACACATCCAGCTTCTGTATGATGGAGCGATAGTGGGAGAAGTTCCCGATGCCTTTGTCCAAGACCAGATCGGGAAACAGTTGGGGAGGGCATTTGGCCACGATGGACAGGGTCCCTTCTTCGGTTGTCTCGAAGATGCGTGCGTCCAGCGCAACATCGGATGCGCCGGTCCTATTTTCTGAGGAATCGTAGCGGGTCAAAAATCGCTCCAGTCCCGGTGGACGTTCTTCACCATGATAATGAGATTTTTGTAGTTTCCCTGCGGGTCCATCACATATTCTTTGATTACCGCCTGCTCGAAGAAATCCAGCTTGTGAGCCGCGCCAATAGCGGCTTCTTCGACTCCTTCGACGAATTCGGCCACCAATTTCTCAATTCCAATCTCCATGGCAAGCTTGATGGCATCTATGAGCATCCAGGTTCCCAGTCGTTGCTGCCGAAATTCGGGATCGACCGTGATCCGGAGGTGCGCGACGTGCTTCATGCACTTTGCGGGACGACGGTGCAGGCGAACATTGGCAATGATCCGATTGTCGTCCTGTCGCACGGCAACCATGGGTATAACTCGCCGGTAATCAAGGTGTTCGATCCATTGCCGCATTATTATTGGATCCGCGAGGTCATCTCGAAGAAACCAGCGCTCGTTATCGGGAATCCGGGCAAAGAACTCACTAAGCTTTCCTTCATCCTCTCGTGTAGCGGGCCGAAGCAACACGCAGGAACCGTCCTTGAGCACAGTCTCTCGCGGATAATCGTCGAACATGTGGGCGATCCTCCCATCAGAACCGGGTTTTAGTGAGCATCTCTTAGCAGATCGGCCATCAAATGACAACGAGCCTGCGGCAAGGGGAAACCATTTGCAAACCGCTTCAGGGCGAGCCTAGAATAAAGGTGAAGGACCTCTCGGTGTCTCAATGATGGCGGGCACCTGAAATCAGGATGTGTACAGGTTGTCCAAGTCTCAGCCTCTTGGAAAGCCCGCGCTGGAAGAAAACCGGTAGCGGCCGGCGTCCCCCGGATCGGGTCCGGGGCAGGCTCTGCCGGCCCGAGCTAGTTGATTCCTGACAAGAATGTGCCGGCACGGAGGCCGGCACCTACCAAAGTCCGCACGACAATCGGACATTATTCTTGAAACTCGCTAACAACTTCAGGGAAGGAATTGCGACGCAGAAAGGAGCAATACAAGATGGAGAAACAAGAAAAGAGCGTACTCGATGCCATGAAGAAGGCTGGGAAGCCGGTTCGCCCAAGGGACGTGGCCGATGCACTCAAGATGGATACTAAGGAAGTTTCAAAGTTAATTAATTCGCTCAAAAGCAAAGGCTTAGTGAGCAGTCCTAAGCGCTGCTACTACGCCCCTTCCGACAAGTGAAGTCGCTGTCAGCTTGAATTCGGATATCCTGGAACGAAATTCCCGTCGGAACACAGGTTTCCGTCCCAGGACGTTCGATTGATATCAAGAAGCGTTCGCGTCGTCCTGCCACAAACCAAACGGGTTCTTCTGAGGATCGAGCAGCACCGCGAACCAACCCATTTTGGGAACCGCGGACTTGCCGACGATGTCCGTCGCACCGGCCGCGTGTGCTTTTTCCAGGGACTCATCAATGGAATCGACGCAAATGTAGTTCGTCGGCCCTTGATGCGGGTCCTGGCGCAGCATGATGCCGCCGCACACGTCTCCTCCGGATGTTCCGCACTCGCTTCCTTCGGATGTCTTAATCAGATGGTATTCCATGTCGCCCGGCATACGCTCGAAGCTCCATCCGAACACACCGCCGTAAAATCCTTCTAACGCTCCTATATCGTCGGCAGGGATCTCAAAGTGACATACGTGATTAGCCATAGTTACACCTCTATCTTTCGGAAGCAGACAGGGACCATTCCCTGTCGTGATCTTGCTGGAGAAGAAGGTTGTTTCCCACCATCTCTAAGATTGTGCCGCGAATGACCAATATGCAAGGTGCAAGGGGTCCTCGCGGCAGTGTTGCCAAACTCCTTTGCTTGACAGTCGCGCAGTGGGGTGATACCAGGTCAGCGTTATGCACAAAGGCTCCCACAAAGGTATTTCCCCTGCACCGCCTCCGATCGAACCCCCTGCGCACGTGCACTTAATGGGGATTTGCGGCACGGCAATGGCCACGCTTGCTGGGATGTTTCAGCGGGCCGGATTCCGCGTGACAGGATCGGACCAGGCCTGCTACCCGCCGATGAGCGATTTCCTGAACCAGCTTGGGATACCGGTTATGGAGGGTTTCAGAGGCGAAAACCTCCAGCCGCGGCCGGACCTTGTGGTCGTGGGCAACGTGATCCGAAAGGTCAATCCGGAAGCAGTTGGGGTAGAGCAGTCGGGTATTCCTTTCACGAGCTTTCCCCGTGCCCTGATCCGGTATTTCGCGCAGGACAGGACCAGGGTCGTGGTTACTGGGACACACGGGAAGACCACGGTCAGCTCCATGATCATGTGGATACTCCGGCATGAAGGGCTGGACCCCGGATTCATGATCGGAGGCGTGCCCCTGAACACGGAGAATGACGCGCAAGCCGGCCAAGGACCTCACTTTGTCATCGAAGGTGACGAGTACGACACCGCGTATTTTGACAAGCGCCCCAAGTTTCTTCTGTACCAACCGCACGTTGCCGTGATGACCTCAGTAGAATTCGATCATGGCGACATCTATGAGAGCCTAGATGAAATCCAAACCCAGTTCCAATTATTTGCCGGGACCATTCCTGAAGACGGGTACCTGGTCTTCCACGGTGCGGATGCACGTGCACGCGAAGTAGCAGCTTGTGCGGCTTGCCGCACGGAGAGCTACGGTCTTTCCGCTGAATGTGATTGGGCCGCGGATGCCCTCAAGGAGACAGACTCAGGAATAGAGGCTCGTATTACGCACGAAAGGCATGTTGTAGCGCAGGGTAGCTTGCCGATGATGGGCAGGCACAATGTGCTGAATGCGCTGGCAAGCATTACGATTGCCGCTCGTCTTGGAGTGGAGCCGGAGCGTGCTCTGAAAGCCTTGCAGTCTTTTCGCGGGGTCAAACGAAGGCAACAGGTCCTCAACGGCGACGGTCGCATTTTGGTTATCGACGATTTCGCGCACCACCCGACCGCGGTGCGACTGACATGCGACGCTGTTCGGTCGCGGTTCCCGGGGCGCCGTCTGGTCGCGGTTTTCGAACCAAGGACCAATACGAGCCGCCGTTCGATCTTTCAGCACGATTACGTGGAGGCTTTCTTGGCTGCGGATCTTATTGCCTTGAGGGAGCCTCCAAACGTGGAGCAGATCCCGGAGTCGGAACGGTTTAGCTCAGAGCGATTGGCACACGATCTCAAGCGTCGCAACGTGGATGCCCACGCGTTTCCGGATTCGGACAAGATTCTTGAATTCCTTACAAAAGCGCTTCATGATGGGGACGTGGTTCTTATTATGTCCAACGGGAGTTTTGATAACCTTGCCACTCGACTGGTGGATTCCCTGAAGGCCCAAAGAGCATGAAAGAAGCGCGGCTCTACGATCGACTCGATTCGGACAAGGTCAAATGCCGTCTCTGTCATCACGGCTGTAAGATTGATGATGGCAAGACCGGGATTTGCGCGGTACGACTGAACAAAGGCGGGACCTTGTACACTCTGGTGTACGACAAAGTGGTCTCCACCAATATCGATCCTATTGAGAAGAAGCCGCTCTACCACGTAGCCCCAGGGTCCAGATCGTTCTCCATTGCCACGGTAGGGTGCAACTTCCAATGCTCATTCTGCCAGAACTACACCATTTCTCAGATGCCCCGGGACCAGGGAAGGATCGTTGGGGAGAGTTATTCGCCCAGATTGATCGCAGAAATGGCCGCGCAAAACAAATGCCGGAGCATCGCATACACCTATACTGAGCCCACCATCTATTATGAATTGGCCCGCGAAACTATGGTCGAGGCAAAAAAACTTGGCCTTATCAACGTATTTGTGACAAACGGGTACATGACCCGCGATATGCTTGACGATTGCCGTGGTCTGCTGGACGCGGCCAACGTTGATCTGAAAGCTTTCAACGACAAGTTCTACACGCGGTACTGCAAGGCGCGGCTGGAAGGAGTACTGGACTCGCTGCGTCACATGAAAGAGCTTGGAATATGGGTCGAAGCTACCACGCTGCTCATACCCACCCTGAATGATGACATGAACGAGATCCGCGAACTGGCCCAGTTCATCAAGAACGATCTGGGTGCGGATACGCCTTGGCATGTGAGCAGGTTCTATCCGCAATACAAGGAGACTGAGCTGCCGCCCACGGATGCCCAGTTTCTGCGCCAAGTGAGGCAGATGGGCCTGGATGAGGGTCTTTACTACGTTTACACGGGGAACATTCCGTGGGACCCTGGGGAAAAGACCCACTGTCCCGCCTGCTCATATCTGCTCATTGACCGAGTGGGTTATACAATCAGGGAGAATCGTGTCAAAGACGGGCATTGCCCCAAGTGTCAGTACCACGTGGAAGGCCTTGAGCTATAATGCCATGTCGCTTTTCTCACAGAGACCTCGTTCGAAGTTTTTCCACAGGACGTGCTCATGCGGAATCAGAAGCGAATTCTTGTTGCGCCCTCCATCCTCTCCGCGGATTTCACCAAGCTGGGTGAAGAAATTCAGGCAGTTGAGGAAGCCGGAGCTGATTGGATCCATGTGGATGTGATGGATGGACACTTTGTCCCGAACATCACCATCGGACCTATGATCGTGGAGGCGGCCAAGCGTGCGACCTCCTTGCCGATTGATGTCCACTTGATGATATCCGACCCCGATCGGTACATTGACGCGTTTTGCGACGCGGGCGCAGATGTGCTTAGCGTGCATCCTGAAGTAAGCCATCACCTGCACCGCACCTTGTCGCGAATCCGCGAAAGGGGTGCGAAGGCCGGGGCCGCTCTGAATCCCTCCACAGGGCTTGCCGCGATTCGTCACGTGGTCGCGGAGCTTGATGTGGCCATGATTATGACGGTGAATCCGGGCTTTGGCGGGCAGTCGTTTATTCCTACGATGTTGCCCAAAGTGGAGGCGCTCCGTAAGCTGATCGACGAATCCGACTATGAGATCCTCATAGAGATTGACGGAGGTGTAGGCCCAACAACGGCCGCGGACCTTGCGCACGCGGGAGCCGATGTCTTTGTGGCGGGCAGCGCTGTATTCGGACATCCGCCTTACAAGAATGTGATCGACATTTTGCACGCAGCGGGTGACTAATAGAATGGACACGTGCACCATTTGCGGAAATTCTTGTCCGATTTACCGCGGCCTCGTGGCGTCATTCCTGCGAAAGCACATAGGCGTTAACTTAAAGGATCTCGACATGTGATTTCAAATAGTTAGCTCAAGTCCACCCCGTCACCCCGGACCCCGGATCGCTGTCCGGGGCAGGCATTGATCCGGGGTCCAGAACATATTGAAGAAACTGGATTCCCGCTTCCGCGGGAATGACGGACGAAAGAACCGGGCTGCTTAACTTAACGCTTATGCGCTTGCGCGGGAATGACGAAGAAGGGCTCGATGACTAGGTCCCACGGGATTTGCTATCCAGTGGGCAAGGGGATGGTATTCTTGGCAACCGGTGCGACGTCTACCGTGAAATGACTTGGCCGGACCGTGCATCTTCACATAAGACTTGGTCAAAGGAAACAGATCATGATCTGCAAGAAAATACTCATGGCTGCACTTATTGGGTGCGCCTTCTTGTGTCCGATGTTTTCCGTGACGGCGTTTTCCGCCGCGACGGAAATGAAGACCGATACCCCTTCCGGGCAACCGCCCGTGATGGAGATGCCCAGAGCCGAAGACGATCCCGGATATTACTTCCTCATGGCCGAGCAGGCTCAGGCTGAGGGCGACATGGAGAGGGTATACTATTACTACCGAAAAGCCCTCGATCTGGACCCAACTTCACCGTACCTCAATACAAGAATAGGAACGCTTCTTGCCAAGAACCGGAGGACCTCGGACGCGCTTGTCATGGCCAGAATGGCTCTATTGTTCAACCCGGACTATGACGAAGCGTATACGCTCCTGGGAAAGATCTACACAGTCACTGGAGATCGAGACCGAGCCATAGAATCGTACAATGCCGCTCTGGAGCTAAAGCCGGATGAGAAAGATCTCTACATCTTCATCGGTTCGCTCCAGGCTTCACAGAGGCTTTTCGGCGACGCGGAAAAAACCCTCAAGAAGATGATCGAGCGCTTCCCAGAGGACCGGGAGGGCTATTTCTATCTTGGCAAAGTTTACGTCGAAACCGAGCAGTACGACCAGGCTGTAGAGACTTTCCAGAAGCTGCTGGAAACCGGTAGCGACGTGGCTGCTCAAGCACACGTAGAGATCGGGACGGTCTACACGCTCCAGAAAAAATACGATGAAGCCGAGAAGCACCTCCGGGAGGCCTTGGAACTGGACAAGGTCAACATAAACGCTCGTTTGAACCTAGCTCACGTCCTGGCAAGCCAGAAGAAGTACGACCAGGCGTACAAGGTATTTGAGGAGCTTTCAAAGCTTGCGCCGTCAAATCTCAGCATTCAAATTAGGATGGCTCTCATCCTTGCAGCCCAGAAGCAGTATGAAATGGCGGAGAAGACGCTCAACAAAATCCTCGAAACCAAGCCGGGCTGGGATCAGGTTCGGTACCATCTGGGAAGAGTGCTCAGAGAGCAGGGAAAGGTGGATGAAGCAGAGCAAGAGTTCACCAGGATCCCAAAGGATGCGCCTTCATATTTGAACTCCAGACTTGTCATGTCCCTGATGTTCCTCCGAAAACGCGATTATGCCAAAGCCATCAAGTATGTCGATCAGGCCCTTGAAACCGATGCAAAAGATCCCGATCTTTACCACATTCGCGGTTCCGTGCTCGAGGAGATGCACCGGTACGCGGAAGCCACAAGTAATTACCAGAAGAGCCTGGAGCTGACCCCGAACGATACCAGGTTGCTCTATTCCCTGGGCAATGTGTACGAGAAGAGCGGCCGCCGGGGCCTCGGCCTCGCCACCATGGAAAAGCTGCTCCACGAAAAGCCTGATGATGCCAGCGCTCTTAATTTCGTCGGCTATACCCTGCTCTCCATGGGACAAGATGTGAAAAAGGCGGAAGATTGCATTCGGAAGGCCATAGACCTGAAGCCTGACGATGGGTACATCATTGATTCGCTTGCCTGGTTGTACTTCAAGAAGGGGGAGAGCGAGAAGGCCCTGGAGCAGATCGAGAAGGCGTCGGAGAAGGTCAAATCGGATCCGATCATCGCGGAACATCAGGGGGACGTTCTGATCTCATTGGGACGAAAAGAGGACGCGGTCAAAGCTTACCAGCGTTCCCTCGAATCCAACCCCCACAATCTGATGGTGCAAAAAAAGCTCCGAGAACTGGAAAAGGAACTGGGCAAGCAAACCAGCCCAGAGCAATCCACAACCAAATGAGCTACGGGAACTCTCTTCCCGTGCTCCGTTCCATTAAGAGAGGGCCCTATCACATCTCATCGAGGGACGCGACGATGAGCGGGCGATCTGGGACTTTCAATGAGCCCTGATATTGTTCATGGTAGGGGCGCACGGCCGTGCGCCCCTACGCGTAACCGCGATATAACGTCGGACAGCGTTACTGGAATGCCTAACCAAGCTATTTTGGTGCTAACGTCCCCCGACCGCCGTTTACTAAAAGCGAGAATCGCAGATTTTGAAAGGCGTTTCCGCCACTCTGGAATTCCCGCGTTTGGATGCAACTCATTCTTAGGGACAACTATACTTTTCCTCGTGCTGCTTTTTCATACGGGCTGCCTCTTTGTTGAGGCCCGGACTCCCAGCCCGGGTGTCCGAGGAGCCACTCCGTGCGGCCGCTATTCTCTGCCCGCGGATGTGCTCAAAAAACCGTTTCGATTTGCAGGAGAAGTCGTCCCTATTCAGCGGCCGGATGTGGGTGACCGGATCCGCAACGAGCTGAATTTCCTACTCCTTGACGCACGCAGCGCACTCACGTCCTGGATCAATCAGACGCAGCAATTCGCCTGGATTTTTGAGGAAGTGCTGAAGCGGGACGGTGTTCCTCAGGACTTTCTCCTGTTTGCCCCGGTGCTTTCGGGCCTCAGCCTCCAAGCATCGCCCAGAGTGTCAGGAGCAGGCTGGTGGGGACTTGACAAGCCGTGCGATTCCAATGAAGGCGTGGCCATGTCCGTGGACGCGTGGCACGACGATAGGCTGGATCTGGAGCTTTCTACGGCATGTTTTGCATCCCGAATCAAACGTATCAGGAAGGATCTGGGGCACGAGAGCTGGCTCATGGCCGCCGCAGCATACATCACCGCGACCAAAACCGTTGCGGAACGCGAGAAGCAATGGAAATCTCAGTCGTTTTGGGATATTCCACTCCCCGATAACGCCGAAGAACTGGTGGTCAGATGGATAGCATTCGCCATTATCTTCGCGCATCTGCGCGACTACGGCCTAAATGCTGCGGGTACTCCGCCACTGATTTTCGATAACGTGACGGGCATTGCCCTGGCAAAGGATCTGCCCGTGGCTGAGATAGCGAGGATGACTGATACTCCGCCCCGGAAAATCCTCGAACTCAATCCCAAACTGAAGCCTTCAGTCGGGAAGTTTCCCGCCAAAGTGAAAGGCCGCAACATGACGCATTCCATCCATACCCCGAGAGGCAAGGGCTGGGTCCTGGTGAACAAACTCAAAGCAGCCGGATACTTGGCACAAAAGCCTTAGCGACGCTTTCAGAGCTGTGGAGCTTTGGGGAGCCCTCCTTAGATCTCCATTAGGTCCTTTCCAACGATCACCTTTCCGTCGAAATGGGCCCGCGCGCCCTCGATCCACATTTCATCCGTCACCGACAGATCGTCACAAGGCACGATGTGAGACAAGACCAGGGTTTTTACTCCAGCGGCCTTCGCTACCTTTCCTACATCATCGTGAGTGGTGTGGCTTGCAACGATGTGCTCCAGAAGCTTATC
This sequence comes from Thermodesulfobacteriota bacterium, assembly GCA_049323095.1. Lineage (GTDB taxonomy): Bacteria > Desulfobacterota > Desulfomonilia > Desulfomonilales > Desulfomonilaceae > VGSG01. The sequence goes on from JBMOME010000008.1 coordinate 20,967, forward strand.
TGCATTCGGGATTCGGGCAATGAGCTTGGCCAAAGACGGTTTGTGGATTACTTCATGCACGAGAACGTCTGCGCCCTGGGCCAGCTTGATCAGATTGTCCGAAGGTGTGGTATCTCCCGAGATTACGATGGATCGATCGGCCGTATCAAATCGGAAGGCAAAGGCGGGGACAACCGGAGGATGATGAACCAGCGTGGCAGTAACCTTGACGTTGTCGTCCTGCATGACCAAGCCGCCCTTATCGAATTCATGAACCGTCACCAGCGGCACGAGAGGCACTCTTTTTTCGTCGTCTATTCTGATGTTGATGTCATACGCGTTCAAATCAAAGTAGAGCTTGGTCATCTTGTCTATAGGCGGCGGTCCGTACGTATCCACAGGTGTCTTAAGCCCGCTGGCCCACGCCAAATAGATAAGGTTCCCGTAATCCGCGTTGTGATCCGAATGATGATGAGTCAAGAACACGTTCCGAAGCTTGGGCAGAGGAACTCCCGCCATGACCATTTGCCGCGCAACGCCTGAGCCGCAATCCACCACATAGGGGACCGAATTGACGACTATTACTTGGGCCGGTGAGGATCTCACTTTGTTCGGCCGTGGCCCCCCAGCGGTACCGAGAAGGATTAGCCGTGTGCCGGACGGTTTCTTTTCGCCAGTACCTTGCCCGGCAGAGGCGGTCTTTGCTCCGCCGCTCAGCAAGGCTTGACCGGCAGCCAGGGCTGAAATGCCCGCTGCCATGAAACTACGTCGAGACATCTTCTTCATGACAACCCCCTTTGTTCGAGAAAGGAAAAGGAGCTTGCAGGAGTCATAGAGTCTCTTGGGGAGAGGCCCAAGGAAGCCCCTTTTTGAAAAGAGGGCTTCCCTCCCGTTCCTGCAAGGACTCTTGGTTCGTGAAACCGCGTCTACACTTCCAGGGCCAGGTTGAAGCCTTCTTCAACCGCGTTGCCGATTTTGCCCACTTTTGCTGCGTCGCCGATCACCTTGATCTCCACGCCCGTGGGTTCTAGGGCTTTTGCCAGGGAGTTTTCCGAGCGCGCGCCCATTGCGAGTACGACCGTATCGGCGGGCAGGGTTTGTTCGTTCCCCTGCGAGTCGGTATAGGTGACCTTGCCCTCTGAGATTGATTTCATGGTCGCGCCGGTGATGATTTGGATCCCTCTTGCGTGCAGGTCTTTCATGAGCACCCATCGGGTCGACGGGCCCAGATCCTGTCCGATGCGGCTGAGCATTTCCAGGACCGTCACGTTCTTGACCCCTTTGGTCATGAGCTCCCGCAGTACCTCCGGTCGCTCCGCTTGATGCAGAGTGAGAAAATAGAGCTGCTCCGGCGAGATGGTTCCCTTGGAAGCAAGAAAGACCGCTGTTTCTAGGCCCACGGAACCTCCTCCGATTACAACCACGTTGGTCCCGGTCTTGAGATCGTCTTTGAGCACATCCCAGGCCTGGAGCACATAGGGGAGGTCCACTTCGGGAATAGGAGGTTTGAAGGGGGCTGCGCCCGTCGCAACTACCACGAGGTCAGGCTCTTCTTGGGCCACCAGCGCGGGAGTGAGTTCCGTGTTCAGGCGCACGTCGATTTTGAGCTTGTCCAGCATCGCCCGATAGTATCTGAACATATTCAGGTATTCCGGCTTGCGGGTACGAACCGCAGACCATTGAACCTGCCCGCCGAGGTAGTCAACCTTGTCGAATAGAACCACCTTATGGCCGCGTTCCGTGGCTGTGCATGCAAATTCGCAACCTGCCGGGCCGCCGCCGGCCACGAGGATCTTCTTAACCTTTGTAGCGGGCTTCAGCTCGGTCTCACCCTCACGGCCTGCCTTCGGGTTTACCATGCAGCCGACCGGCCTGAGCTGAAAGACATAATCGAAACACCTCTGGTTGCACGCCACGCAGCGACGAATTTCATCGAACTTTTGTTGACGAGCCTTGTTCACGAATTCCGGATCGGCCAGGAGACCTCTAGCCACTCCCACGAGGTCTGCGATGCCTTCAGCAAGGACGTCTTCGGCGATCAGGGGGTCGTTGATACGGTTGCACCCAATCACCGGCACAGTCACGTTTTCCTTTATGCCTCTGGCAAGGTAAACATACCCCGCCTGAGGTAAGTCCATAGTGATCTGAGGAACACGGCTCTCATGCCATCCACCCGTAACATTGATGCAATCCGCACCCGCATCCTCACATGCTTTGGCGAAGAGACGGGCCTCTATGTTGGTGTGGCTGTCCTGGACGAAATCGTTGCCGGCCACCCGCACGATCACAGCCATGTCCGAGCCTGCTTGTTCCCGCACCTTGCGGATCACCTCCAGGCCGAACCTCATGCGGTTTTCCAGCGGGCCGCCGTACTCGTCGTCCCGTTTGTTCGTCTTTGGCGAAAGGAACTGGCAGATCAGGTACCCGGCTGAAGCCAGAACCTCCACCGCGTCGAAACCCGCTGCCTTGGCCCGGCGAGCTGCCTGCACGAAATCGTCCTGTATCCGTTGAATGTCCGCCAGAGACATCGCGGTGGTCTTTTGTCGGGTGAAGTACGATTCATATTCGGAGGGCGCAAAGATGGGGAGGCCTTTCATACTCGCAAAAGAATATGCCCCGGCCATGTATAGCTGGACGGCTATCTTGCCGCCTTCCTCATGCACCCCGTCCACGAGCCTCTTCAGCCCGGGAATATACTTATCGTCCTTGATGGAGATGAACAGATCGATGCCGCAGGCCTCCGCGTCGATCTCCGCGCCTCCGACAATAACCAGCCCCGCGCCTCCACGGGCACGAGCACGGTAGAAGTCCACCATCTTGTCCGTCATTTCCCCATTCGGACAGTAGTTCAGGTGCATTGCGGTCATCACCACCCGGTTGGACAGCTTCATCGGGCCTACCGATATGGGCTCAAACAGCTTCTGAATCACGGCAACCTCCCACGTTTAAGTGTATAATATGAATGAGAATTTATGCTCCCTTGAACTCGCCTTTTCTCTTTTGCATGAACGCGGCCATAGCCTCGAAGAGATCTTCAGACGGCATAATCATGCTTGACCTGGCCGCGTTGTAGTCCATGGATTCTTCGAGCCCAGCTCTTTCCTGGAACAGGAAGACCTCTTTGGCTCCCTGCACCGCTAAAGGCGGATTGCCGGCGATCTCCAGGGCCATCTCTTGGGCAGCGGCCTCCAACGCTTGATGATCTCCATACACGTGGTTAACCAGGCCGACAGACTGGGCGTATGAGGCGTCGAAGCGATGTCCTCGAAAGGCAATCTCACGCGCGAAACCTTTGCCCACGACCCTTGGGAGTCTCTGCAAGCCCCCTACGTCCGTGATTATGGCCAAGGTTGCCTCAGGCAGGGAAAACACCGCGTCTTGAGAACAGAGGCGAATATCGCAGCACAGTGCCAGCTCAAGCCCTGCCCCGAGACAGTGCCCCTGTATCACGGCAATGGTGGGCTTGGACAGTCGTTCCAGCCGGGTGTAGATCCCTTGAATCGTTCGAACTGAACGATAGAAAGCCATCTTTTGTGATGCGCTCGGCTGGCCGCTGAGGGTATTCACAACCTGATTCTCCGGGCTAAGGTCCAGTCCCGCGCAAAAGGACTTACCCGCGCCTTTCACAAGCACGATCCGTGCTTCCTCATCCTGCTCAGCTTGAGCAACAGCCGTGCCCAGAGTGTACCAGACTGCGTGATTCAGCGCATTGCGCTTTTCAGGCCTGTTTAGCGTCAGAAAGCCAACGCGACCTTCGCGATGATAGGTTACTAGCGCATCGTGGCCAGGAACTTCCGTGCTCATTGATTCTCCTTCGTCTTTCGTGGCAACAAGGATTGTTTGCTGTTGTTTCGCGACTGTTTTCTCAGGATTGTATCTGCAATCATTTAGAAAGCTACATCTTGTTCGCCCGAAGGCACGCATGCTTGCAAGCGCTGGAAGCGCTTGCAAAGGGGGGGAGTTTTTGGTGGAGGGGTCCGGGGAGGCCCCTGTTTGCAAAAAGGGGCCTCCCCGGCCACGCTT
>JBMOME010000009.1:0-2953 GCA_049323095.1 Thermodesulfobacteriota bacterium
AACGACGATCTCATCGAGGGAACGACCTTTGAGACTGAAGAAGAGTTCAAGACAGAACTCGAGCAGTACATCTACTACTATAACAACGAAAGACCCCATCAAGCACTAGGAGGAAAATCCCCCGTAGAGTTCCTCAACTCTTGTCCACGAATTACTTGACACGTACAATTGCGAGAAGCGAAGCGACGAAGCAATCTCTTGCGCTTGCCCTGCCGTAATTCTCAAACGCCCTCACGTTTTACAGTCAGAATTCAATGAATGCGGACTGTATCTTGGGTGCCACTGCTGGCTTGCCCAGCAGTGTCTTACACTATTGCGCTATCAAACGATGAATCAAGGTAGCTCGGGTTGAGCCCAGCGAAACCCGACAGGTTCCTTAGGACATGATGTCGGATTTCGTCCCGCGCAGTTCGCGGGACTCATCCGTGGCACCAAAATTCCATCCAACCGTAGATAATGGACACGCACCTTCAGGCAAAAGCTGGAAAGGCGCGGCCTCATTTATGTCCCTGTTTTATGTGGAAGCCAACAGAGCTTCTCTCATTCGAGCGTATCGAGTGAGTGCGGCCAGGGCGCTCATGGCGCGTTCAGGGCTGGGCACGACCGCGCATCCTCTCTTCTGGAGCTCTTGAATAAGGGACTCGGATCTGGGCAGAAATGAGCCCGCAACCACAGGCTTGCCGTATTTTCCAGGCAAAGCTGCCAATGCCTCAGCCTGGCCGACGAGGAATCCTCGTGCAAGTGTTTCAGCCTTCTCTTGGTCCTTCACGGCATCCTTGAGGAGCTCCTCGAGCCTATGTTGGGCCACAATCAGGTACACGAACAGACTGTCAACGCCTTCATCCGGCATGATGGCCGCCGGAAGCGTCTGTAGATACTCATTGAGATTCCGGGAGAAGGTAAGATCCACAGGGTTTGTCACACTTGCCGTGTGCGGGACGACCTCCCGCATCTTTGCAACTGTTTCGGGGCTGAATTCGGCTAATCGGAGCCCGCTGCGCTCCGCCGCGTCGGCAGCGGAAACGCCGGGACCGCCGGAATGGGTCAGCACAGCAACCCGGTTACCGCGCGGGAGAGGCTGGGTCCCGAGCACGATACAGAAGTCAAACAGCTCTTCGATGCTCTGCGCCCGGATCACTCCGCATTGGCGGAACATCGCATCATAGACCGCGTCTGAACCGGCCAGCGCGCCGGTATGCGACTGCGCGGCCTTCTTGCCTGCGCTAGACCCGCCTACAAAATAGGCGAGGATAGGTTTCTTCTTGGATACTTCTTTCGCGACCTTGAAGAATTCCCTTCCCCGTCGTATGGCCTCAATGTACAGAGCTATGACTTTGGTTTCCGGCGAAGCGCCCAGGTACTCCAGGCAATCCGTGATGTCCACCACGGCCTCGTTGCCCACGCTGAACGCCTGGCTGAAGCCGAGGTCGAAGTTATCCAAGTACCCGGACATTTGGGTCACGAAGCTGCCGCTCTGGGACGCCATCCCAATGAAACCGGGTTTCGCCACGTACGGATAAAAGGTGGTATTGAGCTTGTGGTACGTGTTCACCACACCGATGCAGTTAGGCCCCAAGAAGGTGATCCCATATCGATTCGCCGTATCGATGAGCTGCTGCTGCATCCGCTTCCCATCTTCATCGATCTCGCCGAAGCCAGCTGAGACAATGATCAGGTGGTGCACTCCTGCTTTGCCGCACTGCTCCAGGACTTCCGGGACGAGTTTAGTGGGCAGCACGACGACGGCAAGGTCAACCGGCCCCGGCACTTCCGCGAGGCTCTTGTACGCCTTGAAGCCCATGACCTCGGCTTCCTTGGGGTGTATCGGATAGATCGCCCCCTCGTAACCTAACGCAAGGACAGAAGCCAATTGCACGCTTCCCATGGACAAGGCATTGTTGGAAGCGCCCCAGAAAGCCAAGCTCCGCGGATGTGTGATCCGATAGAGCCGACTCTTTTCCACACCGCTCATGCAATATTCCTCCTGGCGCCCGCAATCGCAGCCACAAGCGCAAGCGCGACGCTGATCCTCCAACCCGGTCTTCTACGGCCCGCGGGGGATCTTGTTGTTCAGTCAGTCAGCCGAGAACAGGCTGAGAAGGAAGAGAACAAACCACCACACTGCATAACCCACCATTACGGAGAGCATGGCTATCGGTCCCAAAGCGATGGACACCATGATAAGCCAATCTCGCTCAGGGAAGATCTCTCCGTAAACAAGCAACGCCATTGCCGCCACGAAAACCGCGGCAGTAACTGCGGCCCCGGCGATCAGGGCCGTGGTGTGTCTCCATGTCATGCCGGATATGTTATCATTGATCGTCGCATGAATGTAACCAATTGACGAGAGTGTTTTGTTCGCGGATGAAAAGAATGGGCCAAGGAATGCCTCCCAGTCCACGGGGAATTGAGTGTCCGACTGATTGGGAAGAAATCTTATCAAGCGTACAAAGACCGGTGCGGTACATCGGGGGTGAATGGAACTCTGTGCGTAAGGACCCTTCGGATGTGCGCCTACGCATGGCTCTGGCATTTCCCGATGTGTACGAAGTGGGCATGTCGCACCTTGGACTCAAGGTGCTCTACGCAATAGTAAATGCTCGACCGGATCTGGCCGCGGAGCGGGTGTTTGCGCCATGGCCGGACATGGAAGCAGCCATGCGGAGAGCGTCACTCCCACTGACGACCCTGGAATCAGGCACCCCGCTTGCTCAATTCGACATCGTCGGCTTTTCGCTGCAATATGAGCTTGCTGCCACCAATGTTCTACAAATGCTTGACCTGGGCGGCATCCCGTTGCGCAGCCGCGATAGGGGGCCGGAACATCCTTTTGTGATAGCCGGCGGTCCCATTGCCTTCAACCCCACGCCGTTGGCTCCTTTCTTCGATGCGTTTGCCGTGGGTGACGGGGAAGAGCTCATTCTGGAGCTAGCAGACGCTGCCGTAGATTGGA
>JBMOME010000010.1:0-2940 GCA_049323095.1 Thermodesulfobacteriota bacterium
TGTTATGCGCGCCATGAAGCCCCAGGCCGCGGCCCTGGTGCCTGATCTGGCGGCCCTCTATGACAAGACCGACCCGGAATCGCGGGCCGATCTGGTGGTAGCAATACAGAATCTTGACCCGAAGGGCGATTACGGAGTCCCCATTCTCTTCAAAGCGTTCAAAGATTCGGACCATAGGGTGCGAAGAGAGGCTATCTTAGGCGTCCTCGCGTATCGCGACAAGATCGGGGGCTTTGTCGATCCCCTCATTAAGTGCTTGAAGGACTCAGACCAGGAAAACCAGTTGCTCGCTCTGCGAATGCTCAGGAGCGCGGCGGCTAACGCTCCCCAAGCGATTGGGCCGGTCATCAACTTGACCAAGCATCGCGACCTGACCGTGCGTTCGTTCGCGGTGGGCACGCTCGGTTCGTTTAAGCCCGTCACGGATGAGATGCTGAAGGCGCTCCAGAAGGCCTTAAGCGATCAAGAGCTTACTGTGAGGCGATCAGCCGTAGATGTGCTTCGAAGACTGAGCCTGACAGAGAGCGAAAAAGTCTTTCCCGTGATGGTTGAGGCGCTCAAAACGGAAAAAGATCCCGGGCTCAAGCAGATGATTTCCAATGCGCTCAAAGGCATGGCCGATCGGGCGGGTAAGCCTCCTGAGCCCGAAGCCCATTCAGCAGCCCCGCGGCCGGAGGCAGGCAAGCCAAACTAGTGTCGTGTCGCAGAAACAAGGCTCTTAACCAACGGCGCTTAGACATTCGTCATTCCCGCGGACGCGGGAATTCAGGAATATATTGAAACCCCAATCCCGACATCCTGGGCGGTTCTCTGGAACAGGCCCCCAGTCCTTGTCTCCAAAGGCCTAGATTCCCGCTTTCGCGGGAATGACGGGTGTGGAGTTCTCCGCGCAGTGCATATGGCCAGAACACTGTTGGGCAAGCCAGTCCCGCGTCTCGCGGGAGCACCCGTCATCCAGAGCTCCAATCCGTGAGAAGCCGGGAGAATTCCGGCGATCAAATATCCAGGTCCTGGACTTCCTTCGCGTGCTCCTTGATGAAGAGAAAACGTCTCTTAACGTCTTTTCCCATGAGTGTCTCGAAGATCCCGTTCGTCTCTTCTTCATCGGCAACTTGTACCTGGAGAAGCGTGCGCGTACCCGGATCCATCGTGGTGCTCTTCAGTGTCGGCGCGTCCATTTCACCAAGGCCCTTGAACCGCTGAACTTCCACTGATTTCCCATTCTGTTTGGCCAGGATCGCATCCTTTTCTCGGTCGGAGAATACATAGAGGGTCTGAGCTTTCTTGCCGGAACCGACTCGGATTCTATATAGGGGTGGCATTGCCAGGTACACGTGCCCTTTCCGGACCAAGTCGGGAAGGTAACGGTAGAAAAAGGTTAAGAGCAGGGTCGCGATGTGGTGGCCGTCCACGTCCGCGTCGGTGTTAATGATGATTTTCCCATACCGCAGACGATCGTAGGAAAACGCTTTGCCAATGCCCGTACCCACACTTTGAACGATGCTCTGGATCTCTTTGTTGGCTTTGAGTTTCTCGTCCGACGCCTGCTCTACATTGAGTATCTTCCCGCGAACAGGGAGTATCGCCTGAAACTTCCTGTCCCTGGCTTGTTTGGAAGACCCACCCGCGCTGTCTCCTTCAACGATGAAGAGTTCGGTCTGATCCCGTGAGGTGGAGGAGCAATCGGCAAGCTTTCCGGGGAGCGTCAGCCGCCGCGTCGCTGCCTTGCGAGCCACTTCGTCCCGCGCAGCGCGGGAAGCCTGGCGAGCTTGCGCGGCGAGGAGCACTCGCCCCGCTATGACGGCGGCTTGCCCTGGATTCTGGTGGAGCCAAGTTTCCAGCGCGTTGCGTATCAACGGTTCGATTTGCTGGGCTTTGGTGCTGTTGAGCCGCTCCTTTGTCTGCCCCTGGAATTCCACATCTCCATGCAGGAAGAGCGAAACGATCGCGACCAGCCCTTCCCTCACGTCTTCCCCGGATATACCCCTGATGCCCTTCGGGAGGCCGTTGCGTTTCTCAAGATAAGTTCGCACCGCTTTTGTGATAGCGTTCTTGAAAGCAGCTTCGTGAGTGCCTCCCGCAGTTGTGGGTATGGAATTGACAAACGAACTGACGCGGTTCGATGTCTCCTCGGTCCAGGCAATCGCGACTTCAAGGCGCACATCGTTGTCGTACCGGAAGTGAAACGGTTGCGCGTCAATCGGTCTTGAGGCTGCAAGAAGCTTCGCGAGAAAATCGCTAATCCCACCGGGGTAGCAAAAGACCTCTTCGCTCCCCTCGTATTCGTCTCTCAACGTTATTTTGAGACCCGCGATGAGGAATGCTTTGGTTTCAAGTCGGTCGCGGATGCGATTCTTAGAAAAGGTCCGATCTTCAAATATCTGGCTGTCAGGAAGGAAGATCACCTTGGTTCCGGTTCCCACGGCTTTACTCTTTACCGCGAGGCCGCCTTTGGCCTTTCCCCGGCTGAAGGTCTGCTCGTAAAGGTTACCTCCTCGCTTCACCTGAACCACGAGCCGCTCGCTCAGTGCATTGACCACTGCCGCGCCGACCCCGTGGAGCCCGCCCGCCACCTTATACGCGTCGTCGTCGAACTTGCCGCCCGCGTGGAGGTTGCAGAATATGGTCTCAATTGTGTTTTTTCCCGTGGTCGGATGCTTTTCCACCGGCATACCGCGGCCGTCATCCTCAACGGAGACGCTTCCGTCAGCCAGCATCACCACCTCAATGTGCTTGCTGTGTCCATTGAGAGCCTCATCCACGCTGTTGTCCAGGATCTCCCACACCAGTTGGTGCAGACCATCCCTGCCCGTGCCGCTGATGTACATTCCCGGCCGCTTTCTGACAGCTTGAAGGCCCTTGAGCACTTGAATATCTTTGACAGTGTACGAATCGCTCATTGTCCTTCACCATTCATGCCCTTTGTGCGCTCCACGTTCC
>JBMOME010000011.1:0-24650 GCA_049323095.1 Thermodesulfobacteriota bacterium
GTCTTGCATCCGTATCCCTCTCTCCGCTTCACCGCCATACACCCGAGGTAGGAGCCGTATGCGGGAAATCCGCACGTACGGATCTGTGCGGGGGGCGTCAGGTAACTGACGTCCCTACCGCGACCCTGAACGAATTGTCCTGCCCTAATTCGTACATGGACTTGAGGCAGCGGATTCCGCGCTCGATCTCGGTGAAGACCGGGATGCCCAAGGATTCAACCTTGTCGCGAAAGGCCCTGAAATAGGTGGTGTCACCGATCATCCAGAAAGCAACCGGCTTGGGAGCTTTCCCGAGGATGTGGAGAAAGTCAAGGTCCCGCTTTAGAAGCGATCCATCCACAAATATATGGAAATGAATGGCATCGACGCCGGGATCATTTAAGAGAGCGTCGCTCACCGTGGAATAAACCCGCGTTACGCCGTTCTGTTCGATAGCGGGCCAGAGATCCAGAGGATTTCCCGGTTCCATCCAGTCCGGGTATATTGTTTTCAGTTGCTGAACTGTTTGAGGGCTCAGCTCGGCCAGGGTCATCTCCTTCGCCATCACATGGTCGGTCGCGACTATGCCGGCAGCCCCGCTGAACGTGGCTACTGCTACCCTCTTGCCCGCGGCCTTTTTGCGCCACAGCACATGGGCCTTGGTAAGGTCCATCAATTCAACGAAATCCGCGGCCCGTAGAATGTGCAATTGCCGAAAGAGGCCCTCGGAGATCCTTGCATTGCCCGCCATGCTTGCCGTGTGACTCAGCGCGGCTTTTGCGCCTTGAGCGCTGGTGCCGCCCTTCACCAAGAGCACGGGCCGGTTCAACTTTTTGACGGCATTTCGGAAGCGGTCCACGTCTGCAATGGATTCCAGGTACATAGCCACGACTTCGGTAAACGGATCGTCGGCCATATATTCGAGCAGGTCGCATTCATTGACGTCTGATCGATTTCCTATGGAACAAGCTAAGTTCACGCCAAAGTAGTTCTCACTGAGAATCTGCATGAGGAATCCGGCGGATAACATGCCGCTTTGCACAATGAGAGAAACGCCTCCCGGACGCAGGTTTTTCTGCCACAGATCCGGCCTCATAAAAGAGAGCGCCATCTTGGCTTGGCCATTGACAACGCCCATACAATTCGGGCCCCAAACCCTCACTCCGTGCTCTTTGGCTATGGCCAAGCATTGATCCTGAAGCGCTCGGCCCTGCTCGCCGGTCTCTGCAAAGCCCGCACTTTGGATCATGACCCGCTTTATTCCTTTGCGGCCACACGCGCTCAGGACTTCAGGCACAAGGGGCGCACGGACGAAAACGATCACCAAATCCACCACAACGGGAAGGTCTTCCACGCTCGGGTAACAGGGCAGACCTTCAATTTCCTTGTACGCAGGGTTCACGAGATAACAACGATCCCCGAGACTGGTCCTCGCATTCGCTTGCATGGAATACCCGACTTTGCGTTTGTCCGCGGATGCTCCTATTACCGCGACGCTTCTGGGACGCACGAAAAGCTCCATGTATTGTTAGATCCTCCATTTTCAAGGCATATGAGTCGGACCGGATAACTGGACCGGCGCTATTTCGGGTGCCTCCCCAGCATTCTCAGCAAATCCACCACCGCCGCGTGGTCTTGGGAGAGCGCCCACATCATGGCGGTTCTACCGTCCTTGTCCTGCGCCTGGCAGTCAACTCCCCACTCCAGCAGAGCCTTTACGACTCCCAGGTGGCCTCCGGCCGCGGCCAAAATGAGCGCAGTGGCGCCGGTGCCGTCCGCGATCTCGGTATCGGGATCATTATCCAGCAAGAGCTGTATCACGGCCTCATGGCCACGTTGGGCAGCTCGCATGAGCGCCGACCAGCCCAAGACGTCCGCAGCATCAACATCAGCCCCGTATTTAAGCAGCAGGTCAACCACTTCAGCATTTCCTTGACGACACGCTTTCATGAGGGCTGTTGCGCCGTATTCATCGGCTTGCTCCGTGTCGGCTCCATGCTCCAGAAGGACCCTTACTGCCTCGGGGAGGTTCAATGCACAGGCCCACATCAATGGAGTCCACCCAAGCTCGTCCCGCGCGTTGAGTTCCGCGCCCACGTCGATGAGCATTCGCAGCTTAACCAGATCAGCCGCTTTGACCGCGGCGAACAGAGCTTCTTCCATGTGTAGGTACCTTTGACCGGCCGGGGCCTTCGCCAGTCTGTGCCGTCATCACCGTGACGTGGTTTTCTGCCGCTTGCACTGCCGGATGAGCCGCCAGGGCATCCAAACAGTATTCCATTCTTGTTGGATGCAAGATAGCAGAAGTCTTGGCAAAAGCAGCGTGCCAAGTTGCATTTAGGGGGATGATCAGCCTCGACGGCCGAACACCCGCGGGGCTATCACCATACTTGATCTTTTTCGGTGTCACAAGGATAGGGTGAGGCCGTCAGTCCACTAGGCCCCTCCGGCCTTGGGCCTGGCATGAATGGAATTCGGGGTTGTCCTTGGGAAATGACCCGTACGAAGGGACTCGCTGCACGCCTCGAACGTCATCCGGCCTTGCACGAATCCGCGGAATATGGCTGGTGGGGATGTTCGCCACTGCTCTCCGGTTCACACCAGGGGCTCTCTCCGGAAGCGGTCGGGGCCTCGTGCTCCTCGCTGCTCTGGTACGTCACCCTTACAGCCCGGTACAACTCTCGGCTGCTGTTGGTATAAAACGCATCGGTCCGTCCCAACACCTTTCCGTCTTGTGCCCTAACTTCGAGCACGCAGCTCGAGTCATGGGGAATGCCCGCAATTCTGAACGTTCCGGAAGGATCGAGTCGGCTTGATCGCGACCAATCAGCCGATTCAGTCAAGCATCGCACTTCAAGACCTGCGAAATCTTTCGCTGGGCCTTCAAACTGGACGTGGCCTTGAACCAGGCATCCTTCGGGTATCATGCGAATGTCGATCCCTTCGATCCGCCCTGCCTCCACAGGCGACGTCAAGGGGTCAGTGTTCTCCATCAGATATCCGCGCTTGTAAGCCTGGATGACGTATTTGCCCGGTTCGTGGGCCTGCACTTTGAATTCGCCGGTGTTCTCCGCAGATCGAGCCGATTGGCCAACTCGATTGCCCTGTGGGTCGGTCAGGAAAACCAGGGTCCCCGCAAGAGCTTTCCCGTCAGAACCCGTGATTCGGCCCGAAACCACCAGCTTTTCCCGTTCCCTCTTCTCCATCTCTTCCGGTGGAGGGAGATCGACTGCCGCGGTGAATCTGAATTCCCGCTTCAGACCCTTATTCTCTGTCGCACGGTCAACCATCCGAGGAGCTCCCTGAGACTGGGCGCTCGGAGACGCAACAAACTTCGGCAACGGATGATTCAGCCCGTCCAGAGGGGTCGGATGGCCCTGGACTTCTTCCCTATTCGGCCGCGCCACCCGACGCGGACCGACCACGCCCTCGTGGGCATCGGACGCATGACCGAGAGAAGCTTCGGAAGATAAGCCCCCATGCAAACCAACTTCTCCGCGGCGCAATCGCCCTGAGGCCGACTCCACGCCGCTCTTTCCCGCGTCTGCGCTTCCATAGGGAAGCAATCCTCGCACCGAGGTGGGCCACGCGTGAGGATGCAATAGACCTTGATAGAGCAGATTCAGCACGGAGAGAATGAAGACGAGCAAGAGAATCAGGTAGGCCACGGGATGCAAATGAGTCAGCGCATACAGGAATCCCGACCCTTCCTCGCCCGGGATCTTCGGTGCCGCGGCGCACAGATCCGGTGCGAAGAACGAAATGAGACAGACGAGCAAAGTCAGGCCCACGAAGGCTCGTTCGTGCGACCTGTGGAGCTCACGGGAAAGCCCCTTCACACCATTGAGGAGATGGTACTCGGATATCAATGCCTTCATCTCCAGATGTCTAATGAATCCTCTCGTTCGACTCTTAGGTTTTTAGTTCGATAGATTCTCCAGCTTTCAGAGTGCTGCAAACGGGACTCGTCCGTATTTTTCAATCACTACTACCACCGAGTAGAGCAAAAGTAAATAAAAAAGGTAGGCTCTAAGCCATTGCGAGAAGAGATGTCAAAATCGCAGGGAACCACCTTTCATGATAAGTGGTTCGCTCGACGTAGTTCTCAGGCTACAGTCACCAGTTGGCTTTGGAATCGGGAGGAAATCTGACCTCTGTCCAAGTCTGCCCCCAGAGTTCTCTGAATCGAGGACTCAAGCGGCCGATCAGCCTGGGCCAATGGGTTTCACCTCGCTCCACATCCTCAAGGATTTCCTCGATTAACTCGGAGAGCCTTGAGAGCTCTTCTTTGGGCAGAAATGAATACGCCCCTTTGTCGATGGCTTTCTGGAGGCTCTGCGGAGTTAGTGAGTGGGCAGTCAGTATTACGGCGGGTATGCGTTTCCGGCGTGCAAGGTCCAGCAGGTCAAACCCTCGGACGCCCATAATATCGAGCATCACAAGGTCAAAGGCGCCTTCCTCCAGATGCTTCCTCGCGGTTTCGTAGTCAACGGTCGCTGTGACTTCGCATTCCTCAAGCTGCTCCTTGATGACTGCGAGCACGTCCTCTTCATCATCTACCGCAAGAATCCGCTTTCCAACCAGGCCCTCATGGTTCATCTCAACCTCCACCGGACTGCCTGCCTGAAAAAGGGAAAGAGCGAGAAGGAACAGACCCGACTCATCACAATATTCATCATACCAATAAGGCCAACAGAAGGAAAGCAGCCATTCGGTTTCGCTCAGAGCGCGGTCCGCATCATCGGCGTCTGGAAAGAGAATTCCGGTGGCGCCCGCTGGAATAAATAAACTATTACTTTATATTATTTCGACAACATCTTAAAATTAAGACAAAAAACCTTGCAATTCATGCTCGGTATGGTATGACTCCTCATCACGAGGGCCGACTCGCGGCCCAACCCCCTGATAAGGAGAGTGAAATCATGAAAATCATCGGCATCTTTACTGCGATCCTGGCGGTCATTTCTGCGTTCGGAAGCGTTCAAACGTTCGCGGGGGGGTTCGATGCCGAGGTTCAGGCCCTTGAGCAGAGGGCGCTCTTGGTTCAGGCACAAATCGAAAAAGCCAAGGTGGCGAATCAAGCGATGTTGAGTAGCCAGATCGATGGCATCAAACAGTCCATTGACGGCCTGCTGAAGCAGCGAGTAGCCGTGGACGCGCAGATTGCCAAGCTGGAGCTACAGATCGGTTCGCTCAAAAAGAACTCTCAGGAAGAGCTAAGCCGCCAAATCGGGAACTACGAGGCCACCATCAGCCAGATTCGGTCCCAAATCTCCAGCCTCACAAAGAAGCCCGAAGATCAGGCGCAGAGCGCAAAAGACCTCAAAGGCCAGCTTACCGGCACTCAACAGACGACCCAGGATCAGATGAAGAACACGGTGAAGCAGTAGGACCCACGCCACGTATTCCATCGAGCCGCGCCTTTCACAAGGCGCGGCATAGCCCTTCCCAAAGCTCGTTGTTCGAGATTGCGCGGTCCCCATCGGCACCGCAGCACTATTTATGAATATAAACTATAGATTCTGGTATGGTATCCATTATTCTAGATTTAAAATATCAGTAAAACCTAATATCTAGCGTTTATCGTTGACTTTATTTGCCATATCATGTAGCATAGCGCCACTGACCTTGATCTCCGAGCTGGAGAAGACATGAGGCCTCAACCCATCCTGATACCCGCGATTCTCCTCCTCTTCCTCGCCTCGTGCTCTCATACCGGCATTTTCAAAAGCTCTTCATCTCAGGACGCGGCCTCCAAGAAAACAGCCGAGGCCACCCAAAAGCCTTCCGAAATATCTCATTCGGAGGACGAAGGGGTTTTCCACATCGTGGGTCGCGATGAGACCCTGGAGCACATTTGCAGCGTGTACAACCTGGATCAGAAAAAGGTGGCCTCACTCAACGCACTCAAACCACCGTACACACTGGAGCCGGGTGATACGGTCTTCCTCCACGCAGAGGCATTGTTGCCCGACAAGGAAGAACCGAAGAAGACCGCTTCGGCCGCAGATAAGTCCCAGTGGCAGGAACCGGCTGGACGGCACAAGGCCCATTCTTTTTCGGGAACGATCCGAGGGAAAAGGGACCCTTCCGTGCCGATACTTGCGTTTCCTGTGCCCGGAGGTGAGTTGAGCTCGCCGTTCGGTCATCGCTGGGGAGTCTTTCACAAGGGTCTGGACATCGCAGCGCCGATCGGAACTCCGGTGCTCGCATGCTTGGAAGGCCGTGTTCTCTTCACGGGAGTTCCCAAGTTCAAGAATTACGGGAAAACGATCCTGTTGGATCACGGGAACGGCATCTACACGCAGTACGCGCACTTGAACCAAATTCTGGTGAAAAAAGGACAAAAGGTAAAACGAGCCCAGAAGATTGCGCTCGTGGGTAACACCGGGCGCTCCACAGGGCCTCATCTGCACATTGAGGTGCGAGCACGAAACAAGCTCTACAACCCGCTCGCGTATTTCTCACCGCAGCAACTGAAAGGCATTCGCGTTGCCAAGCGCTTCTCCGACTCTCCTATGGGTCCGGTTCCTGCACAGTGGGGCATCCCCGAACTGCTGACCGCCAAGCGTTAGGCGAAACCTCGCGAAATCGAAACCCAGAGGGTCATCAAAGGATCTCTCGAAAAGCAAGGCATCACTCCCGACACCGTGGATACCGACCCCCGCCGGCCTTCAAAGGCATAGCTTTCGGCGGCTCAAAACAAAAAGAGGGAACCCGGGGGGTTCCCTCTTCGATTTTGAGATGTGTAAGATCCTAATCAGTCGCGATTAGTACGCCTTCAAGAAGTCGTCCAGCACGTCCATGGACTTCTTTTCGACGCACTTTACGAAGATGGCGTCCTTCACGTCTCTCGGGAGCAGCTCGATGCTCTTGGTGGTTGCGCTGTCGAACTTGGCTGTGGGGAAGACTTTGAGAATCTTGTCTTTCTGTGCGTCGTTAGCAAACACGCGGAAGACCTTCAGTCCGGCAAGCATCTCCTCGCACATATCCGAAAGCCCAGCTTTCTCAAGCTGCTTGAGACGTTCTTCATTGATCCAGATGTTTATGGGGTATTTTTCTTCGGCCATGGTATCACCTCCTCTTACATGGGGGGAATTTCAAACACAGGGATGCGTTTTGCCAGGTATTCGTCCGTCACGAAGGGCGATCCGAAACCGTACTTGTCAGCGCACTCCATCACCAGATCGAAGACCTCGGGACGGAAAATCAGCCTGGGGGGCTTTACGCCGTCCTGCACGATGCTGCGGATCAAGGTGCCGCTGAACTTCTGCCATTCCTTCTTGTGATTGCAGAGGCCTTCCGAGGTCACTTCTCCGCAGTGTGGGCAATAGAGCCAGTTCATTGAGTACACAGGGACAATGGAAAGGTCCTTGGCGACTTTCTCGAGCATGTGGTGTGCATCGTAAGCGCCGTAGTAGGTTCCCACACCCGCGTGATCTCGACCGTACATGTGGTGGGTCAATCCCAGGTTGGCCCGAAGAGCAGCATGAAATACTGCTTCCCGCGGCCCTGCATAGCGCATATCCCAGAAGGTGAGGGTGGTCAGGTGGTTGTGATCGCCGAAATAACCGGATTTGCGCAGTTCGTCTTGAGTCAGGATGATCGATTCGTCGATGTAGTCGCCCTTGCGCTTTTCGCCAATGATTGCGTTGACCAGCACGCCCACGATCGGCTTTTCGATGGATAGTTCGCCGTAGGTTTGGAACCATGCGCCCTTCATGAGCCACTCATGACCGGTATGGGGCACATTCCGAGTCTGGTGGGCAACAACTCTGACCCAGCCTTTCTCTTTGAACTTCTTGCGCAATTCCAGCGGCGGGACGAAATAAGGATCATACGGCGGGTTGATCTTGGGACGATTGATAAGCGTGACTTTCCCACCGATGAGCTTGTCTTTGTACGCGTACGTGCGAGCGCAACCAGGGTGCTTGGGATCGTCCGTGCCAAACACATCCGCGGCCATGGACTTCCGATCGTAGTCAAAGATCTCCTCAACTTCCAGGATGGCCATAGGATTGTTGTTGAACGTAAGTACTACGGAGTCACCCTTATCAATCCCATACTGCTGGATCTCTTCGTTGCTGAGATCGAACAAGATGGGGATGCTCCAAACTACGCCGTTGCTAAGCCTCATATTCTTGCATACGGATTCCACATCCGCCTTGCCCATGAAGCCTTGAAGCGGCGAGAAGAATCCGTAGGCAATCCCGATGATTTCGTTAGCGATTTGGCTGCGAACGGGGATCTTGGCCAGGTTTTGGATCTTGGACTTCGCCTGAGCGGGCTCCATAATCCGCTCGACGATTTCCTTTCCACCATGTCCTATTTCTGCCATATTCTTTCTCCTTTCTCTTCTCTAAACTCCCAGCAGACTCAAATACAAACCTGTAGGGTAAAGATAGAACGTCGCGTGAGGTGAGTCCTTGTTGCCCCTCAAGGAACCCAAACGACAGATAAGTCTAAGCAAAGGGATCAAATCCTGGAGAGCCGTATGCTAAAGAAATTCCCTCCTAATGTCAAGAACAAAACAGTTTCAAGCCCATAAACGAAATCAGTCTTAAAAGATCGATTCCCCCCGATTCCTCTCTGATATGCCCAAGCCGCTTGCAGCGTGAATAAAGGACCTCGAAAACGGATTTCAGAGCATCGAATCCGTCGGAATAACACCACAGACCATCACACGATCCTTCATCGTGGTAAAGGGCGCAGCTTTGCAAGCGCTGGAAGCGCCTGCAAAAGCTCCCAGGCTTTGCAAACGGCCCTAGAACGGCCAGAGGCGTGCCATGAGGCGGCGTCCAAGTGAGGGCTTCTCGACCTGATCAAGCTTCGCACCTTGTGTCGCGGCCTGATAGAAAGGATTCGGAGGCTTGACACCATCAGACGCGTCTTTGGTCGGTTGCGCTTTTGATGCCACCATAGCCTTCGAGGACCCGAGCACCGCGAGTTGCACCGGAGCCAGCCCCGGCCTGACGACTTCCAGTTCTTTGGCCGCGGCTAATGAAAGATCGATGAGACGATCGTCTACAAAGGGTCCGCGATCGTTTATTCGGACCACTGTTGTCCGCGCATTATCCAGGTTCGTCACGCGGACGAGGGTATGCATCGGGAGCGAAGGATGAGCCGCGGTCATAGCGTGCATGTCATACCGCTCGCCGCAGGCCGTCTTTTTGCCGTCGAAACCCGGGCCGTACCACGATGCAACGCCGGTCTCCTTGTGCCCTGGCTTGACGGTCTTCATGGTTTTGTAGGTCTTTCCGTTGATAGTGTAGGAGCCCTGCTTTTCTGCCTTAACGCATGGTACCCGTGTTGCGCAGCTCGTGCAGACCAGCAGTAAGGCGCACGTACACAGCAGGAGGAGGCGCGTGGACATTGGGGGCTGTGGGTGGGGCGTCGGGACTCTTTCCATTCTCCCCAATTATAACACGAATACAGTTTAGTGTCAATTATCAAGATGTTAAGAGAAATATCTAACATCACGTCTCGCTCCTCGGAATATCAAAATATACGTTTGAGGTGCCTCTGCAAACTCGTACACGAACGCACTCGCGCCCAATTGCATACTCAATCGGCGCTGAATACTGTTCTTGACGCACTCCTAAGAGGCAGTGTAAGCTCAGTGCCGTGTTTAGCTGACCCGTTTGAGCCAAACGCTGCACAACCAAACGTGTGAATGAGATTGCCTTTTCCCGCAACGCTGCTTTGATTTGAGACGGAAATAGGCGGAGCTGTGAACAAGCTTCTCTTCTTCCCCAGTGGTGGCAGGAACCAGTCCGTGCGGAGCCATGAGCCTTCTTCCGGAGCGTGTTCGTTCTTTGTGAGGGCGGCAAGGGTTGTTGCGGCAAGTTGGATTGTGTGTGCGACCACCGGTTGCGATCCGGAAGCGCTCGTTAGGGAAAAGGTCCCTAAACCGATTCAAGAGGTGCTGACCTTTACCGAGCCGGCTCCCGGAAAGAAGCCCGGCGCGCCCGCAGCACCTGCGGGAACTGTAAAGATTGTGTCCCCTACGGCGCAAGGGCGGTACATATCAATCAAACCAGTCAAATTTCAGGCTGAAGCTGAACTCCAAGACGGTAAACCGGTAGACGCCAAGGCTATTGTCTGGAGGGTCTTCAAGGAGAAAGAGAAACAGAGAAGGGTGATCGGTACTGGAGCCCAATTGGAGACAAAGATCGATCCCGGCTCTTATGGGGTTGAGGCTCAGATGGCGTTACCCGCTGGAGGGAACGTGGTCGCGAAGGGCACGTTCCGGGTAATCCGCGTGGTGGAGGGGAAGGTGACTCTTGGCGGCGCAGGTTTACCCGGTGTGGAACTCGTCTTGACCAGCCCGGACCGGACCCAAGAGCTGTCCAAGACAAAGACGGGCAAGGACGGGGGCTTTGTGATCGAGTTGCCCCAGGAAGGGCCGTACGAGCTGGTTCCGCGTCATGAAGAAATGAGTTTCAATCCCCTCTCAAAGGAAGTGCGCGCGTCCACGAAGCCCCACGAGCTTGTGTTTCAGGCATCAAAAGCCCGGATCAAGGAACTGTTCTTGACATCTTCCTCCGATTCGAAAGAGCCGCTGCAGAAGATCTGCCCAGGGCAGGAGGCATACTTGAAGATCGGTTTCACATCCCAGGACCCGATCGTGCGTCTGGAGGCTCGCCTGTTACCTCAAGAAGAGCCTGGTGAGAGGCCCCTGGTTTTGGGAGAGGTCTTGGACTCTGCGGAAGTTCCTAACCTGTCCAACGAGTCCGCGCGACAGTTTCTCAAGGTTGAAATTCCGACCGTTGCGATGCAGGATCCGCAACCTCGCTCATATGCGCTCACAGTTAAGATTTTCAATGACAAGGGGGACACCATCTCTTTCCAGGCCCCGGAAAAGCTCAGTCTGGACGTGCCGCACTGCGTGAAGGAGCGGTTCGGGAAAGGAGTTGCTCTCCATCAGGAGGGGAAGCTCGATGCCGCGGTCGAAGCGTATGACGCGACGAGCAAACTTCCGGAGAAAATCCACGACAGCTCGTCTCTTGGGGCGTCTCTTGGCAAGAACTCGTTCAATCGAGGCGTGGCGCACCTGGAGCTGGCCCTGGCGACGAAAGAGGACGACCCTAAGCGGGCTAGGTATTTGGGCAGAGCGCTGGTTGATCTAGCTCAGGCCATGAAGTTTATCCCTCGAGACCCACAGGTCTTGCTCCTGAGGGGGCTCGCCAACTTCATGAAAGAGAATAATCGGGCGGCTCTTGAAGACGTGACAGCCTGCCTGGCCCTCGCGCCGGGGACGCAGGGAGCCTATGAATTGAGGGGCCGTATCTACCTCGCGATGAAAAAGAATCGGAACCTCTCTTCCGCGGTGGATGATTTCACGCAGGCCCTGGCCGCGCATCCCGAGGACGAGAGCCTCAGGAAGACCAGAAACGCCGCGCTGAATTTAGACATCGAGTCTGACGCGGAACCGGGATACGCCGAGGTGGACACGTCCAAGATTCCGCTGAAAGAGTTGGACAAAGTCATTCAGCTGAAAGATCTCCGCCGGAGTTAGAGGATTCCCGGCGACTCTTCCACAGTCTCATACTTTCTGAAACCGTTCCGAGAACGGGAGTCAGTTGTGCGAGTGGGCCTCCTCTTGTTCTGTCTGGTTACCGGCTTCGTTGCGAGCTGCTCGGCGCCTCGGGGTATAACGGAAATCCTGTATGAGCCCTACGCGCTGATCTACGAGGACGACTCCACAGAAAGGTACGGAAACAAGGATGAGAGTGTCCTCATGGAGATTCGCAAAACGGCGATGCCTCGCAAACTGGACAACCTGGCGATCCACTACAATGCTTTTTTCCCGGGGGGCCAGATCATCAGGCCCGGAGACGTAGAAGAATACGTCACAATTGACAAACGAAAGGCATACCGAGTCACCTTCAGGACCAAGTATCTTCGCAGGCGGGAGCGGGCCCCGACCGATGCTACTCAGGAAAACATTCCTCCAGGTTGGACCCTGGGTTCAATGATCGACCCCATTTCCGGCAGCTCAATCCGTGTTCTTTACGGTCCGATCGTGCCGGTATTTAGCAGACTCTATCTTGTGGAAGGCGATGCGTTCCTCTATTATATTTTCCTCAAGGCCGAAGGGGACCTCATTGACTCGGCGAGAGACAAGTTCGAGAAATTTGTGCAGTCCGGGATCGACTATCGATAGCGTGGCGCTTCTAGGTGATAACGTACAGGATTCGCCCATGTGATTTCAGTGAGTTGACTTGAGGAGAATCCCGTCACCCCGGCGAAAGCCGGGGTCCAGGACTGGATTCCGGCTTCCGCCGGAATGACGAACGAAAGAACAGAACGACCTTATGTCGACGCCTATGCCCCTTGTATGTTTGCTCCGCTTGGAGAGTTTTCATAGCCACACTTTTCATGGGGCAGAGTAGCGGCGCAATTCATGGCGCCGGATTGACTGAAGGTCATACGACAAGGATCGCATATGGTTAGATATATCGGTGCAGTGTACAGACCTCCCAGTGAAGCCAACAGCCTGATTATCCAGGCCACATTGGGATGTAGTCACAACAAGTGTTCATTTTGCGGCAGTTATCTGGAAAAGCGCTTCAAGATACGAAATCTGGAAGATATCAGGCAGGACCTGGAAGATGCCCGTCACATGGGCCCGGTGGACAGAGTCTTTCTAGCAGACGGCGATGCGTTGTGCATTCCTCAGAAGAGGCTGGTGGAGGTACTCAAGCTTGTCAACGAATACTTTCCCTCCCTTGAGCGAGTGGGTATCTACGCAAATGCCAGGAATATTCTGCACAAGTCACTGGAAGACTTGCAGACACTTCGTGGCCTGAAACTCGGAATCATCTATCTGGGCGTGGAAACCGGCGACCGAGAGCTGCTGGAAAAGATCCACAAGGGCGCTTCGTACGAACAGCTGGTTGAAGCAGCCCGGAGAGTGAAGCAGGCAGGCATTACCCTCTCGGTGACGGTGCTTCTGGGAATCGGGGGAATCGAGGCCAGTGAACGGCACGCCCACGAGACTGCACGGATCTTAACTGACATGGATCCTGACTATGTGGGGGCGCTCAGCGTCATTGTCGTTCCAGGCACCGAGCTGCATCAGGAATATGAGGAAGGCCGCTTTGAGCTGCCCGATCCATTCGGGCTTATAAACGAACTGAGGATCATGATAAGCGATTCCTCCTTTTCCCATTGCGTATTTCGGTCCAACCATGCGTCCAACTACCTGCCGGTGAAGGCGACGCTTCCGCAGGACAAGGAGCAGATTCTAAAGGCCATTGAGCGGGTTATGAGCTCCCGCGACAGGAGCAGACTAAGGCCTGAATTCCTGCGAGCGCTCTGATTCGGCAGGAATAACAAATGATTCGGCCGCCATGGAAATTCGCCTGGGAATCGATTGCGGCTCAATCAGTCTCAACCTGGCACTCCTCCGGGATGCTGCGGATGAGCCGCTCACCGTGTACCGACGCACCTCGGGTCGGCCGCTGTCGGCCCTGATTCAATCCCTCGATCAACTCATTGATTTGTGCGGGCATGACGTCATTCTCGATGGTGTGCTTGCCACCGGGAGCGGACGAGAACTCTTGGCCCGCTCGATCCGGATCCCCGCGGTCAACGAGATCACTGCGCATTCGGCAGGCGTGTTCCAGGTCGATCCCACCGTACGGACCATAATTGAAATCGGAGGCCAGGATTCCAAGTTCATCCGTCTCGATGCCCCGGCTGAACACGAATTCCCCCGATTTTCCGTCTTCAGGATGAACGAAGTCTGCGCTGCCGGTACCGGCGCCTTCCTTGACGAGCAGGCTGCCAGGCTCGGAATCCGAATCGAGGAATTCGGGTCCGTGGCGCTCCGGAGCACTAATCCGGCTCCCATAGCAGGCCGTTGCGCAGTATTTGCCAAGACGGACATGATCCATAGAGCCCAGGAAGGAACCCCGCTCCCGGATATTCTGATGGGGGTCGCGTACGCGCTTGCACGCAATTACATCGCGACACTGATCCGAGGAGACGCGGTGGAGCCTGTGGTCTCCCTGCAAGGCGGAGTGATGAGTAACCTCGCGGTGGTGAAGGCGTTCAGGGATCTGCTTGGTCTTCCTGATGCACTGATCACGGTTCCGCGGCATTTCACCGTGCTCGGGGCCGTGGGATGTGCGCTCATCGCCGAGAGGACGGCCGAACCGGAACGCTGCACCCTGACGGAATTAAAAGCACGAGCCCTATCCGCTATGGCAGGTCCTTCGGCACGGTCTCCACTCAAGCCGCTGGAACGTCCGCGATTACAGGCACTATCAAAGGTTGTCGATTCTCCTCCGAGAGGTCTCGTGGAGCAGCCCCTGGTCATGGGGCTCGATGTGGGCTCGGTTTCCGTCAAAGGGGTAGTGATTGACGCAAAGGGTCGGATACTCGCTGAGGACTACCGCCTTTCCCGCTCGCGGCCCCTGGAGACCCTGGAAGCAGTCATTGCCGCACTCCGCTCGTCGAGCCCGGCGCCCGCGCTCGTCGCAGTGACGGGCAGCGGCAGATACCTTGCAGGACGCCTCATCGACGCAGACCTGATCGTGAACGAGATAAGCGCTCAGGCTAGAGCTGCCGTGAGCTACGATGCACGGACGGACACGGTGGTAGAGATCGGCGGCCAGGATTCGAAGTGGATAGGCCTTGAAAACGGCGTGGTAAAGGACTTCGAGATGAACCGGGTCTGTGCTGCCGGCACCGGAAGCTTCCTCCTGGAGCAGGCAGAACACCTGGGGCTTGCCATTGAATCGCAGTTCTCCGAAGCGGCTCTCGCATCAACCGCTCCCGCGGACCTGGGAACTCGATGCACTGTCTTCATGGAGTCCGACCTGATCCACCATCAGAATAACGGCGCTTCGTCCGAGGATCTGGCCGCAGGCGTGTGTATCAGTATTGTGCAGAACTATCTTGAACGGGTGGCAAACAACAGAACCCTGGGTGAGAATGTCCTCTTCCTGGGGGGTGTTGCCGCGGCCCCAGCTGTTCGGGCCGCGTTTAAGCACCAGACGGGCCGGGAGCTCCGTTCGCCTGCATTCTACAAAGTATCCGGCGCGATGGGGGCTGCCTTGAAGCTCATGGATAGCCTCGAAAGAGACGAAACTTACAAGAGAGAGCCGCGAACTATTGATTTTAGGTCGGAGGATATCCCTAGAAATCAGTTCCGATGCCGTGGGTGCCCCAATGAATGCACAGTAGACAAGTATCGGCCCGCGGGACGGGTCGTGTACCACGGTGGGCTGTGCGACCGCTGGGAAGTGGAGCACGGCGGAGAAGCGACAGCTTCCAGCATCAATTTATTTCAATTGCGGAACAAGCTGCTGGACGAGTTATTGCAACCCGACAGCTCTGCCGATCGAACCTGGGGCATGATTCGCTCGCCGCAGTTCTACGAATGGTTTCCTTTCTGGAGCGCTTTTTGCCGCACTTTGGGTATATCCGTTGCTGTTGCCGGAGCAGCAGATCGGAAACAATTCGAGCGTGGTTTGCGTTTCCTCAAAGTGGAAACATGCTTGCCGGTAAAGGTTTTGTGCGGGCAGTTGGTCGATCTGGTCAGTGCCGGCGTTCAGACAGTCTTTTATCCCACGATCCTTTCCGAGCCTCCTTGGGGCGCCTCTGACAAGCCCACGGTGCATTGTCCGTACATTCAGGCATCTTCGCAGTTCTTTAGGGGAGTCTTTCCCGTGGAATGGAAAGAGCCTGTAATCAAGCACGAATTTGACCCTCATTCGTTTGAAAAAGAACATTTGCGTCTCGCCCGCAATGAGGGCTTCTCTCGCGCGAAAGCCAGGCACGCGGTGGAAGAAGGCTTTGAGCAGCTCAGTCATTTCCAGGCCAAGGTGAGGAACGCGGGCGAGCATTTCCTCAGTTCTCTGGATGCAGACGAGCCCGCTCTGGTTGTGCTAGGCAAGCCGTATCATACTGCGGATCGCTTCTTGAACATGAACCTGGGCAGCCTATTCCAACGGTTGGGTGTGCCCGCGGCGCCATCGGATCTGCTTGCCGGTGCGGGCGATGACAAGCCCGCTCCTGTGGGCTGGAAATACGAAGCTCAGATGGTCAGCGTCGCGCGTCGTGTCTCGTCCGACAAGAGGCTCTTTCCGGTGATGATCACTTTCTTCGGGTGCGGGCCCGATCCATTTACCGTGCGCCACATACGGGAAGCGCTTGGAGGAAAGCCTCTTCTCGTGCTCGAGATGGACGAACACACCTCCAGGGCAGGTGCCATGACCAGGCTTGAGGCTTTCCTGGACAGCATCAGAGCCGGGAGAATGAAGAGCGCTCGGAAGAGTGCTCTGAAGCTGCTTCAGACCCGCGAGACACAGCGGATTCCCACGCCCGACTTCAAAGTTGTGTCCCAGGCAAGGACGGGCACGGGGTATCATAGGCCGGAATACCTTTTCATTCCCTATTTTGCGGATCACTCGTACGGATTTGCCGCGGCCGCGCGGTCCGTGGGGATTGATGCGCGAGTTTTGCCGCCTCCGGACGAGCAGTCAGCAAAGTTGGGGATCGCCCACCTCGTGGGCGGCGAGTGCCATCCTTTCGCGTTGGTGCTGGGTGATTACCTGAAGCTCGCGAGCTCTTTGCCGTCCCACGTGGCGGAACGATCCCTATTCTATTTTCCCGGTCCTGAAGCTTGCCGGATGGCCCAGTACTCGGTCTACGTCGACAAGGTGCGCCGTGAACTGGGTTATTCGGTCGGAGTAATAGCCGAGATAGACGAAGGTCTGAGAGCGTTCGGTTTATCCGAGCGCAATCGTCAGCGGATCCTGCTTCGGGGCTGGGAAGGGCTGAATGCCTTTGACGTTCTCTTGAGGCTCATGCTCAGGATACGGCCGCATGCGGAGGATGAATCCCTACTGGATCGGGTGTACGACAGCGCGAGAGGCAAGCTCTTCGAGGCCATAATTCGCAATCAGGTTCGGCAAGGAATGGAAGAAGCTCTTCACGAGCTTTGGGATGTACCCACAGTTCCTGCGCCCTCAAGGCCGGTGGTCGCGATCACTGGGGACTACTACACGCGGGTGATTCCATTCGCTAACAACGACGTGTTCCGGGAAGTGGAAAGGCTTGGGGGGATGCTCTGGTCTCCGCCCACCCTCACAGACAGCTTGAAACTCTCCACTCTCAGAGACATGGTTTGGAACCTTCTTAGCGGTCAATCGAGGGAAACGGCTGAAGCCGGCTTGCTTTACCTTTTCCTGGTGATGTCCGAATTCAAGGCCAAAGGCGGCACATTGGCCCGGAAAGCTCTTGATGCGCCACTGGATTTGAGCGGTCGATCCATATGGACCTCAGCTTCACGTCATGCACACACCGAGCTCCCTTCCGGCATCACTGCTCCCATAGCGACGGCTCTCCAATATCTGGAGCTCGGGGCCGACGGCCTTTTGAATCTGATGACCCTCAATTGCTCGTACGGCACCGTGGTAACCGCGGTGCTCATGAGGGCCCTGAAAGAGAGATTCTCCGCGCCCATGCTCACCCTGATATATGACGGTCTCAAGAAGACCAACGAGAAAACCCGCCTAGAAGCATTCATGGAGCAGGTTCACAATCATTTCGAGCGCAGATCTGCGTGAATACCCATCCCGGTTGAGCTGGAAAACCTCGGCTGCTAATGGTATGTTACGCTTATAATCAGCGCAGTTACCGCGACAGAGTCGTAAGTTCGTTCGGCGGTGCTCATACGAATTCGCTCTTCGATACTCGAATGGGCTCAGCCGTCCGTGCATCTGCCATCCATGCCTACCGGATTCAAGCAGGGCAGTTCTTCCCGGAGGAAGGCGGACGCGCGGGGCGCGCCGCGAGCATCGTTTGCGGACGGCGAATTCGTGTCAAAGGAGTTTCGTGCATGACGGTGATTACTGTGTGTGTGGGTAGCGCATGTCATCTGAAAGGATCACATCAGATTATTGAGTATTTCAAGAAGGCGATAGAGGAATCGGGCCTGGAAAAGGAAGTGGAGCTCAAGGGCACGTTTTGCATGGAGAAGTGCACTGACGGAGCAAACCTCCTAATCGATGAAGAGCTCTTCCACGCCAATTCTCCCGAGGATGCCCGAGAGATCTTCGAACGAGAGATACTCCGCAAGCGCAAGTAGCGCACGAAGGAATAGACAGATGGAGCCTGCACAGGAACGACGAAAGCCGTGGAAAAGCTGGAGTGAGTTCACCGCTTGGGCGCAGGACTTCTCCCTCCGGAAAAAAGTGGTGGGCGGATTCCTCGGCGTGGTGGTGCTCGTAGGGCTTGTGACCGCTTTCATAGGAACTCGGCTGGTTCGCGACACCATCATCGATAGGGCGCAGGTGAGACTATCGAGCGATCTCGCCACAGCAGGGTTTATTTTGGATGGGTTCCGCAAGAACGTGGAGCTCAAGGTCAGGCTCATCGCGGGTTCTGAAAAGATCAAAGAGCTGATGTCAAAAGGCGATCTCCAAGCGGTGCGGAACAGGCTGGCGATTGTCTGTGCGGAAAACGACCTGGATTTTCTCTCGATCGCGGATAAGAACGGGCGTGTATTGGTACGAGCTTTCGTGCCTTCCAACAGCGGCGAGACAGTGGCCGGCGACCCGCTGGTCATGGCTGCCGCGCATGGAACCGGCGGCTCAGGGGTGCGCCTCTTCACCAAGCAGCAATTGGCTGCGGAAAATGATGGCCTGCTCCGGCGCCTCGCGGCCAGCTCCTCTGAAACCGGGATGGTGCTGGAATCAGCCTATCCCCTGGTGGATTCCGGCGGGATTGACGGCGTCGTGTATGGCGGCGTGGTCCTGAACAGCAATAACCTCATTGTGGACCAGCTTTCCCAGTTGATTTTCAAAGGCGCTAGCTACGGGAATCGACCCCTTGGCTATGTAGCGATATTTCAGGCAAATCAGGCGATCAGCAGTTCTCTGAAGGGCGCGGAAGGGCTGCCCCTCGTGGGATTTACAGGCGGCGCAGCGATCCGCAAGATGGTGGAACAGGAAGGTCTGCCCACCATAGCCAAAGAAGTTCAGCTTGGGAAAACGTATGTCTCTACGGCGGATCCCCTCCGTGACATGCAGGGCAGTATCGTGGGCGCGTTGGAGGTCGCCACTTTGGAGGAACCGATAACCTCTGAGGTGGACCGTCTCGTAACCACGTTTTTTATCGTTGCCCTGCTCGGCGTGCTGCTGATGGCCGGCATATCGTACTTTCTCGTGCAGTGGATCAACCGGCCGTTGGAACTGATGCTCAATGCAGCCCGAAAAGCCGCAGAAGGAGATCTGACGCAGCAGGTGCCGGTGATTGCCCGCGACGAGGTGGGAGAGCTGGCTGCCACCTTCAACCTCATGATCCGAAGTCTGGCTGAATCACGAATCAAGCTCGAAGAATGGGGCAGAGAGCTTGCCTCGAAAGTTGCGGAAAAGACCGGTCAATTGCGGCAAGCGCAGGAGCAGGTCGCGCGGGTGAAGAAGCTGGCTTCCCTGGAAAAGATGGCTGACGGCATGTCACATATCATGCGGCACATCTCCGATCCTATGGTCCCGGTGCTTGCAGGGACGGAGGAGACCCAGGAATCGGCCACTAATCGCATCCTCGTGCTCGATCCTGACGAAAAAGTCAGGGAGCTCTGTGAACGAGCCTTTACCGATGAAGGATTTCAGGTAAGGGTTACCGGTTCGGCTGAGGAGGCTCTCCGGGAGCTGGAACAGGAATTCTTCGACGTGGTCGTAGCTGATGTGGACATTCCCGAGATGCCGGGCAAGGAATTGCTCAAGGAGATGAAATACCGACAGCCGGAAGTGCTGGTCATCTTCACAGCTCCGTTTAGGGCCACGGAAGAGGCGATAGAAGCGGTCAACCTCGGCGCGTACGACTACATACCCAAACCTTTTGGGCCGCACCAGATTTTGCTTATGGTGTACACCGCGCTCCAGACACAACGTATGGTACAGCAGACACGGCGCCAGCTCGCGGCCGAGAGGGCCGACACCATATTCCAGCGGCTCCCGGTGGCTATAGCTCTGGCAGACAAGGCCCATCGCGTGGTCTACAACAATCGGGCCTTCGTGGAACTCGCAACTCGCGACGGGCAAGAACAGGCGGTCAAAGGCAAAACATTCAACGAACTCTTTGGCGTGGACCCGCTCGATTGGGCCAAGGGCCGTGAAGAAACCGCGGGCTCAAGGTGGCTCGAACTGGAAAAGGTCGGTCGAACCGCGAAGCTGTACAATTTTAAGCTCCCGGAGGAAGACCTGCGGGTCTTAATGCTCCTGGACATCACCGATACGGTGAAAAAAGACCAGATGGCGGATGTGTTCAAGGCTGAAACCATCACCAAGGCTCAGCAGGTGATTCACCAGCAGATGCGCGTTGCGCAGGAAATAGCCCAGCTCCTTGGAGAGACCACCGCAGAAACAAAAGCAGCCCTCTTTGAATTGATGAAGTTGGCTCAAGAGGTAGGTGAAGGTAAATGAGCGTTCCCATGTTCATCGAAACCGGCGAGGCTCATGTCTCCAAATTCGGCGAGATCCTCTGCGGTGATTCGTTGTCCGTGGGCTCTGTCAACGGCGGTCGGCTCATGGTGCTCTCTGACGGCTTGGGCAGCGGGGTCAAGGCCAACATCCTCGCCACCTTGACCACCACCATAGCCACTCGCCTCATGGAAAGAGGACTTCCCCTTGAAGAAGTTGTCGATACGCTGACCGATACTCTGCCCGAATGCCAGGTTCGTAAGATCGCATACAGCACCTTTACCCTTCTCAAGGTTCAGGGTGACGGCCGCGCGTACCTGGCAGAATTCGACAATCCGCCCACGTTTTTCCTGAAACGAGGTTACGTAAGCAGGCTCGAATACAAAGACCGCGTCATCGGCACAAGGACAATCAGGGAAGCCCACGTGCACGTGGAGCCCGGGGACTGGTTTGTGACGGTGAGTGACGGCGAAATCCACGCAGGAATCGGAGGCCTGCTCAACCTTGGATGGGACTGGGAAAAGATCGCCAAGTTCCTTGAGACTCAGGTCCATGAAGATATCTCAGCGCAAAAAGTGGCCCAAATCCTCGTCAATCAGGCCAACGAGCTCTATCAAGACCGGCCCGGAGATGATACCACCGCGGGTGTCCTGAAGATCCGTGCCAAACGCTTCGCAAACTTCATGATCGGCCCGCCGGTTAAGCCCGAAGAGGATTCGGCAATCGCTCAACGATTTCTGGAACTGCCGGGTCGCAAAATCGTCAGCGGCGGCTCAACCGCAGGCATCCTGGCAAAGATCCTCCAAAAGGACGTGGTGGTGGATCTCTCCACCATGACGGATAAAATACCGCCTACAGGCCATCTGGAAGGGATCGATCTGGTCACCGAAGGCGTCCATACGGTCAATAATTGCCGCACCATCCTGATGAACATCAAGGACATTGACGAGCTTTCCGGCAAGCGAGACGGCGCCAGTAGGCTGGCATGGGAATTTCTCCAAGCAGACAGCATTAACATATTCCTTGGCCAGGCCATTAATCCCGCGCACCTGAACCCGAAAATGCCGCAAGAGATGGGATTCAAGAGCCGCAGCGTCCAGGCTATCGTGAATCTGCTCAAAGAAAGAGGCAAAGAGGTAAACCTGGAAGTGCATTAGGCCGCTTCTCGACAAACCAAAGCCAGGAGTAACAACGTGGCCGACCGTCCCAAGAAACCGCTCTTACCCAATCGCGTACTCCTCATCGGCGAAGGCATTATTCCCCGAGACCTCGTGGACGAACTAGGGGATGAGGCCATGCAAATATTCATGAGGGAACCTGACCCGAACAAATGGCCGCCGCATATGGAGCCCTTGATCAAGCATCTCCCGGCCGAAGAACAGGTACGTGCCGCGATCTTGACGGTTCTTGCAAGTCAGAACGGTCCGTTTCGAGACGCCCTACGGGAATGGGCCGTTGCTTCATGGGACGCGCTGATCACTTCGCCAGATGTCGGTCCTGAAAACGCGGCTCAAATCGTGGACAATATGACCGAGTACCTCAAAGCGCGCATTATCGAGTATCTTGACCAGGAACAATAGGGATTTAGGCTCATTCAGGAGGACAAGAATTGATTGAAACACGAGGGCTCTCGAGGGACTCTCTTTAATGTGAGAGAGGACGTCAGCATGACCCGTGACCAAATCCTCAAAAAGCTCGAAGAGAACCGGGAGACCATCCGGAAGTTTGGCGTTCGTCGACTGGGTATATTCGGATCGTACGCCCGAAACGAGGAGACTAAGGCAAGCGATATTGATTTCCTCGTCGTCTTTGATGACGATTCCTTCGATGCTTACTTCGATCTCAAGTTCTTTTTGGAAGACCTATTTGGCCGCAAGGTAGACCTTGTGACGGAGGACACGATCAAACCTAGAATAAGGCCCTCTATTCTGCAAGAGGTCGTTTATGCCCCGGGATTATAGGTTATACTTGGACGACATCTTGGAATCGTGTCGCAGAGTCCGACAGTATACTGATGGGATTTCTTTAGAAGAATTTCGCACAGATTTGAAAACGCAGGATGCAGTGACGCGGAATTTCGAGAAAATTGGTGAGGCGGCCAAGCATCTACCCGACCACATCAAGGCAGAATATCGAGGAATCGAGTGGAAAAAGATCACTGCCTTCCGCAACGTACTCATCCACGAGTATTTCGGCATTAAAGTAGAAACATTATGGGATGTCGTCAAGGAGAAGATCCCCGCCCTTGAAGAACAGACGAAAACCATACTGAGCGAACACACCTGAATCCGAAGATTCGCAAACTGTTACTGCGCGCCTTCCGCAACACTTGTGACATGCAAAACTCTGGCAAAAAGCTTTGTGCTAGTCCCATCACCATAGTGGGAGGCGGTTTGGCAGGATGTGAGGCTGCCTGGCAGCTTTCTCGAAGGGGCGTAACTGTGCGCCTCATCGAAATGAAGCCTGTGGTCTACTCCCCTGCTCACACGTCACCGGATCTTGGGGAGCTGGTCTGCTCCAATTCGCTCAGGTCCGCGTCCCTGACTTCTGCTGCGGGGCTCCTTAAGGAAGAGCTTCGGATCATGGATTCCTTGATTATGGCTGCGGCCGACGCAACAGCGGTGCCCGCGGGAAAAGCTCTAGCTGTGGATCGAGGGCTCTTCGCGAAATTCATCACCGAACATGTTGAGAACGAGCCGCTCATTGCCGTCGAACGCCGCGAGATCGGGGAAATACCCTCTGAAGCGGCCGGCCTGGTGATCCTCGCCACCGGGCCCCTTACTTCCGATCGCCTGACAGAAGCGATCCGGAAGCTTATCGGCGCGGACAATCTCTCTTTTTACGATGCAATAGCTCCGATTGTCACCGCGGAATCCCTGGACATGACCAGGCTGTTCCGGGCTTCCCGGTACGATGAAGGAGAGGGGGATTACCTGAACGCGGCGATGGATGAAGCTACATACAAGGTATTCGTGCAGGCGATCCTCGACGCGGACAAAGTGGACCCGTATCCTTTCGAGAAGATCCCTCACTTTGAGGGCTGCCTTCCTGTGGAAGAGCTTGCTAGGCGTGGGCCGGACACCCTGGCCTTCGGTCCGATGAAGCCGGTCGGGCTCGTGGATCCGGCCACAGGCGCGCGGCCGTCTGCAGTGGTGCAATTACGGCCGGAGAACGCGGCACGCTCTCTCTACAACCTCGTAGGCTTCCAGACAAAGATGACTTACCCGGAACAGGAGCGGGTCTTCCGCATGATCCCCGGGCTGGAACACGCGGTCTTCGAGCGACTCGGGTCAATTCATCGGAACACCTATCTCGACGCCCCACGGCTCTTGGACCGTTTCTCACGAGTTCGCACGGCTCCACATATCTTCTTTGCCGGACAAATAACGGGCGTGGAAGGTTACATCGAGTCCACTGCCTCAGGATTGGCCGTGGGAATCATGGCCGGCCTGATTGCCCAGGGGATCGAGCCCGAACCTCCGCCCAGTACCACGGCCGTGGGCGCGCTCCTCAAGCATACGGTCACGGAGCCTACGAAACGGTACGAACCCATGAACATCAGCTTTGGCCTGATCGACCCCCCGACAGGAAGGGTTTCCAAGAAGAACAAAAGAGAGGTTCTCGCGTCACGTGCGCTGACGGACATCAGGTCGTGGCTGGAGCGAGTGGGTGCGCTGTACAATAGAGCTGCAACACCGCCTGGGTGCCACTGACCCGGCGTTTCGCTGGGTCAGTGCCTGGTCGGTGTACCGAATGAGCACTGACCTGACAAAGTCAGGTCAGTAGCACCCGGCATCGGTCGCGTCCGGGATGTTTTCTGGCCGCGAGGCGACGTGTTACCCAATTCATTCTCTCGAACGATGCGGTTCGCTTCGCTCACCACATCCTACATTGCGCGCCGCACGGTGATTGACTGACATCAAGTGCTGGAGGGACCGCACCCGTGACGTATGGGCTATACCGGTTGTCACAAGTCTTTGCTTCTCGGACAGCCCGAGCTTAAACAAGGTCGGTAGGGGCCGGCGTCCCCCGGATCAGGTCCGGGGCAGGCTCTGCCGGCCCGAGGTATTTGATATTTTGAAGAAAATGTGCCGGCACGGAGGCCGGCACCTACCAATGCCCGAGCGGCAATTGGACATTATTTTTGACACTTCCTAGAAGGCCGAAGCGCTATCCAGGTAGGACAAAACCGCTTTGATCTCACCAAGATAGGGCTATGCTTCAGTACAGGAT
>JBMOME010000012.1:0-9756 GCA_049323095.1 Thermodesulfobacteriota bacterium
CTTGCCAACAGGTGAGGCACCGCATACATCCGCAGCCCGAAATGCTCGCTCATCCACGGCAGTGATTGCAAGGCCACCAGCCCCACCATTCGGCCTTCATCTCTTAGGCAGATGCCACGGGTATCGGACCTCATAAGCGTGGATCCGAGATACGCTGCCATGTTCTCTTTAGACACTCCCATGTATTTGAGCTGAAAATTCTTGTGAGGGTATTCGTAGAACAGCTCATGGACTTCGGAATCACGTTCGGACTCGTACGGTGCGAATACCAGCCGGCTCAACGACATATTCATTCCTCCGTGGGTTCGATTCTAACTCTGGCTTCCCAAAGTGACGTGCGCAGCGGAATACGGGGTTGCCACTTCTGATAAGGCACGTGATCCGGTCCGGGATCAACAATCAGAGGAATACCCGTGGGCGTGACCGATGTGGAGACCCACCCGCGCTCGGGCACGTACACCTGAGTGTAGAAATGGCCGAACCGCCCTGCTGTACGACAGGGAATGCCCCTGGCTCTGAGAAATGCGCATTCCAGGAGCGACGTGTCAGGGCAGGCGCCCATCCCGGTGTTGAGGGTGACCGGAATTTCTTGGTACATCTCGTCCATATCGGAATAGACGGCGCGACCCCCAAAATACTTTTCGCGCTTGCGTTTATCGTACGACACTGTTCGTTTGAGAAAAGCCTGTAAACGTAGGTACTCTCGACGTGCGTCCGGAGGCTCAGGATCTGGTTGCGCCGCCCACTCGACCGCTTTCGGAAGTCGCGGATCGATCTTGCGGCCCGGGTCCAAGAAACGAAGAACCGCATCCGGGAAAGAGGCGCCCCGAACGGGATCGACAAGCATCAGGTCGTGTCGGAGAAGTTCGGCCATGTCCACGAGATAGCGGAAGCCAACGGAAATTCTGACGGTCTGACCGTAACTGATCTCGTCATAGGCGATTTTAAGCCAACGATTTTGGGCAGAGTCCACATGGATCTCATTGCGAGTTGCGGGACGCAAAACGCGCTCCAACTTCAGCAACCTTCTGCCGAATCCTTCGCGCGGCAAGGTCACTTCCATTGAAAGCGGTCCTTTGTATCCCTCCTGTTCCACCTGGAGGCTTACGCGGTAAATCCCGCTCATAAAGAACCGTTCCAGAAGGCGCCCCCGCAGGCCTGGAGGGAAGCTGGTACCCTTGACCCAACGGTTTACTTTAGTCGCGAACACCGCTTTCGACATGCCGACAACCAGACCCGGGTCTCGATCCGCAGGCGCCAGGCCCGCGTCTGCAAGCGCGGCAAGTTCCTGCAGAGTGAGGGGATGATGAGATTCGATGAAGATCAACACCTTCTGATCAGGCTTTAGCTTGGCCACCCGGGACCAATCTATCGCCTCTCGTTCCGCCCCAAAAACACCAACCGGGCACACGCACAGACAACAGACGAGCCAGGCAGCCCACAGCCTTACATAGGTCGCCCGCAGCCACATGCGCCAGTCAGTACTTTTTATCGGAGAAGCCATGATCGGGTCCCGTTCGATTCCGCCCCTCTTCTCGCCACAGCGTCTTTGAGCCAAAGGCCGGCGTTGACCCTTCTTCAAGCAGCGCTACGCTGGAGCAATCGCAAAGCCGGTCGAATACTCAGGTTCCGCGGCGAGCATTCTGATGGTCGCGCGATAACCCTGTCTCGTGGACGTGAGGCTTGGCAAGACGAACAGAGGATTCCCTACCGTGGGTCGCACTACACATCAGCGGACAATTCATGGATGCTTGTGGGGCTTAAAATCGAGAGATTTGCTTTGAGATGCCCGGCTTGCCAGCGTTATGGAATGATGTGCGGTGCTTCAGTAGCGAACTAGCCGGAAATGGCCCCGTATACGTGCCGGTTTTCATAGCATCCTGAGCCGTTAGAGTCAACCCTTAAAGGCCGGAGGAAGACCCGGAGCCGCTTGCATTGCGCCTCAGCGCTTGAGAGGTCGCTTCGCCCTCAGAGGCGCGAGCACGGAGCCAGGTGGCTCTTCATCGCTGAAGACCCCTTGCTGTGCTCCCTCCACGTCGTACTGAACTAAAGGACGTGTACCACTCGCGATTTTTGACAAGCGTCCTAATCACGGGTGGACAGGGGGCCATAAGAACGCTATCTTTTAAGATTGTGGTGGATAGCTCCATCTTTGGCTGAGAGTGGTATAATGATCTCGGCTGCCCTCCTCGGGTGTACGCCACAAGAACAACAAATCGGGAGAGCACGATGCAAAAAGGAACCGATACGGTAAAGCGAGGTCATGCCCAGATGCTCAAGGGCGGCGTAATCATGGATGTGGTAACTCCTGACCACGCCCGTATCGCGGAAGATGCAGGCGCATGTGCGGTCATGGCCCTGGAACGGGTCCCGGCCGACATCCGCGCTCACGGCGGCGTGGCGAGGATGAGCGACCCCGGATTGATTGCGCAGATCATGGAGTCGGTCTCTATCCCGGTCATGGCAAAGTGCAGAATCGGGCATTTTGTTGAGGCACAGATCCTGGAAGCGCTTGGCGTCGATTACATCGACGAAAGCGAGGTCCTGACACCCGCGGATGAGCAAAATCACATTGACAAATGGCCGTTCAAGGTTCCCTTTGTGTGCGGTTGCCGAAACCTGGGCGAAGCGCTCAGGCGGATCGGAGAAGGCGCGGCCATGATCAGGACCAAAGGCGAAGCCGGCACAGGGGACGTGGTTGAAGCAGTCCGTCACGCCAGAGCGGTCATCGGAGAGATCAAACGCCTGACGACCGTGCGAACGGACGAACTGATGGCTTACGCCAAAGAAATCGGCGCGCCGTACGAACTGGTCAAAGAGACAGCGGAATTGGGGCGTCTCCCGGTCGTGAATTTTGCAGCAGGGGGCGTAGCCACGCCCGCGGATGCGGCCATGATGATGCAGTTAGGCATGGACGGCGTCTTTGTGGGCTCGGGGATCTTCAAGAGCGGCAATCCGGCAAAACGGGCCAAGGCTATTGTGGAAGCCGTCACTCACTATGATAATCCGCCGATACTCGCGGAAGTGAGCAAAGGTCTTGGAGAGCCCATGGTCGGGATCGGTGTGACCGAATTGCCTGAGAACGCTCGTTTGGCTGCCCGTGGATGGTAGAGCGGGATGAAGATCGGTGTGCTTGCATTACAGGGCGATTTCCAGGAGCACGAGCTGGCGTTGCGCAAGATCGGCGTTGAAGCCGTGGAAGTTCGTCTCCCGCAGGACCTGGACGGGCTTGACGGGCTGATAATCCCCGGAGGAGAAAGCACGAGCATCGGCAAGCTCGCGACTACCTTCAACCTGATCGATCCGTTGAAACAGTTTGCGAAAACCACTCCAGTGTGGGGCACGTGCGGCGGCCTGGTCTTCATGGCCAAAGACGTGGGTTTTGATCAGCCGATCCTTGGAGTGCTGGACATGGTGGTGGAACGCAACGCCTTCGGTCGCCAGGTGGACAGCTTCGAGGAAGATCTGGATATTACGGGAATTGAGGGAGGGCCCTTCCACGGAGTATTCATCCGGGCTCCGGAAGTAAAGGAAGTGGGTCCTAGCATAGAGGTCCTCTGCCGCGTGGAGGATGGCCGCATTGTTGCCGTTAGGAACGGGCATCTGCTCGCGACGTCCTTCCACCCTGAGCTGACCGATGACTTGAGGCTCCACCGTTATTTCGTAGAGATCGTGGCAGAGAAAGCTCGTTAGATAGAACCCGAAGCGCCTCTTTTCCAGGCACGTCCCTTCATGAGTCTCACACATTTTCCCTCGTTCCTTTCCGGCTAAGGCATGAAGAAATTTGCGGCGCTTTTAGAGTATGACGGGACCTGCTACCACGGTTGGCAGCTCCAAAGCGGAGTGCCGACCATTCAGCAGGCTCTGGAATCTGTGCTGAAGCAGATCATTGGCAAAGCCACGCGAGTCCACGGCGCGGGTCGCACGGATGCGGGCGTGCACGCGACCGGTCAGGTCGCGCATTTCGTCGCGGACTGGAAGCATTCGGAAAAGGATCTCCAGCGGGCCTGCAATTCGCTGCTTCCCGAAGATATCACCGCGATCGATATCCGGTCCGCGGCCGCGGACTTCCATGCTAGGCATTCAGCGATTTCCAAGACGTATACGTATCGCATTCTTAATAGGTCCCTGCGCTCTTCCCTTGAGCGTGCGTACTCATGGCATGTGCCTCGGCCATTGAATCAGATCGGGATGGAGAGGGCCACTCAATACCTTGTGGGAAGCCATGATTTCGCGGCATTTGGGGCTCCGACGGACGGCACTCCGTCCACGGTTCGTGAGATCTTGGAGGCTTTCTGGCGAAGAGACGACGCAAGCGAAACACTTCGTTTCACCATACGGGGCAGCGGATTTTTGAGGTACATGGTCCGTTCGATTGTGGGCACGCTCGTCCATGTGGGCTGGGGAAGGATTCCCACAGAGGACTTCGTGGACATCCTCGAATCACGGGACAGGTCCAAGGCCGGCCCCACAGCACCTCCACACGGGCTATTCCTTGAATGTGTTGAGTATCAGGACATGCTCTTTCCCAAAGGAGACACATGAGTGCTTGAAGCCGCATACATCAGGGCTCTTCAAGACGGGTCTTTGTCGGAAAGAGCCGAGACTGCGCGGGAAATGCTCCGAGACTGCAACGTATGCCCTCGGGATTGCCGCGTAAATCGACTGGGAGGAGAGACAGGCTTTTGCGGAATCGGCGAAAAAGCAATGGTGGCTTCCGCGCATCCCCATTACGGCGAGGAAGCGCCGTTGGTGGGCTCGGGGGGATCGGGAACCATTTTCTTCACGTCGTGCAACCTCAAGTGCATTTTTTGCCAAAACTTCGAGATCAGCCAACTCATGGAAGGTCAGGAAGTCGACCCGGCAGCACTGGCGAATCTTATGCTCGACTTGCAGAAGATTGGCTGTCACAATATCAATTTCGTTACTCCTTCACACGTGGTCCCTCAAATCCTCGATGCTTTGCACTTGGCCGCGAAAAAAGGGCTGAAAGTGCCCTTGGTGTACAACACTGGCGGATATGATTCTGTTGAGACTTTGCGATTGCTCGATGGAGTTGTTGATATCTACATGCCGGATCTGAAGTTCATGAATTCGGAGGTAAGCAAGGTCCTCATGAACGCGCCCGATTATCCGGACGTGGCGAGGGCTGCCATTCGGGAAATGCACCGGCAGGTGGGCGATCTAGAGCTGAACCAGAGGGGAGTGGCAACCCGCGGACTGCTCGTGCGGCATCTCGTCATGCCGGATGATCTGGCCGGTACCAGGGAGGCCATGCGATTCCTCGCGCAGGAAGTCTCGTCGAACACGTATGTCAATGTCATGAACCAGTACAGGCCCTGCGGCAGAGCGTTCGAGGACGAGCGGATCGCCAGATCGGTGACCCGTCAGGAGTACGAGGCCGCGCTCAAGGCCGCGGAAGAGGAAGGAATCACCAGACTGGATGACCGGGTGCCCATAAGATTGAAGTTTTTCTGAGAGCGTCAGGTGGTTGGCTCAGCGGCCGCTCTAGTCAGGAACTGAGGCCAGGAAGTTGGAAATCAGGTGATCCAGGACCATGTGCACATCTTCCACAGGCCCGTATTCCCCGCGGTCGGTCTGAACATGGATCGCGTACTGGGCCACTGCCTTCATCTTCCCTCCGTCGAATCCCACGATAGCCACAGTCGTGCCGCCATGATCTCTTGCGAATTCTAGCGCTTTCACCGCGTTGGGTGAATTGCCGCTCGCGGATATGCCGACCACCACATCTCCCGGACGCATCAGATTTCGTAGTTGCCACCAGAAGACGTTCTCGTATCCGATATCGTTTGCCAGACACGTGATGAACGCATTGTTCGCAGTAAGACTCAATGCCCTGAACGGCGTGCGGCCCTCAGGGGACGCGCAAAAGCCCAGATCGTTGGCGAAATGCGACGCAGTGGCAGCACTTCCGCCGTTCCCGAAGAAGAAGATCGTGTTCCCCTTTGAGCGAGCCTCCAGGAAAAGATTGATGACTTGCCCGATCTCTTCGTGGTCGAGCCTTCCCAGCACCTCCACTAAATGGCCTATGTACGAGCGCGCGAACTCCGCGCTTACGGTTGCGGCGGACGAAGGCATCTCCGGCATCCTTTCAGGGCTTGATTACGGTTCTTGAAGACTTATAGCATTTCGCCCGTCAAAAAGTAACCCGGCGAGATTTTGGGTCGCGTTCATTCACACACGCTGGAGCAATTGCCTCAAACGTGTCATTGCGAGGACCCCGGACTCGATCCGGGGGACGAAGCAATCTCGTTTGGCGCGCAATGTGAGATTGCTTCGTCCCGCGTCCAGCGGGACTCGCAATGACATGTTCGGACGAAGTGCCATCTCCGCGCAACTAGACGATTCCAGCGGCTCGGTGACGCAGGTTGCCGTTCTGTTTTGAGTCGGGTGACAAATTTCCGCGCACAACAGGCTTCCACTGGTGGGTTTTTGTGCTAGCCTTTACCGTGAAAGCCATTACCCTGTCTCATTGGGAGCCCATATGCGAAAGCTTAACCCAGAGTATGTGCAAGCCGTCCGTGATAGTACCAACCAGTGCCCTTATTTCTCGCTCCTTTCTATGAAAATAAAGGAACTGCATATCGGGCGGTCTATCATCCAAATCGACCTGGAACAGAAACATCTCCAGCCCTTTGGAGTGGTTCACGGCGGGGTCTTTTCATCGATCATCGACGCTGCCGCGTTCTGGGCTGTTTACCCTGAAGTGGACGAAGACACGGGCATGACATCCGTTGACCTGAAATTGAACTATCTCGGGCCCGCGGTGAGTGGGAAACTCATCGCCAAGGGAAAACGCATCAAACTAGGAAAAACCCTCGGATTGGCGGAGGCAGAAGTGACCGACGAGAAAGGGAAGTTACTGGCTCACGGCACTTCCACGCTCATGGTGATCCCGGGATTCATGTTCAACCCAGGAACGTCGCCTGTTCCGCCGAAGTTCCTTTAAGAACGCACTCCCCGCACGCGAGCTAGGCGTTTTCTCCAGGCCGGAGCTAGTAAGGTTCACCGCCCATTTAGAAGCAAGGGATTAATCTCATGGAAGATCCTGTCCTCGACGCCCATGTCCATTGCGGTTACACCGTACCCTTTGAAGAGATCGCCCGGGAATGGGAACGAGGTCAAATTGATGGAGGGGTCGCTTTTTCTCCCGTGGAGGAGATCTATGACCGCTACGACCCATTCTTTACGGATTCCGCGGAATATCGGAAGAGCAGACAAGCGGTGCATGAATATTTGCTGCGCATCGCAAAGAACCGACAGATTTATCCCTACTTTTTCGTTTGGAATGATTTCCCATCGATCCCTCGCGGGTTCCTAGGGATAAAGTGGCACCGCCACGCAAGCGAACCCACGTACCGTTACGAGACACCGGAATGCGAGCGGATCCTCGAGGAAATCTGCCGCAAAAAGCTTCCCATCGTTCTGGAAGAGGAGTTTGCCAATACCCTGACCTTCGTGAAACGCATCGCGGGTCGCACTGTGGTGATCGTCCCTCACATGGGCGGGTTGAATGGCGGATATGGCCGGCTCAAGGCCGCGGGCATCTTCGAGAATCCGGCCGTTTGGGTAGACACCGCGCTTGCGGCGAGGAGCGAGGTGGAGGATTTCGCAAGGAAATACGGTGTAAATCGGATTCTCTTTGGGTCAGACTACCCTTTTGGTGATCCGGATTACGAGAAGCGCAAGCTGGAGTCGATATTTTCAGGAGACGAGCTCACGCTGGTTCTGGGCGGAAATCTACTGCGATTACTCGGGAAGGACAACTTCTGAATGTGCTATCTCGGTTCATCGTATGATGGCTTTCTTCCAGCTTCCGATCATATCATCCAGACACGCGGCTCTGAAGCAACAGCGCTCTTCCCCGCAGTCATTATGGCCTCTGTTGAAGCAATCAGAAAATCCGGCCCGGAGCTGGGCCTGATGAATCCGCCCTGTATACCGGTCGCGTATACACGCGGGGCAGTATCCGTGGGAAATATCGGAGGCCGTAGCCAGCGGATTGCCCCACTCTACTCCACACAAAAGACACTTGAATTTCACCATGACACGCCGACTCCTGAACCCAACGCCATTCTGTAGGCAAGGATTGTTCTAAGCGCTGATCCTGTCATCGGCTGTCTAACACTTATCCCCAAAAAGAGCAAACTCGTACTGCCCCTTGGACCTCGGAGACTCTTCTCTGAAACGTTTCCGGTCTATATTCATCTACGGTTCGGCTTGGAGAGACCGAACTGAACTGTTCAGGACAATTCGGCAGACGATGACTTATGCCCGTCTATGCTCTACCCGATGCAGCGTGCGAACCGTTGCCATTGACCGTGGATAGTGCTTGGCTGAGTTCTGCCAATGTATACGGCTTGGGTACTACCGCGTTGATTCCGTACTCCTTGTAGTTGGCCATCACCGGATCGTTCGAGTAACCGCTGGACACTATGAGGTTTATCTTGGAATCTTGTCCGCGAATCCTGAGAGCCGTCTCCTTGCCTCCCATCCCACCAGGCACCGTGAGATCGAGAATCACTGTATCGAACGGGTCTGAAGAATCTTTATCGGAAGAGTAGAGTGCTAGCGCCTCCTCTCCATCGCGTGCCACCTGAACCTGGTATCCAAGTCTGCTCAGAGCCTCTTTGAGCAAGTCCCTCACTGCCTGTTCGTCATCCATGACGAGGACCTTGCCTTTCCCAGGCGTTGGAATCTCATTTCCGCGCGGTGGGGTTAGAGGTTTCCGATGCGTGGCCGGAAGGTACACTGAAAAGATGCTTCCGCGTCCCTTTACGGAATCAACGGTAATCGCTCCGCTGTGGCTTTTGACAATCGAATACGCGGTGGCCAGGCCAAGGCCGCTCCCACGGCTCTTCGTGGTGAAATAGGGGTCAAAAATGTGGGGAAGAACATCTTCCGGAATGCCTGATCCATGATCCTCCACCGTGATTCTTACATAATCACCCGGAGTGACGGGAAGGCCGTCATTTCGAGAGACCTTCGCGTTCTCGGCTGTCACCACTACTGCTCCTCCATCCGGCATGGCTTGAGCTGCA
Organism: Thermodesulfobacteriota bacterium; assembly: GCA_049323095.1. GTDB lineage: Bacteria > Desulfobacterota > Desulfomonilia > Desulfomonilales > Desulfomonilaceae > VGSG01. Next base: position 9,063 of record JBMOME010000012.1, read on the forward strand.
TTGATGACCATGTTTTGCATCACCTGACTGATCTGGGCCGGATCGACCTCCGCGGGCCAAAGAGCTTGAGGAATATGGATATCGCAACCCACGTTCGATCCCTGCACCGCGAAACGACACGATTCCTCGATGATACTGTCAAGAGAAGAAGCTTGCTTGATTGGAGCCCCTCCCTTGGAGAAGGTGAGGAGTTGCTGGGTGAGGCCTTGGGCGCGCACGCAAGCACGCTCCGCGTCGGATAGCCTTGAAACAGCTTGCTCCAGTTGTGAGAGAGAGGTCTTGCCCAACGATATATTCCCTAAGATCGCGGTCAGAATGTTATTGAAATCATGTGCAATTCCCCCCGCGAGCAACCCGAGAGACTCCAGTTTCTGTATCTTGACGAACTCTTCCTCCATTTTTCGCCTGCGAGTGACATCCTGCATGAATTTCAGAGTTGCCGGGATGCCGTTCCAGTCGATTTCAACCGACTTCATCTCCACCCATTTCATGGACGCATCCTTTGCTGTCATTCTGCACACACAGCCGTCCCCATTAGAATTTGCGAGCTCCCCATCATCTTTCTTCTGAAGCAGCAGGTGCCGGTCTTCCTCGTGCACAAACGAGATGAACGTCTTGCTGGCAAGATCTTCCTCTGTGCAGCCGACGATTTCGCATGCCTTGGGATTCACGAAGAGGATCTTTCCGTCTTGGT
>JBMOME010000012.1:9766-24579 GCA_049323095.1 Thermodesulfobacteriota bacterium
TGCAATGCCGATAGGTGCGTTATCGAACAATATCCTATACTTCAGCTCGCTGCGCCTGATGGCATCCTCAGCCCTTGTTCGTTGCGCAATTTCATTTCGTAAGGACTGCTGGTGCCGTATGGTCAGGAGAAGTTGTGTCCTTTCCGGGGTAAGATCTTCGACCAGAATGAGCAGATACCTCTCGTACCCCATCCTCAGAGGCCTTAGATGAATCCGCCCCCACACTGCCCGATTCCTCACGCTTATTAATGCCCTGGCCCTTCTTACTCGTCTCGTGTGAAACACCTCTGCCATCGCGGCCCTGATACCCTTGCGTACGGCTTGCCGCGCGAAGAGGTCGGTAAATGGTCTGCCCTTAAAGGTCATGTATTCGTCGCTAACCTTGGCACAGGAGTCATTCATGAAGACTACGGTCCCGGTCTTGTCGGCCAAGAACAAAGGAATCGGTATGGCTTGAAAGAGTTTTGTAAACTCTTGAATGTTGATCATACCCACGTCGAAGCTTCCTGAATCGGTCACTGCGCTGCTAAGAGCCTGATCCAGGTCAATGGTCTCGGTCGCGACATAGGACTTAAGCCTCTTCACGCCCTCTTCCTTTTCTTCCGAGAGGTCAAAGGACGGCAACTCTCTTTTCGGCATCATCACTGGTCCTCCACGCTGTCCAAGTCCCAGCGTTAAGCTCTAAGATGGGGGCTGCAACGCATCATTAGACGGGGAGCGGTCGTGAGTTATCAAACAGACTTGCGCAATTACAACCGCTCTCACACTCCCCTGCGATCAATTTGTGCAGTCACCCCGCCGACAATATCCATTCTGTGGCAATGATTGACATCCCCAAGGACAACCTTGGGTTGTGCATTTTCCGTACCAAACCTTTAGAAGAAGCCGTCCTGTAGAAAACTTAGTCTAATAGCGGGTGGTTAGCTCTCACCAGCAAGTGGGCAAACAGCCAAGTGACTGATGTGCGACCCCCATGGTTTTGTCAGACATTGAGGCACTTTCTCGAATCAACAGTAATTTCAACCGGTTGACATATGGCAGCGTGTCTTATTCTTAGGCAGAGCTGCCAACCTCCTGGACGCCGAGCACAACACCCAAGATTCCAGCAGCTTGGGCTGCGTCGCACGGACGAATCCGGAAATTTGCGACACTTTTCTTCGTTTCAAAGCGGCTTTCCAGAGATGATGCGCGCATGTACGAGAGGGAATCGGACACGAGGCTGGAGGATGCAGGCAAGCAGGCTACGATGACTTCTTTCGGTGGATTGAAGGTCGTGGGGAAGACTTCCCGCCGGTGCAGGAAGTCCTCCCCGAGCTGCGCACTTATTGCTGCATTCGGCCCGGTCCGCCGCGGAATCCTCCACCGCGGTGGAATCCGCCATGCCTTTTTCCCTTCAGGTCGGCGATCTTCTGGACCTGTTCAGGTGTGAGGACCTTCAAGCGCTCTCGATTGGCCTTCAGTCGGTCTCGCATAAGGTCGGTCTTCGCCTTGACGAGTTCTTCGTCGATACGGGCCAGTTTGTCCAGATCAACCTTCCCGGACATAAGCATGGTCTGCTTCTCGTCGGTCAGAGACGCGACAGCCATCCGTGCCTTGCGGGTCCGGTCTCTGGACTCTACCCGGAGGGCGCGCAGCTTATCCTGTTGTTCCTGGGTCAGTCCAAGATCCTTGGCCAGGGCTTCCCGCATGGCTCCTCGTTCCCCAAAGGGTCGACGCATATGAGGCCCCCCAGGACCCATGGGGCCGCCTTGATCCGGAGGCATCGGCCCAGCCGAAGCAAGCATTTCCAAGGGGGTTCCGGGATCTTCCTCAATTACGGCGCGGGTTATGGAAGGGGCCGCGAGCAGGAGGACCAGAAGCGGCAGCAGGAGGGCAACATGTCTTTTCGTAGCCATAAGAGTGCTCCTTTCTCATCAACGGACAAAATTTAGCTTCTCGTGCCGGCAAGAGCTCGACCGTTTCGGCCGTGCCCTACGAAGCGCTGTTACCCATGCAGACGTCTTAGTGGAGTTATCGTTAAACGGAAACGCCGACCTTTGTGTGAACGACCAGGATCCATCAGTCACAACGGACATGAAAACATGCCCGTGAGTTTGGTGCCACGGACGAGCCGATAGGCTCGTCCGTGCACGGATGAGTCCCGCGAGGCGCGGAACACATCCGTGGCACTACGCGAAGACTGCTTCGTCCGTTGAGGGTGGGGCATTTTCAGGCAAAAGCTTTTTGCATTACTTGACGGTCCGCTGGTTCATTTGGTACTAATAGCAAGAGGAGCTTGATTCTTTCCCGGTTCATTGTCCGGCTACCCGAAGAAGCGGCTGTAGCCGGTGGCCGGGAGAGGGCGACTTGGAGTTACAAACCCCGTCAGGTCCGGGAGGAAGCAGCGGTAGTAATCTCGAGAGTCGGCCCTCTAACCACCCGGTCACCGACTGCGGCCGTTTCTCTTATTCCGGGGTTGTCCAAGAGGATGCCTTCCTATCTTGTTCTGGCTCGAAAGTACAGACCTGCAACGTTCCAAGACGTCATCGGCCAGGATCACGTAATCCAGACCTTATGCAATTCCATTGTCTCGGGCCGTATTGCGCACGCATTCCTCTTCTGCGGGGTGCGCGGCGTGGGCAAGACCACAGTCGCGCGCGTGCTGGCAAAGGCGCTTAATTGCTCCGGACGGAAGGAGAACGAGCCCGATCCATGCAACACGTGTACGTCGTGCCGTGAGATCGCCGATGGGGTGAGCGTGGACGTCCAAGAAATCGACGGTGCATCGCACACTTCGGTCGAAAACATTCGTGAGATCAACGAGAACGTCAAGTACCCGCCGGTCAGCTCTCCGTACAAGATCATCATTATCGATGAAGTGCACATGATCTCCATCAACGCGTTCAATGCGTTGCTCAAGACCCTCGAAGAACCTCCGGCGCACGTGAAGTTCATGTTCGCCACAACCGAGGCTCACAAGGTACCTGCCACGATCCATTCGCGTTGTCAGAAATTCAATTTCCGCACTATTTCGATCCGGGACATGGTTGACGGCATGGCGCGCATCCTCAAGAAAGAAAGTTTGGACGCGACGGAAGAGGCGCTAGGGCTTATTGCAAAAGAGGCCCAGGGCTCATTTCGGGATGCACTGAGCCTTCTGGATCAGGTGATTGCGTACGGGAGGGACGGAATTTCCGTTGAGAGCGTGGCAGCGACTCTCGGGATTGCCGGCCGAGGGATATTCGCCAAGCTTATGGCTGCGTTGCTGGACCGCGATGCGCCCTCGGCTCTCGGGCTGGTGCGGGACTTGTTTCAGGAAGGGTACAACCCCGAACAGTTCGTATTAGACATGATCCAGTACCTACGCAACCTCGTAATGGTGAAAACCCTGCCTCCCGAGCACAGCGGCCAAGGCGTAGTGGACGCCACACCCGGAGAACTGGAAGAACTTGAGCGGCTCGCAGAACGCGCATCCGTGGAAGATTTGCAGAACCTGTTCAACATTCTCTTTCGGAGTGAAGGTGACATCAGGCGGGCCGGGAATCCGTGGGTTGCCCTGGAAATGACTATTCTGCGCATGGCATACGCTCCCCACGTGGTGGAACTCAATGAAATCATTCGTCGCATAGATTCCGCTCCACGGGGCTCGACGCCCGTGATTCCGCACAAGCCCGCCACGGCTGCTCCCGAGAAAGAGCCCGGCCGTCGAGCCACACCCGCCACCCATGAAGTAGCCGAGCCTCCGCAGTCGTCTCGGCCGGTTGAAGAGCGCGCCGCAGCCCCTGAGCATGCAAACGGCTTTGTTATCGAGGAGGTGACCCCCGCGCTGACCGGTCACGAAGATGAGGTCTGGTCCAGGATTCGACAAGAAGTCGAAGAAACCGGGCTCGACAACGTGTTGGCCTCCGTGATGGAACACGGCAGACTGCTGCCGAACACGACTCCGGGCAGGATAGAAATAGGCTTCCACAAAGCGTTCCATAAGGAGCAGTTTGAATCTCGATGGAGAGAGAAGCCGGAGATCAGACAGATCTTCACCAACTATTTAAGGGACGCAGAGATCAAGATCCTGACATTGGCGCAAGAGACTTCGCTGGAGACAGAAGCTCCGTACGGGAATTCGAAGAACGGCGAAACGGACCGGAACCGTGCGTTGAAACAAGAGGCGCTGGACCACCCTCTGGTGCAGGCCGTAAGGGACGAGTTCGAAGAAAGTACGATTGACGAAATAAAGATTCTGTCATGACCGCGATCCGAATTGATGCTTCACGGTCGCTTTGGTGGTTCCAGAAGCCCACTTGACACAAGGTGGGGGACCCTTTATTTTTGAAAGATCGACTGAAGAATGCGGAGGAGACGGAAATGGCCGGATGCCGAAGCTGTTCAGATTGCTCCTCGCGAACAGCTTATACGCATGTTGGAAAGGCAGAAAAGCTGGAGAAGGTTGAAACCTCGGGCAACCCCCGTTACCCTCATATCTTTGTGGGAAAACAAGCTATTTATTCCACAGAAGGTGTCCAGATGATCGTCCTGGTGCTGGAAGACTGCTGCGACGAGCACTGTGACGGCTTCACTCTGAAACCACAGCGGATTCTGAAGGACAAAGACGCACAATTCAGTAACGACGAACCCTTTGATGTTTCCCAGCCCGTGGGGGATGAACGCTGGACCCTGCGCGCGCTGATATAGCCTGTCTGTTCGAGGCGACTGCAAGACTCATGGGCTTCTCGGGGCGTTGTCGCTCAGACTCCATAGAATCCCCCAAGCTTCTCTTTAACGTATGCGGCTCCGAAGACTCACTCTTTTCTGAAGAGGGGAGTTTTCGCGGGCTGTAGCGCAGGGCTCCCCGAGAACCCCTATTTCTTTTGTAACCGCTTCCCGTGCTTGCGCGATATTATATCCGTCGAATGCTGTGAGGCGACGGCAGCGAACGTTTCAGAACGCAACCCATGCCGACAGAATCGGCTCCGGCAAGCTGCCAGAATACTTGGACACATGTGCGCTCGACAGAGGGGTATAATGCGGGTTTACACTGTTGAGGAATTGGCGGCAGGAAAAGGTGGGCCCGGACAGCCCACTCTCGTGGCTGTGAACGGCAAGGTCTACGATCTTTCCGGCAGCAAAAAGTGGATTGGCGGAAAACACATGGCACGCCACCATTCCGGTTGCGACCTCACCCAACAGATTCGCACGGCTCCGCATGGGTTAGATGTCCTGGACCGCTTTGAAGTGATTGGGACGCATGAGGAGGTACCGACAGCCCCTGTTTCAGGGCTCAGAGCCACAGTTAGCGGGTGGCTCGACAAGCATCCCTTTTTTCGGAGGCACCCTCATCCCGCGGTGGTACACGTGCCGGTAGGCATGGCCCCTGCCATGGCCCTCTTCGAAGTGCTGGGGATCTATTTCGGTTCGTCCGACACGGAATGGGCTGCGTTCCTGTGTTTGCTCATGATCTTCCTCACCCTCCCCGCGGCCTTGGCAAGCGGTTACTTCACGTGGTGGATCAATTATGGGTCTGCCCGATTCACCATTGTTAACTGGAAACGGCGACTCGCGTGGGTCGCGCTCGCGTTGGCTCTCAGCGCGACGCTCTTGAGGTGGACAATCGCCGATCCCCTGAAACTCGGCGACCCGTTGGTCGCAGTCTATGTGTGTGCGCTGTTGGCGCTCAGCGGAATCCTTGCTCTCCTGGGGTTCCTGGGCGGCAGGATTACCTTCCCGTACGAATGAGGCGGGTCTTCCCCGGACAAGAGAGAATGGCCGGCCGAAGAGTGTCTTGAGAGTGTGTCCATGAACGATGCGGTAGATCGTCCTGTTTCATCGGCCCCTGCTCCTCAGCAAGCAGGCTGGAAGCTTTTCTTTGGACTGTCTCGAACGCCTCACGGAGTTCTGGACATGGCGACACCTGCCATGGCTGCTCTGCTCATGCTGGGGCACTTCCCGCCGCTATCCGTAATCATCGTGGGGCTCGTGACCGCATTCGCGGGGTACACAGCCGTGTACGCGCTGAATGACCTGGTGGACTATCGAATCGATCGGGAACGGCTCGCGCTCAGGGGCGACGCAAACAAGCGCTTTGACGTTGACGCAATCATTGTGGCGCATCCGCTTGCGCAGAGGATGTTGCCATTCCGTAGCGCCCTTTTGTGGTGCCTGTTCTGGGCTCTGGTGGCCGTAATCGGTGCATGGTGGCTCAATCCCTTCTGCGTCGTGATATTCGGCGTCTCTGCGCTCATGGAGGCCATGTATTGTGGGCTGCTCAAAATCACGCACCTGAAAATCATCCCATCGGTTATCGTTAAGGCTTCCGGGGGGCTCGCTGGCATCTATGCGGTGCATCCCGATCCGCCTCTCAACTTTGCATTACTTGTATTTCTTTGGCTCGCGGCATGGGAGATCGGTGGACAAAACGTGGCTAACGACATCGTGGACATGGACGATGACGCCCGCGTTGGAGCTCGCACCACCGCGACGGTAATGGGCTTGCGCGAAGCGGTCTTTGTCCTGGTGAGCGCGGCCTCTATGGCTTCATTCGCGGCAGTAACGATCTACTGGTTTGCCGGACCGGGCGTGGGTCTCATATATCCCGTAGGCGCGATTGCTCTAGCATGGAAACTGCTCCTGGAACCTGCCCGTGAGGTCTATCGCGATCCGGGGCCGACCCTGGCCGCATCCCTTTTCAACAAGGCGAGTTACATGCCGCTGGCCTTCCTCATCTTGACCGCGGTCTCGATCATGGTCCCTAAATAGAGCCTGGAGAGTTCAATCTAGATTTAGAGTACGTGCGTGGTTGATGTTCGGTAAAGCAGCCGGATCTCCCAAAGAACAGATGCTCATGAACTGGCCGGAACGGGTGTGGATATACAGCCCGATCCGGGTGGTTTTTCTGCGCTTGCACGCGAGGCGATGGAAGCGCCTCGTCGGCCCCATTGCCGGCGGGCACGCGCTGGAAATCGGCTGCGGACTTGGCAAGGGCGCTCAAATCCTCATACGGGAGATGGGATTTAGCCAGGTGACCGCATTCGACCTGGAAGAAACCCTGATCGTCCGCGCCAAGAGGGGGCTTCCAGGAGACCTGTCCCACCGAATTTCATTCTTCGTAGGTGACTCGCAAGATCTCCCTTTCCCAACCGCACTCTTCGACTCCGTGGTGAATTACGGGATCATCCATCACGTCCTGGATTGGCGGCGGTGCATTAGTGAGATTGCCCGGGTGCTTAAGCCTGGCGGAATCTTTTATTTTGAGGAGATCTACCCGGCCCTGTACGCTAATTTCCTACTGGGACCGCTGCTCCGACATCCCACGGAAGACCGTTTCCACGGGCCTGAGTTTCTGGACGAGCTTGCGGCAAACGGACTCAAGCTGATTGAAGGAGTACGCACCACATCGCGATTCGGAATCGTGGGAGCGGCCCGCAAGGCCATTTTTTCTCAAGACCGCTTGCCGACCCTGTCGCGACGGGCTAATATCTCATCGAGCACATGAGGTGGCGTCGAAATCCGCAAAGGACACAGTTTCGCATGAACCATAAGGGTCTCGGGCATGGATGACGACCAGAAAACAAGAGAGGAACTGCTTCGAGAGCTGAACCGCCTGCAACGCCGGACTATTGAACTGGAGGCAGCCGAAGCGAAAAGTCGTGAAGCAGAAGCGGCCCGACGAGAGTCAGACGAAAGAGGTCGCGCCATAGCCGCGGCAGCGGTCGATGCGATCATTTCGGCCAGTGTGGACGACAAGATTATTTTCTGGAATCGAGCTGCGTCTGAGATGTTCGGGTACACGGAAAAGGAAATCCTGGGCAAACCAGTCACCACCTTGATCCCCGAACGGTATCGAGCCGCTCACAGAGCTGGTGTCAAACGCTTCCTCAAAACGCGAGTGCCGGTTCTTATCGGAAGGACTGCGGAGCTCCAAGGGCTGAGAAAAGGGGGGATTGAATTCCCGATGGAGCTGTCGCTTTCCACATGGAATGCGAAAGGACGGACCTATTTTACCGGTATTATCCGAGACATCAGCGATCGTAAAGAGGCTGAAAGAGCCCTTGCAGAGCGCACCGAAGAGCTGGAATCCCTCGTACAGACCGTTGCGCACGACCTCAAATCCCCCGTAGTGAGCATCGCGGGCCTGGTTCGTCTACTCAAGAAGAGCTTGAGTGAAATCCCTCCGGAACTGAAGAGAGACGAAATTCTGGAGCAATTGATTACCACCAGCAGCAACATGGAGAATTTCCTCAAGGAATTACTGGACGGCCTCAGGCCCGATCCCGTGGAACCTTTGCGAGAACCGGTGTGCTTGAAAGAGACAGCGGAGCAAGTAGTCAACCTCTACCGGAGCAGAACGGAGGAGCGAGGGCTCGAACTCAAAATTCAGTGCGAAAGCGCCATTCCGCCCGTCCTCGCGGACAAACACCGTATAGCCCAAGTGCTGGACAATCTCGTGGGCAACGCAGTCAAGCACATGGGAGATCGACCCCACCCCACGATTGCTATCGAGCTGTGTGACAATCCCGATGCGGTGCTGGTCCGTGTTTCGGACAACGGAATAGGGATTCCTCCACGATACCAGAAAAGGGTCTTTGACCGGTTCTTCCGGATCAAGAAGTCGAATTACGATACCGGCTCGGGCCTGGGCCTTTCCATCGTGAAGCGGATTATTGAAGGCCACGGAGGCAAGATTTGGGTGGAATCCGAAGAAGGGAAAGGAGCCACGTTTTGTTTCACGGTTCCCAAGGGCAATCGGCCCGTCGCGTCGCTTCACCAGCACTGACTCGACCAAGCGTCCTTATCAGCCGCCTTTCACTACGGTGAGCAGCATCTTGAATCGTTTCTTGGCATCCAGGGCATGAGGAATTTTGGCAGGCATCAGCACTACCTCTCCTGTCCTGACTGTAACCTGCTTTTCTCCGATGGTTATAGAAGCTTCCCCGTCGAGAACCTGGACCAAAGCGTCTCCTGCCGCGGTATGGCTGCTCAGGCCCTCACCTTGATCGAATGCGAAGAGCGTGACACTTATCACCGGTGTCTGCACAAAGGTGCGACTCACCACTCGGCCTTCCTGGTAATCGATGAGGCCCAGCAGCGCTTTAGCTTCCGCAGCCGGAATATTCTTCATGAATAGGGGCTCATACATTGCTTATCCTCCTCCACACAGGCTCGCTCTCTCGGGAACGTGAGACCGGCCGGCTCTTGACCGATGCACCTTGAATGATGGGATTCACTTGAGATGTTCGAGATTACCTGGCTCGTTTGAACTTTCTCTGTACGCGCTTGATCACCCGCGCTAACAATCCGAAGAGGTCCGTGAATCCCCACAATGCGATCACTACGATGGCGGCGCCAATGACCAGCCCCTGCCGGCCCATCTCGGAATAATAGACTGCCGCGAGGCCTATGGCCATGACAAACAGAATACACGACGCGATTGTCTTGGCTGTCGTTCCTCCGTTTCTTGCCATTACTCGCAGGGACCTTTCGGCGAAGGGTTGAGCAATTCCATTATGGCACAAAACCGCGACCAGACGCGCTGGGCCTAATCGAGAACCAGCGTCTCGCCCGGATTTAGGCCTGAAATTATTTCCAGGTTGCCATCCAGTCTCCGACCCGTCTTGACTTGTCGCACCATTATCTTGCCCTCGTCAAGGACCCGAACGGTTTCGAGCTGGCCGACCGTCTTCACGGCCGATGCGGGCACTAAAACGGTCTCGGTGAGCTGCGTGTCAAACGTTAGTGTGCCGTAAAGCCCCGGAGCCAGCCCGGGGACCTGCGGCAGAGGCGCCTTGACCGTGATGGTGCGGCTCTTCTCGTCACGTTGCGGAATCACCTCTCGGATACGGGATTTGTCCTCCAGCCCGATGGAAGGAATCCGCACGATCACTGATGCGCCGGGTTGCAAGAACGGTGCGTACTGCTCTCCTGCCGGAGCCACCATTTCCGCAGTTCCCGGCATGTAAATACTGAAAAGAGGCCGTCCCGGAGTCACCAGGTCCCCCATGTTCACGTATCGCTCTGCCACGGTGCCGTCAAAGGGCGCCACAACCGTACCGTACGCAAGGAGCGTTTTTGCCTCTTGCAGCGCTGCTTCCGTTCGCTGCTTGGCCGCTCGGGCCACGTCAAGTTGAGCTTTGGCGTCATCCAGTTGCTTCTTGGCGATGGATTCCTTTTCAAAGAGCTTCTCGAATCGCTCGTAATCTTTTTCCGCCTTGACCAGATCCGCCTGCGCGCTCTCAAGCGCGGCCTGGGCTTGAGCAGCCCGCTCGGCCATTTCCCTGACGTCGATCCGAAGTAGTACTTGGTCCTTCTCGACCTGATTCCCTGCGTCCGCGTTGATTTCGACCACGTAGCCTTGCACACGCGCGGCTACTTTCGCGGTCTCGCGGGACACCACGGAGCCCGACACCGTCACCTCGCCGCCTGAGCGGCCCTTCTCCACTTTGAGCGTTCGCGGAGACGGGGCAGTCTTGTCCGGCGCGGACGTGAGGCCCCCGGGGACCTTGGAATGAAAGCCTCCCTGCATCCATACAAGGATAAGGATTAACCCGCCGAGAAATATTGCGGCTAGTATCAGTTTTCGCTTCATGAAGCCTACTTATCGGCCGCTCAGTTCTCAGTCATCACGAATTCGTCGTACTCGATCTCGAAGCGAAGCTTATGCTTTGCCTCCTCCTGAGCCAGTCCCAAGAAGAGGTCCTTTAGGCCGGCGTCGTCAGTTGCGCCCGCGAGATCGGTGTACATCTTGAAAGCCCGCTTTTCCTTGTGCATAGCCAAGATGAGGGCCTGCTGATAGTCAAGATCTTTGGTCGGCTTCCCTTCTACAAGGTAGTCGCCGATTTTGAGATCCAGGACCTTGGCCGCGGAGGCCAAAAGGCGTTTTCCGGCCTTGACATCAAGCAGTTTTCGCTTATGGCCTTCTTCTTCCAGGGCGAAGCTCTTGAATATCTCGCTCATCCAGGGTCTTTCCATTCTGCGGGCCAGATCTGTATAGAATTGCGCGGCCTCTTCTTCATTCTTGATGGCGAAATCCAGTACTTCATCAACAGATGTCCATTGCTGCATTAGTTCCTCCCGTGAGACAATTCCATTGCGATTCAAGTAACATAGCTCGGCCTAATCCGCCAACAATACCGGCCGGCGCCTCACATGCTCGTCAGTTTCTTTGCGGCTGCCAGCGCCCCATCATAATTGGGTTCCTGTGCGATCTCTTTCACGAGGTCCACATACTGTACCTTGCCGTTGCGATCAACGACAAAGACCGCACGGGCCAGCAAACGATGTTCTTTGATGAGCACGCCATAGGCCAATCCGAAAGACGCTTCCTTGTAATCGGAGAGGGTCTTGACCGCATCCACTCCGGCCGCGCCGCACCACCGGGCCTGAGCAAAAGGAAGATCCATGCTTATGGTGAGAATCACCGTGTCAGCGCCCAGATTTCCCGCCTCCTGGTTAAATCTGCGGGTAGACATGTCGCAGATCGGCGTGTCCAGTGACGGCACGGAAGATATGATGCATACTTTGCCTGCAAACTCAGAAAATTCAACCGGTTTCAGAGTGTTATCTGCCACGACGAAGTTCGGAGCCACATCGCCGGCTTTGATTTCGTTCCCCACCAACGTGATCGGGTTGCCTCTCATGGTTACCAGGCCTGTGCGTTCCATGATTTCTCCTTAGTTCCTTCGCCCAGGGGGCGCGAGTTAAACGAGGCCTTTTGCTCGCGTCCCTCAGAGGCGTTAGTATGCCTCTTCCGAGGCGAGATCTTCCTCTGTGACTTTTCCTCTGAGCAGATAATAACCCCACGCCTGGTACAAGATCACAATGGGCACGAAAACCAATGCCACAGCCAGCATGATCTTGAGCGTCAGAGGCGAAGAGGCGGAATTAAATGCTGTCAAACTGTACTGGGGATTCAAACTGGACGGGAGCATGTTGGGATACAGCCCGATCACCCCAAAGAGCGTCGCTGTAACGATCGTCAAGCTCGATGCGAACCAGGCCTTCCACCAGCGCTTGGCAGCGATGAACCATCGGGTGGCTAGCAGAGCCAACACGGTCACCAACGGGACCACAAAGAGCAAAGGATTGGCGAAGTAGTTTGCATACAGGTTGGTGCTGAATAATGTGGCCACAAGAAAGACCACCGCCACGACTAAGAGCACACACCAGAGTCCCCCGGCGGCCCGGCCCGCGCGAGCTTCAAGATCACCGGGGGCCTTGATGGCAAGCCAGAGCGCTCCATGAACGAGGAAGAGCATCACAAAGAGGAGCCCGCCCAGTATTCCGTACGGATTGAGTAGAGTCAGGATGGTGCCCTGAAAGACGCCTCTTCCGTCAATAGGAATCCCTTGAAAGATATTGGCAAAAGCCACGCCCAACAGGAGCGCAGGGCCGAAGCTCCCCAGGAAATGACAGATATCCCAGAGCAGTCTCCAGCCGTCGTTATCCACTTTGCCTCTGAACTCAAAAGCCACCGCGCGAATGATCAGGCCGAAGAGGATCAACAAGAGTGGGCTGTACAGAGCGCTGAACATCACTGCATACATAGTAGGGAAGGCCGCAAACGTGACTCCGCCAGCGGAGATGAGCCAGACCTCGTTACCATCCCAGAAAGGCCCCATGGCATTGTACAAGGTGCGTTTCTCAGTTTCATTACGGCTAATAAACGGATTAAGCGTGCCCAGACCGAGGTCAAAGCCGTCCAGCATGAAGTACACGGCCCACAAAACGCCCCACAGCAAGAACCAGATCGTTTCCAACATCGCTCTTCCCTCCCTTTCCTACTTCGCCTCAGCGGGCGGGGTAGGACCCTGGGCCACAAATTTGGCCATGAGCATAAAGCAGGCGATTCCCAACAACGTGTAGACCACAACGAACGCGGCCAAGGAGAAGCCTACTTGAGATGCCGCAACCTCAGACGCAGCCTTGGAAGTCTTCATAACGCCATAGACAATCCAGGGTTGACGCCCCACTTCAGTGACCATCCACCCCAGCGACGCGGCCACATAAGGAAGTGGAATCATCCACATCAGACTTTTGAGCAACCACGGGGCGGATTGGAGGTTGTTGCGCTTCCAGAAGGCGAGGATCGAAACCAGAGCGAAGAGGAATCCTAATCCGACCATGATTCGGAAGGACCAGAAGGTCAGGGCTACAGGTGGCCGTTCCTCTTTGGGCCACTCCTTGAGTCCCTTAAATTCCGCGTCCCCGCTTCCGAAGGCCAACCAGCTCAATAATTTAGGAATGGCAAAGAGGTCAACAGCGTTGGTTTCATTCTCTTCGTCAGGAATCCGAAGCAGAACAAAAGGCGCACCTTTCGTAGTTTCCCACACACCCTCTGCCGCAGCCATCTTGGTGGGTTGGATCTTGGCTGTATCTCTGCCGTGTATGTCACCAATAATGAGGTTAGCCACAGAAGAGATCAGCGCAAATGCAACCGCAATCCGGAACGATTTCGTGGCAAAGGCAACGTGCGTTTTCCGTAGAATGTGATACGCGCAAATGCCCATCACAAAGAAGGCTGCAAGAGTGTACGCTGCTGCGATCACATGTGCAAACGTCACTATCGCGAAGGGTTGAGTGATAACGGCCCAGAAATCTACAAGCTCCGCTCGACCGCCCCGTACCACGTAGCCTACAGGATTCTGCATCCATGAATTTGCTACCAGTATCCAGTACGCGGACCCTGTCGAAGCCGCGGCAACAAGCCAAATGAAGAGCGCATGGAGCTTGGGAGAAACCTTGTTCCACGAAAAGGCCCATAGACCGATAAAGACCGATTCCAAGAAAAAGGTGGCCGTGGCTTCAATTGCCAGCAGCGACCCAAAGATGTCTCCCACGTACTTTGAATACCCGGCCCAGTTCGTTCCGAACTGGAACTCCAGTGTGATCCCCGTCACCACGCCCACCGCAAAATTTATGAGGAAAATCTTCCCCCAGAATTTTGCCATCCGACGATATTCCTCATCTCCTCGTCTGGCCCAGATCGTCTCCATGATCGCGATCATGACCACGAGACCTAACGTCAGCGGGACGAAAAAGAAGTGAAACAATGTCGCGACCGCAAATTGCAGCCTTGAAAGAAAGACTACGTCCATGAGCCGTTACCCCCTTTCTGCTAGGCACATTTCAGTTTACAATCAATTCTGTGTCTTCCTAAATAACGATCCCCATTTTTTTCGATACCCCTGGCACTTCGATGCCGTTGTTACTGATCTCAATTTTCTCCACACAGCGGCTTGGACTATGGAACATAGCTCAGAACCATTTCTGAGGGCACAGGAGCTGTGAAATCGATTGACATCATGACGCTCAGAATCAATATGGTCACAATGGAGAAGACAAAAAGCTTCCTGGCCCAAAGCCGCTCATCGGATGCCTTGTAGCCCGACCAGGCCAGATAAAGCCAGGACAGGCTCAACACAGTCGCCACTACAAAGGTGCTGTAACCGGTGTACCCCCCGAAGGTCAGCATCAGTGTGGCAGCCATGAAGGCAAAGATATAACCAACAATATGCTTTCTTGCAGCGGCTGTTCCCTGCTTGACCGGCAGAACCGGGATTGCCGCAGCTGTGTAATCATCGAGCCGAAAAACTGCGATGGCGTAGCAGTGAGGCATCTGCCAGAGGGTAAAAATCGAAAACAATATCATTGCTCCCAGGTCGAAGTGACCTGTCACTGCGCAATATCCCGCAAGGGGCGGTGTGGCTCCCGCCAGACTGCCGATCAAGGTGCTGTAGACGGAATTGCGCTTCATGTACAGGCTGTATACCCCCACATAAATAAGGAGGCCCGCCAGCACGATTACAACCGACAGCAGGTTTGTTGCCGCCCAGAGCAGTGCCATG
>JBMOME010000013.1:0-2899 GCA_049323095.1 Thermodesulfobacteriota bacterium
AGGAATGGAAACGCTGTAGTGGCAAGCGTCGCTGCACATGCCGCAGTGGATGCACCCCGCAAGAGAAGTTGCCACTACTCGGTTCTTGAGCTTCTCGGGGAGCAGTCGCTCCATCTCCGCGAGCATTTCCGGGGTGAATTCGGGCTTCAAGGGCCATTTTCGCTCTTCCGGCGCTCCCAGTTTTTCCGCTACTCTTTCTGCTGCCTCTTGCATGTACGGCCTCCACACACTCTATTTGTACCGGCTTAGTTGGGGTCCCACGTGGCATTCGGGTTTTGTCTATTCAGTACGCCTCGGCCCCCAAAAATCATGCCGAAATTGACGCGGCCAAAGGGATACAACACGTAGTGAGAGATCTTGCTGAACGGAACATAAATGAGGAAGAAAGTGGTCATGAGGAAGAAAACCCACATCCAAGCCGTCTCTGGATGCCCCCCGATCCATAACCACATGGTAACAACCCCGACGCCGAAGAAGACCGTCATCAAAAGGATGGCGAAATAATCGTCAGGGGTGCTGATAATACGAATCTCAGGAACCGTGAGGCGGCGATAGATCCGCCGAAGCCCGATGAGAAACGCCGCGGCCATGAAGAGCATGAACACCGCGGTAACCGTGGGCGTCATTATCTGCGGCGCGAGGGGGATGAGGAAAGTCGAGCCGATCGTGAGCGCTACCGCCACATGGAAAATCATGAACTCCGTGTAAAAATAGAGATGCTTGCTCGTGCTTTCCATGTCCCACGGCCTGAGTACGTTCGTGAGCGAATAAACCGCGCCGCTCACGCGATCGCCTTTGAGCTCGGCCCTTTCCGCGGGGAAAGGTTTCTTGAGGAGCTGCGAAATCTTGATGATGTACATCAAGGCCATAAAGCTCAAAGCGAGATACTGAACAGGTTCCTGCAAAACGTACAAAGCGTAGCTCACCTTGTTTTCCATCTTCGTTTCGTCTCCCTTCATCGCGGCGCTGCCTTCCGCTCCACCTTGCCATCGGCTGCGGCAGCCAAAAGAAAACCGATTGTCATCGACATTCGGTTCGGGCAACCACGATCCGTGCCTGAGGTGTACTGCCGGACGGCAGCATTTCAGCCCACGGCCACACGAAGAAGCAAAGGGCGTGCCAATAGGTGAGAGTCACCAGGAGCGGCGAGACGCCGCAAAAGAAGGGCAATTTTGCAGCTGAGTGTGCGACTTGAGGAAGCCAACCAGGTGATGACTTCTGGAATGGTTTACACGATGTAAAAAAACCTGACACCCACGCGAGAGAATAGACCCCTTTTCGGAATTCATATACCTCTCTAGCAGGCTAAAGGCGGGCTCAACCGGGTTCCTTGCTTATTACGGTAAGGTGTTCGGATTTCTGTTCGGAATACGCCCTTTCCCGGTGGATTGATCTATCGGTATTCCGCAAAAATAGGGTCATCCAGGTTCTTGACGCTGATCGGCCTCGTGCCCTCTTCAATCTCTTTAATCATCCGACAGATCGCATCATTGAGAGGCGCGGGCACTCCATGTTCCGTGGCTCTGGCACAGACATAACCGTTGAGATAATCAACTTCGGTCTTTCGACCTCGCTCCAGGCTCTGAAGACTTGACGGCTTGGCGCGTCTATATTTGAACCCGATGGCCCGGATTGTAAGATGACGCTTCCACCTGGCCAGGAGTCCTTGGCTGGAAAGGTAGTCGTAATAATTGAGCTTGCCGCCGCCGGCCGGTTCGACTCGGATACCCATAGCGTCTGCGACAGCCATCATCTCGCGCATGAGTGCGATAAAAATGGCTCGTACCTTCCGCATTGCCAGCATCGGCCCAAGCGTTAGGCCGGTAATCGCTGCCAGCGCATTGATGCACGAATTGACAATGAGCTTGGAATAGAGCTCACCCATGATGTTTTCAGAGATTCGCGTGGGCATCACTTCGTTGAGCATGGTCCGGAGCAACGGGAGCCTCTCGTCAGGCTTGTGGTCAATGTTCCCGATAACGAATTCTCCTGCCGAGGTGACTTCGAGTTCCGCGGGGCCGTGCATGGTAGCGCTCCACCCTACCACACAGCCTACGATTCGCTCTCGGCCGACCACTTCTGCGATAGCATGTTCACAAATGCCGTTTTGCAGCGACACCACCAAAGATTCGGCATGAAGAAACGGGAGCAGCTCTTGAGCTGCGTTGACGCAATCCGTAGCCTTCGTGGCAAGAAGGACCACGTCCTTGGGTCCGGTGAGGTCCGCGATACTCTGTACGGCAGCCACACGAACACGGTCATCTCCCCTGACGCCGAAGACGTGCAGGCCCTGAGAACAAGCCAGATCAACGGTCTCTTGGTGCTTGCAGACCACTTCCGGATCGTAACCGGCTCTCGCGAGGTATGCCGAGGTTACGCCTCCGATGGCTCCAGCACCCACCACCGCGATTCGTGGCTGACTAGTCATCCTTACGCCTCTTGCCGGCTTTTTCACGGCCGGCAGCC
This sequence comes from Thermodesulfobacteriota bacterium, assembly GCA_049323095.1. GTDB lineage: Bacteria > Desulfobacterota > Desulfomonilia > Desulfomonilales > Desulfomonilaceae > VGSG01. The sequence continues at coordinate 2,467 of JBMOME010000013.1, forward strand.
TCCTTGCGAGGCTTGCTTTTTGGTTGGACCGCGGCGCCCTGTTCCGCCAGAGGGAAGTCCACCACGAACTCTGAGCCACCGCTCTTGACGCAATCTTCCAGCCGCGTGCAGTTCGGGCAATGCGCGACATCCCCAGGCATTCTGCTGAGGGCATCCTGAAGGTGCGGACATCGCGTGCTCGTGAACGAGAGCTTGAAGCCGTAAAGCTCCGAATACATGCGTATCCGCAGCAGGTCGATCCCTTTGCCGCCCGCGTTGAAGGAGTAAGGTCTCTTGGTTGAGTAGCTCTCAGTATCTTGTACAGAGTAGAAGCCTTCGAAGATCAGTTCCCTGTCTTCCTCCGGAATACCTATTCCCGTATCTTTGACCCTCAGGATATATCGCCCATTCTGAACTCGGCCTATCACATCGACCCGTCCGTCGTCCGGAGTCG
>JBMOME010000014.1:0-24175 GCA_049323095.1 Thermodesulfobacteriota bacterium
CTCCCCGATCAAAAACCGGTACTTCTGGATGTAGTTCTTCTTTATCGTCTGATCTTGGCTGTTGATTCTCATGGACTCACTACCTCTCCCTCAGGGTACTTTGTCCACGAATTATCTAACATCTACAGCAATGACAACTGTCGACAGCGCTACATTATTCCTGGCAAATCGGTGACACAAGATCAGCGGTCTTTGGGGATTTTGGAGAAGTCCAGGGCGAGCCTTTCCCGCTTTGATGCTTCCAATCTCAGCTCTTGTCGAATTTCCCTCATCCGCGGCAGCACGTCCATAAAGCAATCGACCAGTCCTGGCTCAAAGTGCTTGCCCTTCTCGTTCGTGATTATCTGAAGAGCTTCATCTTCGGGGAATGCGGGCCTGTACGGTCGTTCGTGCAGCAGCGCGTCGTATGTGTCTACGATGGCCACGATCCGAGCTGCTTCCGGAATCGCGTCCCCGGCCAAGGCCCGCGGATAACCGGTTCCATCCCACCATTCGTGATGAGCCCAGGCTACGTCCTGCGCCAGGCGAAGCGCGGGCGCGTCCGCGCCTTGGAGCATCTTTGCCCCGGCTTCCGCGTGGGTTTGCGCCAAAGCTCGCTCATGATCGTCCAACCTCCCCTTCTTGAGCCATATAGCCTCCGGTACCGCTATCTTGCCGATATCATGCATGGCAGCGGCCCGTGCCATGTCATCCAATTCCTGGATCGAGCGCCCCGGTCTCAATACGTTCAGCATCGTGGAAGCAAACCGGCCGACCCGCTTCAAATGCCCGTCAGTCTCCCCATGCCGATGGCCGGACGAGGATATGGCGTGAAAGATTACGCTCTGGAGCTGACGAATCTGCTTTAGGCTGCGATTGATATGCCCTCGTAGGTTCCCGCCGTACTCATCGCTGAGCATCGATACGTCACGGCGCTCAAGGGCCATGGCCACGTTGATTAGAATCTCATTCCGGTCAAAAGGCTTGATTATGTATCCGTATGCCCCCAACTCAAGGGTTCGGATTCCGGTCTTTCGGTCATCCACAGCCGTGACCATGAGGACACCAACTCCGGGAAATCTTGAACGAACAATCGAGAGCAGATCTATCCCGGACATTCCCGGCATAAGGATGTCGGATATCACCAGATGGAAATCGTCTTGCTCCAGTACGTCGAGGGCTGCTTCGCCACTATGCACGCTCTTGCACAAATATCCATCGGCCGACAGCCACCGGGCCAATATTGCACAGATGGCAGGTTCGTCATCCACTATAAGGATCTTGGCTTTCTCGCCCGTCATGATCCAATCGCCTTTCGAGGAGTTTAGCGATTGCGCCATGTTTTCCCATGGCCTGCGGGTGCTGACATGCAGGTGAACAATGGCTTTTAGCATGTCATTCCTTTCGGTGCTTTGTCAAGTACTTGTACTCTCTGATAGTTTTGAGACCCAAGAACTTCGAGACGCTACGGGCCCATGATTGAAGGATGGAACGCGGTTTGCCCATTTTGCCAACACGGGAACCTTTCCCAGGGGCACAATGCACAATAAACAAACAACGAAGGAGGGATATCCGTAGCAAACCGCGGCAAGAAACGTTCGATAACCCTCTGTTTTAGCGCCATATCTTCCCGCTTGGTGGTTTTTTGTGCATCAAATCATCTCTCGTGCCGCTCCCGAATTGCCTCGCCTCGCCCTGAATACTGGCAACTCCCTGATAATGCGTCCCAATTAGCCCATAATATCATCTTGGCATGGGTGTTGCTTTATTGTCCGGCAGACGCCGTTAAATCGGGTGTCCTGGCGGATCGGCAACTTTGCGGAAACTTCCGCATCCGTATTGCCAGGCATGGGTCACCAACCCAGCCATCGTTAGGAGGCAAAAATGAACACCCTCCAAACTATTCTGAAAAAGAAAATGTCGGCCCTTGCGGCCGTCATCATAGTTGTATCTCTGCCTGTATTGGGGTCTGCCAAAACCGTTCTAAATCTCCAGGATATGCAACCGTACAAGTCTTCTCCGGAAGAGGAACTGCGTAGTGCGGCACATTCCGGCGACGTGGCTGAAATCAAACGCCTTATCGCTCGTGGGGCCAAAGTGAATTGGGCTGATGACGAAGGATGGACTGCTCTTTTCTGGGCCAGCGTGGCTGTGCAGCCTGAAGCGGTCAAGACCCTCCTGGATCGGGGCGCGGATGTAAACGCGAGAGATAGAGCAGGATGGTCCTCGCTCTTCTGGGCTGCCATGAACGGGCATTCCACCATAGTGGAGATGCTGGCCGATCGCGGAGCCGACGTGAGCGTGGCCGACCATAAAGGCCGCACCGCACTGATGGAAGCTGCGGCAAAAGGCAAGATAGGGGCTGTGGAAGTTTTGGTAGCTCGTGGAGCAAACCTCGATGCCAAAGACGGTCATGGTGAGACCGCGCTCTCCCTTGCCGCTGCAGACCAACGGCTGGCTGTGGCCGAGCTCCTTATGGCAAAGGGCGCGCAAGCCGACACCCGGACCACGGAGTTGCTGAAAAAGGCTCAGACCGAGAGATCGAACCAGGCCCAGGCTGCGGCACCAAAGACACAAACCTTAGCGAGTCTTTCTTCCGCAAAGGAAGACGTTGTTGTCGAGCGGCCCAAGAGAGAGCTGCCCGCTGAGCAGACAGTTTCGGCCGCCCGCCGGACCCTGAAAGCGGAAACTCCCGTGCAGTCGCCGGAAGGAAAGCTGCTCAAGCACGCGCTCGCTCTCTGGAACCAGATTCGAACGGAGAATCCGGAACTGGCAAAGAAACTGACCCAGGACCTGTTGGTCAAGGCGTTGAGAAATTAGTGAGAGTTCGGACGAACGGCAATAACGCCTGCACTTACAGCGAGTTCTCAAAGGCATAGGAGAACAGACCATGAAAACAAGCCGCGCCGGATACGAAGGCATGATGCATTCCCTGATCGCAGGTGCGAAACGCGCGGTGTCGATCTGGCTGAAGGGTGCACGTCCGGCTCTGGCCCTCGCCTACGTTCCTCATAGAGGAAGCTTGTACGCTTTGTCTGGGACCCAGCGCAATGAGCAGTCCTCGCCGGTACCAATCTACTTCCTCGACGCGATGACCGAAAAGGCCGACCTTGATCCTGCTCCTCCGGACCTGGCATTCCAACAGGCCCTCATCTACGCTCAGGACCTGGCTCAGATCTACCAGGAAGAAAAGGCACGCCGGGCAGAGCTGGAATCCGCTCTCCGGATGCTCCGACAGGAAGCTGAGGACCGTGGCCGCGCACAGGACGAGCTGCAGCAGGCCGAACAACGCTACCGACAGTTGGCTGAGAACTCTCTGACCGGCATCTTTATCCATCAGGACCAACGTGTTGTTTATGTGAATGCCCGGCTCGCGCAGATGGGCGGCTACACTCCGGAAGAGATGGTCGGGCAGATTTTCTGGGAATTCATCCATCCGGAAGACTGGGACATGATCGAACGCATGGATGAATCCAGGCAAAAGAATCCAAGCCTCCAGACTCACTACGAGTTCCGTTTCGTCTGCAAGGACGGGACCTTCAAATGGGTCGAGGCCCTCATCGGCACGGTTACCTATGGCGACCGCAAAGCAGCTATGGGCAATATCGCGGACATCACCGAGCGCAAACACGCAGAGATAGAGCGCGAAGCATTGATTTTGGAACTCCAACGCGCACGAGACGCGCTCCACTGGAGGGCCAATCACGATTCACTGACGAGCCTTCTTAACAGATCGGCCATGATCGAACGATTGCAGCAGGAGCTGGCGCGAGCAGACCGTGAGGGACGGCCACTCTCTGTGCTTATGCTCGACATTGACCATTTCAAGCAGATCAACGACTCTCACGGTCATTTGGCCGGCGACGAGGTGCTCTGCGGGGTCGCGACACGGATACGAGAGGCTATGCGTCCCTACGATCTGGTCGCTCGCTTTGGCGGCGAGGAGCTCTTGCTCGTGGTTCCGGGCTGTGATGCCGCACATGCGCGATCAATCGCCGAGCGTATCCGGCTCACTATTTGCGCCAAGCCCTTCCAGACCACTCAAGGCTCCATCAGAGTGAGCGTCAGCATCGGCGTAGCAGCCACAGAGAACTCGACGGGACCGCAAGACCTCAATGGACTCATTAGCAGGGCGGACAACGCTCTGTACGAAGCAAAGGAATCCGGCCGCAATTGTGTGCGCGTGGGCCGGCACCATCATGGTGACAAGAAATTAAAGAATAACGCTGTTCCAATTGCATACGCGCAAAAGGTCGGTTAACGTGAGAGGTTTTTCAATCGAATTTTTGGACACACGAAGCGGTTTCGTGCCTAATTTCAAGGCACGTCAATGTGCGTTGCTGGGCGAGTGTCGCGGTGCTCGCCTCGAACATCACCAGTAACGGATTGGCATCACTGGATGTTTTTGTCAGTATCATGTCTCGGTACATTATGGTACGAGAAATGCAAGAATGGTCCTGTAATTACGTGGGACCATAAAACGACTCAACTATTATTACAGGAAACTCTACTTCGTCAGGAAATTGGAGACACGCACGCGAATCATCTACCCTGTTTGCGCCTGAGGATAAGGTACCATGCATACTCAAGCACTTAACGACGGTTATTTAGCGACACATGCCCGAGATTCTCGAACTGTCCGACTTCAAGGCTCCGGAGAAACAAGTTTGGAGCCTCCCAGCTTCTCCGACGATTCAATGACTAGCACGCAAACGATGAACTGGCGTTCATTGAGACCGGACCCGTCCAGGAAATTGCTGGCAGTCCTTCCAGTCCCGGCGATGCTGATCGACGAGGCTCACTTCGTAGTGGTTGCCAACCAGTGCTGTCTGTTCGATTGTGAGAGCATAGCGACGGGTAGCCTTCGCTTTGAATCTCTCCTTGCGCTTCCGCGAGACCACGAAAGAGCCCTGACACTGAAGCAGAGGGCTCGCCAGGTGATCGAAGCAGCATTTGCGGCTCAAGGACCTCGCGTCGCAGAGGCGATCCTCGTCATGGGGGGCAAACGCGTCTGGGTTCGGCTTCAAATGCGAAAGATAAGAAAAGAACGGGAGAGGTTCCTGTTGGTCCTCATTGAAGACATCACTGAAGAAAGATTACGAGAGCGTGTCGACAAGGCTGCAATCGCTTCCCTGGCCGCGATGAACAAGAAAATCGGGGTTCGCGCGCCTTAGTAACTTTGAGGCATGTATCCGGTCGCGTATTGAGGTGCCATCGTTAGGTTGGAACGGCACAAGACGCTGACAATCGCGGTATAAGATTCAAGGCATTGTTTTGTAGGGGCGGGTTACAAACCCGCCCGTGGTCGGTTCTTTCCATGCGGCAGGTTTCAGACCTGCCCCTACCGCGCTTAGAGCCCGGGCGCTACTCCCGCTTCTCCAACCTCATCATTTCCCATCATTCACACGGAGGTTCTCTTCCAATTCTTCGTGGGAGATTCCGAAACTCTCGCCCCTGGCCCGATATTCCTGCAGCGCCAGTTCTCGTGCGGTCAGAGTAATAAACCATGATGCGATTTGCCGGCCGAGCCACTTTAGATGGACCACGCGGTCGATCTTGAACCGTGGAGGATCGACCATCAGCGCTTCCTCAGACAGGCGCCACAGCTTGTCCGAATCCTTCACGATGGCATCATTGAGCGACAAAGCCTCTTGCCTTGTGTCGTGGGCCTCTATGATTCGGCATATCTCATCCACCAGCGCCGGCGGATACCCGACCTGATCGAGTATTCCGCGGGCGATTTTTGCCCCTTCCACTTCGTGGATCCGCTTAATGCTCTCGTCGTTTTCTCCCGGACCGAAAGCTCGGAGCTGTAAATCTTCGGGGATGCTTTTCCAGCCCACGTCGTGGAGCATGATCGCGGGGATGACCACAGATGCATCGCCTTCTTCGGCCTGGAGAAGCTTGTTCGCAAATGTAGTGGCCACTATGGTGTGGATTTCGTTGTCGCGCGTGTCCAGGAACGGCCTGGCTAATTGGAAGATCTGCTCAAATCGATCGATCATGGTTCGCGTCGCGCTCGCGGCTCACGTGGCCTGCTCCAAGCGATGAATCATCTGGTACGCTTCCGGAGAAACGGATGTGAAGCGGACATTGGCCACATAGTGTGAACCGACTTGCGTGACGGAAACGACTTTGCCGTAGATCTCCCCAGCTGACGGGCGTGATTGGTCGTCCAACAAGAGGAGTTTGACATCCTGCCATTGATTGATTTCGTACGCCAATACCACCTGGGCGGATGATGCGGAAATCTCGTCGATCCACGCGGAGGCCTCGGTCAAGGCCACAGTCTTCTCATCCACCCTGTGCACTGCCACATTGATCTTGTGGGAGAGCAGAATCCTCTTCTCTTCTTGCCGCTTGAGGTGCACGTCGTATTGTCCGCGGATGCCCGCCACGTCATAGAGCTTCACAGCTCCGGGTACCCCTTTCATCTGCACTTGGAGCACATCGCTGATGTCAAGGATGTCTGCCAGCTTGTTGTAGGTTGGTTCGCTTATGAGTACCTGACCGCCCACGGTGAAGGACTGGATGCGTCCGGTCATATTGACCTCAGACCCCACTGCCCCATATTTGGTCCGCTTCTCAGACCCGATGTTCCCCACCACCACCGCGCCGGTATTTACCGCTACGCCCATTTCCAGACGCGGTAAACCGTCTTGTTCGTTGAGCGCATTGATCTCGTCCATTTCAATCTGCATCTTGAGCGCGCAGGCCACGGCTCGCGCGGGATGGTCTTCCAGGGTTTCGGGAGCGCCAAAGAAGGCCAAGATGCCGTCACCGATGATCTCGTCAATGATGCCTCGATAATCCACCAACACATCGACCATGCGGCCCAGATATCGATTCAGGAAGGCTATCACCTGTTCGGGATGCATGGTGGCGGTCAACGCGGTGAAACCTCTGAGATCGGACATGATCATGGAGATTTCCCGCTTCTCGCCCCCGAGACGCAATCCGTCGGACGACTCCAGCAGGCGGTTGACAACTTCCTTGGTCAGGTACCGGCCGAAGGTGTCCCGAATGAAATCCCGCTCCTTGAGTCCTTCCGTCATGCGCGTGAATGCTTGAGCCAACTGGCCCACTTCGTCACGACTGCGAATATCAGAGAGGTTGATGTCCAGGTTGCCGCCGGCAACTTGCACGGTGGCCTGTGCTATACGCCTCAAGGGCCGGGAAAAGGATTTGGCCACAAGCAGGCTTACCAGGAAGAGCAGGCCCATTCCCGTGAGGGCCATAAGCACCGTCTGCTGATGCAAGGCGGTAACGTCTGCGAGCAATTCGCTCTTTGGAAATATCGCGCCCACAGACCAGCGCACCGCGGAAATGGGCGCGTACGCCAGGAACGCCTCCCCGACAGACGGCAAGGATCCTATGTCCACGAAACCGGAATTCTGGCGGATCATAGACCGTCCCAAGTGCCGAACCCTGGGATCTTTCAGCTCTTCCGCGAGGCTGAATATCGATTCCCGCATGATCATCTTCGGTTGGGGATGGGTGACAAATGAGCCTGTCTCAGAGATGATGAAACAGAAGCCGCTCGTTTCGATTCGGATGGAAGAGACGAGACGGGCGAGCCATTCCAACGAAACATCAGCAGTCACAATCCCTCGAAGCTCACCTTTCTTGCCGTCCGCGTCTCGCTCGTAAAATGGGAACGAGAAGGTGGTCATCATGATGTCGCCACCTCCCTCGTCAAAATACGGTTCGATCCATACGGGCCCTTTCAGCACGACGGGAATGTGATACCAGTCCTTGGTGAAATAGTCGTATGCGTCCGACCCAAGCTGTTCAAACTTCAGTCCTTCTTTGCCTCGGAAATAATACGGCGCGAACGCGCGTGTACCTTTATCGAAGGCATACGGCTGAAACGCTACAGCGGAGCCGTAGATCTCCTTGTTTCGGAGGACCGTTCGGCGCAGAAGGGTGAGGAGCGTCTCCTCGTCGCATTTCGCTGTTTCCAGGAAGCTTGCCAGGCTTTCCGTAGCCTTGGCCACGCTGCGAAATTCCTGTTCTATCCGGCGAGCAACGTACTGGGTGAGGTTACGGGCGTTGTTCTCAGATTCTTCCAGAAGGAAGCTCCGGGACGAATAGTAACTATAGAGCAGGATGACCCCGAAGACCACCGATGTCCCGCCCAAAACCAGGATCATCATCTTGAAAGCGATGCTGCTGCGCAGCCTCAGAGTCATTTCGGACCTCGGTAGAACTGATCGAACGGCGGGAGGCTTCCGATCAGTTTCTGCGTCAACAGCACCTCGCCCACCGATATATAGTCACCCTGTTTTAGCTTGCCCATTTCCGCCCTATTGTCACCGGGTAGGATCAGATCCTGCATCCGGTCGAGCATCCACCTTTGATGCACTTTGTTGGTGCCCGTGTTGGCGGCATCCGCATGTTTCATAACAATCTGAACTGCTTCGTCCTTGTGCTCAAAAGCATAGAGCCAGCCTTTGAGTGAAGCATTGAGGAAGGCCGCACACATCGCGGGATCCGATTCCAGGGTCTCTTGCATGCAGTAAATACCATCTTCGGGGAAGTTCAAGCCGAGGTCTGCGAAAAAGAAACAGGTGAGTTCGTCCGGGTCGAGGCCGCTGTTCAGAAGCGTGTGGTATTCGTTGTACCACATGGCTGTGTTGGCATCCACGCCGCTTTTGAGAAGTAGGCCCATCGACGAATAGCATGGGATTACGTTCACCTTGAGCCCAAACTTGCGAAAGAACGACGCGGGCTGCAAGTAGAACTGGCCCGCCCAGACGCCTACCTTCTTGCCGTTCAGGTCCTCGGGACGCACAATGCCGCTCTTCTTCTTTGCCACCAGCATCAGCGCCGAACGTTGGATTATCTGACCCACGTTCACCACCCGGAGCCCGGCGGCCCGCTTCTGAATCGCGTTCGACAGCCAATCGGTGCAAAAGGTGGCTTTGCCGGTTTCCAGGTAATTAAAAGGCGGCTTTTCAGGCCCACCACGCAACAATTCCACATCCAGGCCTGCTTCTCGGTAGAACCCTTTTTCTACTGCGACCATGTAGCCGGCAAACTGGGCTTGTGGCACCCACTGAGGCATCAGCGAGGCCTTTTTCAAGTCCTGGGCCCATGCCCCAAAAGAAAGAGCCTGTAAAAGAGCGAACAGAAAGAGTGCCGTGCCGATGCGTCTCATTGGATCTACCAAAGCCAACAAGCTATGACGAGTCATGAAAGCCCTCGGCTTCGTTGAGCACTCCGGGGCTTCGCCGCAAGAGCACCAGGTTGGGACCTGGTTAGCTTAGCATATCTGAAAAGATCAACGAAAAGATTTCCGGGTTTGACGGTCCGCGCATGAACCTGCCGACGCTGTCGTCCGGTTGCTCATCGCTAAGGCATATGCGTCATGGTTGGCGCTGCACGCGCAAAAGATCCTTTTCCCGGCCGATCATCACCATGATATCGCTCGGCTTGATGACGAAGTCCGGCCCCGGCAGGAATACGAAACGTTCCGGCACAAGTTCCTTGATAGCGATCGCGAAGACTTCAAAATGCTCCCTGAGTCTCAATTCCAGCAGAGTGCGACCATGAAAGGATGCGGGCGGCGCGATCTCCATTACCTCGAAGTCTTCTGCCAGAGGCACGAAATCCAGTAGGTTCGGATTGAGGATCTGAGCCGCGACCCTGCGAGCGGTTTCTCGTTCGGGAAAGATCACGTCCGTTGCGCCCACAGCCTTGAGGATATGCGCATGATCCTCGCTGGTGGCCTTGGCTCGAATGCTCTTCAAGCCGATTCTCCGGAGGTGCAAGGTGCATAGAATGCTGGCTTCCACGCTTTCACCAAGGCTGACCACCGCCTCATCGAAATCCGGAGTCACCAATGCGCGAATGGTGTTGAAGTCCCGTGCGTCCACGATGAGCGCCCTCTGGACCTTGTCCGATATAGCGCTCACGCGGCCTTCGTCATTATCAAGGCAGAGCACCTCGCAGTCCCTTGCCAAAGCTTGGGCCAGTTCACTGCCAAATTGACCCAGGCCGACGACGCAAATGACTTTCTTATCTGATTTCATCCAATCATCACCGTTCCCTTGGGATACCGCACATGCACCGTTGTCGGAGGAAACACCCACAGGGCCACGGTCAACGGACCGAGCCTTCCCACGAACATGGTCGCAATAATCCAGAGCTTACCGAACGTTGAGAGGTTAGGCGTCACTCCGGTGGACAGTCCGACCGTGCCGAACGCGGAGATTTGTTCGAAAGCCAGCTCTCGCGCGCCCACGGGCAAGTGAGACTGCGTCCAGAGCAACAAGAAGACTCCGATCACGTTCCAGAACACCGCGAGCCCAAACAGGAGATCAGCACGATTGACCAATTCAAAACCTAGGCGCCGATCTAGGAGCCGAACTTCTCTCTCGCCTCGTATGCTTGCCCGAAGCCGGGCCAACCAAATGGCTAATGTTGTGGTCTTTACGCCACCAGCGCAGGATGAAGGAGAACCTCCGATAAACATGAGCCCGATCAAGGCTAAAAGGGAGGCTGAAGGCAGCCTTCCGATATCCACGGTATTAAAGCCCGCGGTCCGGGCTGTAATCGACTGGAACAGCGAATGGACGAGTCTGTCGTCCCAGGAAGTCTCATCAGGGGTGAGCCCGAACACCAGGAGTGCCGCACTCCCCCCTACGATAAGCAATCCAGAGACAGTAAGCACCACCCGTGCGTGCAATGAGAAGTGCGTGGCTTGGTATGGCTGATCGATGCGGTCCTTTGTTGAAATGCGAGCCCAGACCTCGTGAAGCACCAGATAACCCAGGCCTCCAAGCACGATCAAGCCCATGACTACAAAGAGCAGGCCTCGACTTCCTCGTACGATCATCAGATTGTCGGTGTTTATCGAAAATCCCGCGTTGCAGAAAGCCGAAATCGAATGAAACACAGACCACCAGAGCGCATAGCCCCAATCTTGCCCCGCGGGGAGCAGAACGAAGAGAAGAAGCACGCCGACACCTTCAACGCAAAAGGTAATAGTAAGAATGGTTCGGAAGGTGCTTCGGAATTCCGTGCCGATGTCGCGCTGAAAGAAGGTGTCGCTTACCAAAGCCTTTGATTGCAGGGTCATACGGCGTCCGAGAATCTCGTAGGACAGCGCGAAAAAGGTCATGATCCCCAGGGCGCCTGCTTGTATGAGAAGGAGGATGATTCCTTGACCCAGAAAAGTATAGTCCTTGCCCGTGTCGAGCACCACGAGCCCGGTAACGCACACCGCGGAGGTGGCGGTGAAGAGCGCATCGACAAAGCTCACTTTTCCCGGTTCATGAGACCAGGGGAGTCGGAGTAAGATGGCCCCTACCAGAATGACCCCCGCAAAACTCAGCACCAGCGTGGCCTGCGGAGAGCTGAGAATTCGAGCAAAGGCCATTTCCCTGCGGAAGAAGCTCGTCTTCAGGATGACTCACCTTTGAGCAAGAGAAACATCAGATTACAGCTCGGATGGATTGCTTTTACGTTCGTATATCGGCGACCGGGGAGCAACGGATAGTGCGTGCTCCGTCACACGTCGATCATGTGCCCAGGCCCTTTCTACTCCTTGGTTAGGGAATCCACGTCGTAGCCGGCCTTCTTGTAATTGTCCAGAGCGCGGGTCTTGAGGCCCTGGTCCTTGGTCTTCTCTGAATGCTTATCCGCGAGCTCCGCCGCGTGGCTCCACATCCCTTGTGTCTCGTATTCCCGAATCGATGCAGACACACGCGATTCCTCATCAGACGTCTCCATCACCGCGGCTCGACACCAGGAAATGAGCTTTTTCACCGGATTTCCGCAACGTGGGCATTCGGCGAGCGGTTCGTCGTGCACGCGCTGGAACACCTCAAACCTGCGTAAACACTCTTCACACGATCGAGCGGGATCCACAGCCTGGTACTCATAAATCGGCAAGGCAAACTCCTCTTCCAGGTAGTCCTACCACCACTCCTTTGGCCAAGTAACCCCGCACGCAACTCAATGATTGCACGGTCTCTCGGTTCGTTGTGGAATTTTCACCGTCAATACTGATATAACTCGACTGAGTGTCGGGTGCAAGGTTCACTCAGCCCCACGAGCATCCGAGGTGGTTCAAGGATGATTTACGCGCTTATCATGGCCGGCGGAAGCGGAACCCGCTTTTGGCCGGAAAGCCGCAAGAGCCGGCCGAAGCAGCTCCTCAATATTGCCGGTCCAAAGAGCATGATCCGGTTCACGGTGGAACGTATTCTACCGGAAATACCCTTCGAGCGGATCATGGTAATCACCGGCGCGTCCCACGCGGACGAAATACGCAACGAGTTGCCGGAGTTGAGCCCCGAAATGATCATTGCCGAGCCTTGGAGTCGCAACACCGCGGCATGCGTAGCTTTGGCCGCGCTTAAGCTTCAAAAGGCAGATCCCGACGCGGTAATGGCGGTGCTCCCTGCGGATCACACCATAGGCAAGGAAGCAGCTTTCCTGGCCGCGCTCCGCAGGGGGGCTGAGGTAGTTTCCCGAGGGGAATACCTCCTCACCTTCGGTGTGGTCCCGAACCGGCCCGAAACAGGTTACGGATACATAAGGATCGGGAAGGTCGCGTTCAGCGCGGGCCCTGACAAGGTTCATCAGGTTGAGGCTTTCGTGGAGAAGCCCGATCTTGAAACCGCCCACAAGTACGTAGCTTCGGGAGATTACCTCTGGAATAGCGGCATGTTCGTGTGGAAAGCGGCCGACATCATCCATGCCATCGACAGGCACCTTCCGCGCCTGAGCACTGCGATGAAGTCTATCGCACCGGTTCTGAACACCCCTGAAGAGACCGATGCCCTGAGGAGCGTGTACCAGAGCCTTGATTCCATCTCCATCGATTACGGAGTCATGGAGAGAGCGGACAATGTGGTGTGCATTCCTATCGACGTAGACTGGAACGACGTGGGAAGCTGGGCAGCCGTAGTGGACCTCTGGCCGTCGGACAAGACCGGCAACGTCACGCGAGGACAATCGCTGTTCGTTGATAGCAAGAACTGTGTGGTGTCCTCGAACCACAGGTTGGCAACCCTGATTGGAGTGGAAAACCTGATTGTGGTGGATACACCCGACGCGTTGATGATCTGCCACAAAGACCGAGCTCAGGATGTGAGACACTTGCAGAAAATCCTTGCAGAGCACGGATACGAAGATCTCCTCTGAGAGCGGTTTCAGAACTTCAGATTGTTCACGTGGAGCAATCAGCGTTGGGAGAAGTTGCGCTAGGTCTTGCAATTGGTCGGGAAGGAGATTCTAGGGCATGAGGATTGCTATCCTTGCGCCAATCGAGCGGCAAAGTCGTCTGCCGCATGAAATCCCGTGGCGGCAGACCGTTTCTTTGCTCGCGAAAGGGCTGGTTCGTGCCGGGGTTGATGTCACGTTCTTTGGAAGCGCAAGTTCGCAGATAGGCGCAGATGTGCGCGTGATGCCTCCGCGACCTTGCGAGGACGGCCAGAGCCTCGATCGCGCAGCCTGGGAATCTCTTCACATTAGCGAGCTTTTTGAACGAGCCCTGGACTTCGATCTGATCCATAATTGCCTTGGATTTATTCCGCTCACCTATTCGGGCATGGTGGAGACACCAGTACTCACGACTATTCATGAATGGCCGCTGGAGACAGGTCTGTCTGTTTACCACAAATACAACCACCGATCGTATTACGTATCCCTCAGCAACGCAGCTCGGTCTTCTGAGCTCAGTTATGCGGCCACAATTTATCCCGGCATCGACCTGGAAGCGTTCCCCTTTCAGCAGCGAAGCGAAGGCCTGCTCGCTTTCATCGGGCCTATCAGCCCGGAGACAGGCACGCGGGAGGCCATCGAGATCGCGCAACGGGCGGGCAAGACACTGGTGATCGCAGGGTTCAGTCAGGACGAGGTCTACTTCCAGACGCACGTGGAGCCATTTATCGACAGCTCTGGAATAAAGTACGTGGGCGCGCCGGGGCCTCGGGAGAGAGCAGAGCTGCTGGGCAAAACCATGGCCCTGCTGCACCCGATCGGCTTTGATGAACTCTTCAGCTTTTCTGTGATGGAAGCCAATGCGTGTGGCGCCCCCGCCATTGCCTTTGCCCGCGGAGGAATTCCGGAGCTTATTACCGACGGACGGAACGGTTTTCTGGTCAAAGATGTGACCGACGCTGTGGCCGCGGTGAGCCGTCTCGACACCCTGTCACGCGCGGAGTGTCGGCGAGTGGCTGAAGAACGCTTCTCTGCCGATCGGATGGTACAGGACTACCATCAAGTCTATACTCGAATTGTCGAACGGACACGCCGGGAAGAGAGCCGCCCGTGGGGGTACTACGAGGTGTTATCCGACAAGCCGGATCATAAGGTGAAGCGGATTGTTGTGCATCCCGACAGCAAGATCAGCTTGCAGCTTCACCGGAAAAGGTCCGAGCGCTGGACCATTATCAGCGGCTCGCCAATTGTCACGAAGGATGAGGAAGAAATTCGCCTTAACCCGGGGGACACCATCGAGATTCCGCTCGGCGCGAAGCACCGTGTTGCGAACCCGGGAACCGATCCGGTCGTGTTCATTGAAGTGCAGACCGGCGAGTACTTTGGCGAAGACGACATAGAACGATTCGAAGACGACTACGGCAGACCCCTTAGCGAATAGCCCTCGTTGGTCCTTTGCATATCAGCACCTCGCGTCCTATTCAGATTATTGCATCAATAACTTCAGGCGGGCTGCGGTCTGTTTGTCCAGCGCTGCTTCCAGTACCGGAATGACCTTGGAATCACCGGGAGGCCCTTGAATTCTGAAAATCGCGGTTACCGGCGCTTTCACAGGCGCGTCCGAACCCTCCGGTTGTCCTTCTTTGCCGGGGACTGAGATCCCGAAACGTTTGAGTTCCTTGTCCAGCCCTGTGATTTTCAGCAAGCCTTCGTGTTTCTTCATGAGATCCTTCACTCCGGGAATCTGTCCCAGAGCATCGGATGGAAGCAGCATCGTGTGCACACCGACCAGCAGATTGAAATTCAGAGGCGACAGACCGACGCCGCCAATGACTCCCATGCCCAAGTTTGGCCCTTTGAGCGTCAGGTTTTCCGTGGTCGCCTTGCCGCCTTTGAACTTGAAATCGCCGGTCAGGGACTTGTAAACAAGTCCTTCCTCCGTTCGACCTGCCTGCGTAGGATCGAGAGCCGTTCCCGCAAGGAGTCTCACCTGGTCAAGCAACAAGCCGGCTTTTCCTAGCTTGATCTTGCCCTCGCCCATGCTCAACGAGACCCCGCCGTTCAAAGTGGCCAGAGATGCGACTTGATGAAGTTCACCTTTGACCGTGAAAGCGCTCTCCAGGAGCCCCTGGGCATGACCGTTGATTTGCGGCAGCACCAGCGAATCTCCACGGACTTCAATCGCGCCGTTTATCCCTTCCACACGCCATGAGGCCTTGGGAGGACGGTAAGATACCCCGAGGAGCTGAACGGACCCGTGGGGCAAAACACCTCCCGGCGACGGCTTCAAAGTAAGGTGGGCTTTTATGGGCCCTCCCAGTCCTTGTCCGGCTGTGGGAATGTACCGCAACAGGCTGTTGATGTCGGTCTGTTCAAGCCGGAGCGAGAGGCTCCCGAAGCTGCCTTGAGTGTCCGCCAACTCACCCTGGCCGCTCATTTTGACTCCCGGCAAGGTCAGAGTGCCTTCGTCCAGAGTCACCTTCTTTTGAGCAAGTCGGCCCGCAGCTGACAACTTCCCCGCGACCCCCGCGGGCTTCCTGAAACTATCCTTGTGCCGAAGATCGAGATTTCCCAGGGGCGCATCCAGACGCCATGAGATTCGCCCAATAGTCCCATCGAACGCGGCTTCCGCGGTTGTATGGCCTTCTACCTTGAAATCTTGACCAAGATAACTAGTCAGCAAGGACAGAGCTCGACCGCCGATCAGCGCTGTGGCACGTAGACCGATTTTCGGTTCACTTAACCCAATGCCAGTCAAGTTGCCGCGCACTACAAGCATGTCCCGCGCGTCTTTTTCATCCCTGAGACCGACCCGTAGGTCCTTGAAATCAATTCTGCTCCCGTGCACCGAGAGACCCGAATCCGCTTGAACACGCGACAACGACAACCAAGGCGCGGCCGCGGAAGGTCTCAGAGCAGGATGAGTCACTTCGACACGCGCCTGACCTTGGAATTGGGCGTTCTTCCGCTCCGCCCCGTTTGCCGGGATGAAGGAGCCTTTGATGGCGAGCACGCCTTTTTGCCCCGGCTCCTTTCGCAGATACGTCCACGAGATATCAGAGGGGGTCAGGTCGCCGGTCAGGTCAAGCTGCAAGCGGTCCGTTTTTCCGGTAACCTTGCCGCGCACCGGTATGATCTTCGCGATCCGGAGATCTTCTGGGACCTGAACTCCTAATCCACGCAGCCAGCTCGGATCGAAAGACGCGCCGGCCTCCAGATCCAGGGACCGTTCGTCGGAAAACGGTCTATTCACCTTCCCTTTTATGGCCGCGAGCCGTTGGCCGCGCGAAAGTTCCGCGTTATGTACTTCCAGAAGCTCCGGTTCCAGTGTGAACGCAGAACGTACGTGCAGGGGTTTGCCGACCACCGCAAACTTTCCGGCAGGCGCGCCGTTCTCAAGATTCAGAGATCCTTTGATACGCCACGCTTCGGACCCGTTCCAATCGCCTTCGAACGAGCCTTGGAGCGCGCCCGCGGTTCGGTCCAGAGGAATAGCCGCGGGCAAGATCTCGGCCAGTTCTTTCAACGGAATGGGCCTGACCTCGCCTTTCCAGCGTAAGTTTTCGATTCCCGAGTATTGGGGCTTGGCCAGCAGCGTTCCGCTGAGAGCGATCCCGCCCGATACAGCGGCGGTGGGCGTGATTTCCGCACGAAAGTCCATCGCGTTGCGCTGGGACTTGCTCAGGTCCAATCCAGCATCGATCTTGACCTTTTTGAACGCGGCTAGTTTGTCAGTCCAGGCAGGCACATACGGTTTGAGATTGGAGATACTCAGCGATTCTACGAGGAAACGGAGCTCTCCCTGCTCCACGCGGGAATAATCAGGAGCGGGCGCGAGCCATCCGCTCAGCTTCGCGGGCTCTTTCATGGCCGTATCAGGACCCAGATAGAATCCGCATTCAACCTTGATCGGCTGATCCGCGGCATCCTGCTTCAGCGACCCGCCAATGCCTCGCAAGATAGTTTCGGCCTTCTCTCTCGACTCTTGATAGCCCTGAGCAATTCTTAGGCTTCCTTGGGAAAACGTGAGGTTCTTGATCGTCAGAATTGGCCTACGTTCTCGATTCGTAGCCGTCTGAGTGGGAACATCCGCGGCAGTTTTTTGCGGTTGGGCACCAGTTTCCGGCTGTTCTTCCTTGACGGCTTCCGGGGTGCGACCAGACGCGGGCGCAGGGCCTGGCCCCTGAGAGGATCGGTCCGGAGACGATCCACTCAACGTGACTGAGAATCGATCCACCGAAGCCGAATCGATTGCAAACTCCCTTTGGAGCAGCGACATCAGCCTTGGTTTCAGAACTACCTTTTCCGCTGAAAACAGAGGTTGTCCTTCAGGCGTTTGGACAGAAACACCGCCCACGGTGACGCTTATCAGAGTGGGCAGGGCTGCAGAAACTTTCACCGGTCCCAAAACAACCTTCCGGCCGGTTGCCCGTTCAAGCTCCTGTTCAACCCTTGCACGGATCAGGTCGGTTTCCGGCAGCAGGAAGATGAGGACGGCAGCTCCGGCAAGGATGACGACCGCTACGGCAAGTCCTATCAATAAGATCCGAAAGCCAAGACGCATGAATTATTCTTCACCTTCCAGTCGAATGTACACTTCTTTTTTGACTCCCGGCAGAGTTCCCGGTTCTTATTTGATGGCCGCCCGGGCGGATTGTGTCAGAGATCCCAATGCATTGCAATCTCCGTAATCACGTTTTGACGGCCTGCTGTGCCCGACTCGGTGCAGTGGCTTTCTCTTGCGGTCCATTGGCCAATCCATTAATCTTTGAGTGTAAAGAAAGTAGACAGCGGGGCTGCACGGTGGACTCACGCCAGCTCATACGGCAGATCAGCCAAAAAGAACCGCTTAATCCCTATCAGATCGCGGGCATGGCTGCCGTTCTGGACCACTCCCAAGTTGTATTTGACGACCACACAGTTCTCGAAGTGGAAGCTCTCAACACCGTGCTCATGGTCCTGGATCGAACCGGAGAGGACGCGTCGGTTTATCTCATTGACTTTCGGCAGTCCGATTCCCACGTGATGCTCTTTCCCCGATTCCCACGAGAACGGCTGGATGTGCTTCTCTCTCTCACTTCACTTGAGGGTCGGCGCCAGGCGATCGCCGAAAACTTGCTCCCTGTGCTGTACGAAATCCCCAATTGGCTCGACCTGGTTCGAACTCTTTCCCGGTACGTGCTGGAACGTGATGACGAAGCCCTGCGCGGTCAGCTCACGGACGTGATGGAGATCATCGTCTCATACCTCTTTGCCGCGATTCGCCAGCCTTTTGACCAAGATGCGCGGCTGGAAGCCGAATACGCTCTGGCCCGCCTGGTGGAGAGCATTCTCAAATCGGCTTCAGAAGAAGCGCTTCCGCAGTACATGCCGTTTGTGGAACGGTCGCTCGACTTTCTTCTCCGGCAGGTTCTTATCCATCCGGTGAATCCTCTGGAACGACGTATTCTGGAGATCGCAGGCATACGGGCCGCCCTGAAAAAGCGATCGGACGACGTGAGGCTCCGGGTCGCGCCGAGCCTCGACAAATTAATGGCCCAGGCGCTCATAACCACCTTATCCACCCTCGCGGCCATACCGTCCGACCTAGCGGATGACCTGCGCCGCGAAGCATCCTCGGCAGACTTTCCGGGCCGTGACAGATTCGAGAAAGAAATCTTGCAGCCGATTAGCGGTCGAGGGCCCGAAGAAATCGAGCGCCGCCGGTTGAACTTGGAAGCTATTGTGGCGGAAGCGCCAGGAGCCGATCCCGAGGAACTCAGTACAGGCCTAGCTTTTGTGAAGAGCCTGGATGACGAATGGCGAGGCATCCTGAGCGCCTTCGAGGACATGGTCGAAGCAGTCCCTTCACAGCTCCAAATTGCGTTCGCTAAGATTCTGGTAGTCCAGATCCTCAGTATTGATAAGCCGGAAATCAAACAGCTCCTCGTTGACGGCCTGTGCCGAATCGTGCTGCGACTTGAGAAGACCCGCAAGCAGGCATCGCGGGACCTGGTGAATCTTTTCGCCACGCTTTTCCTAGACTCTGCTTATTCATCCCAAGAGATACCTCGCGTGGTCTCTTGCCTTAAGGCCGTGGAATCTCTTGGCGTCACCCTGGGCCGACATGGGTACTTCCTTATGGCTGAGGAGCTCATCGATCGGCTCGTGTCAAGGCCGCTGATTCAGCCCCAAGAGAAACGCTATACCGTGGAAGACGACGACACGGGCGAGCCCTTGGTTTTGGCCGAGGATGCGGCAGCCAGCCAAGCCCACGTGCAGCACATCAAGAGCCTCATAGCGATCATAGCGTCCAACCCCAGGGTCATGCACCGGCTCATCCCGTACCTCATCATCCAGATGGAATTCGCGGGAGCCAGGCTGTGTGACGAAGACCTGATTCAGTATTGGATTTCGTCCCTGTTGAGGGCCAATGCCTCGGTCACCCATTTTCTCATCCGGACCCTTATTAAGGCGATTCCCTATTCTTTTAAAGATATCGGGCCGCTCGACACGCTGAGGCTTACCGCTGCCGGTCTGGCCAAAGAGCTCGCCAATCGCGGTGTGCGGCCCATCGGCAATTTCCTGGGCAAGCTCAGGGGCGACATCCATTGGCGAGGGAGCGTGGAAAACTTCTATTTCACGCAGGGGATCCTCAAGTACCTGGCCACTGGTGAACCCGAGGCCATCTCCGAATGGATGCCTCGCGAGTCCATGCCTTACCTGAGCATGGACCAGTGGTGCTCGCCTCAGGAGGCTGAGGGCATCGGCAATCTGAGTCGCCAAATTTTCGAGGACTACAAACTATCCGCGGAAGAGAAGAACGGGTTTGCAGGTTTGATCCGAGTCGATACCGCGCGGTACCGGGAAAATGAAGAATGGCCCGAATTCTCGCGAAGAGTTGTCCTTGACGTGTTGGATCTGCTCAAAGGTCTTCATGCCAAGTACTTCATTGCGAGGCAGGATTTATCGGGCACGACCATTGACCAGGACCTGCTTAGATTCGGCCGCATCATAGATGAAAGGGCACATATCAAGGAAACCTACCTCACGCCGGATATCACCGAGGCCATGCCCGCGGCAGTGACCCTTACAGATGGAGCGGAAGACTACGTGAGGGAAATGGAGCGCATCAGCCGGGATCATCCGGGCACGCCCATAGTACTCCGAGCCAAGAAAGCCGGGCACGCGTACGCGCAAAAGGCCACGTACATAGAAGAGCATTTTGAGGCGTTCAACAAAGATCTGACCCTGGAGTCACTCCAAGAGACCATTGCTTCCAGCATAAGCAACACCCATTTTGCCGAAATCACCGTGGAGAACCTGCCCAGTGCGCTTGTATTCCTCGACAGTTTGGTGCGCGGCCTCGCGGTGAACGGGCATTCCAGCTACTACCTGCTTCAAGCCGGGAGAGACCTGGCGCAGGCAGGCGCTCTGGGGATGACCTTTGACAAGGTGAGAGACCTTCTCAGGGTGATCAAGAGAGAGCTGGACGACATCTACGCGTTTTATCGACAGGTATTTGAGCCGCCATTTGACGGTTTCGTTTCCTCGTGCCCGATGGACCGGCTGCCGCGCAAGCTCAAGAATCTGACCACGCTCAAGGAGATCCCGGATTCGGACTTCTTCAGGAACTATTTGAAGACTCTTTACATATCGGACCTCCAGGCTCGTGACGGGAACCTCCGAGTTTTGGAGACGTTTGTGGACAAGGTGGAGCTGTTTCTGAATCAGCGCTTGGCCGAATCGAGCAGGCCCGTTGCTCCGCTGCCTGATACTGCCGGGCCTAAGGTTCCATTCTATTTCCCCGATCACGGCGATATTTCCCCCTGCACCATCGGCCTGAAAGCGGCTCTGCTCAGATTCGCAGAGGTGACTCCGCCTTACTTCGTCATAACAACCGACCTGCCTCTGCCTCAAGAAGAGGCCTTGGCAGCGGACTCGGATTTTCGGGCAGAACTGAGCGAATCCGTCCGGAAATTGGAGAAGCTCTGTGGCAGATCGTTCGGCGATCCTGCCAATCCGGCTCTGTTCTCCGTTCGTTCAGGGTCCCGTCTGAGTCTGCCGGGCATGATGCTCACTATAACCAATGTGGGGATCAACGACGAGATCGCTGCCACCTTGGCCCAGCAGGTTGACCCGTGGTTCGCGTACGATTGTTACCGGCGTTTTTTGCAGGAGTTCGGCCAATCCGTATACGGGGTCGGAAGAGAGGAATTCCAGGACATCATCGACGAACGCAAGATGCGCTGGCGGGTTATGCGTAAGGCTGAGATGAACTTCGACCAGATGAAACAACTTGCGTTCGACTACAAGAACCGTTTGGGCGCACTCGCACCGGAAGCAGTGAAATTGATCGATTCCGGGCAATTCATTGACATATTGATTCTGTGTGCGCGAGAGGTCCTGCACTCATACGACGGGCCTGCCGCACGCAAGTTCCGACAGGCAGCAGATATCCACGGGAACTGGCGCACGCCGGTCATCATTCAGGCGATGGTGTACGGCAACGTGGATTTTGAGACCAGCGGAACCGGGGTGGTCTCGTACAATCCTTTTTCGCTTGAACTTACAGGTGTCTTCTCGCGCCGCGATCAGGGCACGGACGTGGTGGACGGCAAAGTGAATACCATTCCCGTGTACGACATGTGGAAGCGCGAAGACACTCTCGCGTCCTTGATGCCGGGCTGCTGGGACCAGCTCTCGCCCAAGCTGCGGAGGATCGCGGAGGAGCTCCATATGCACATTAATGTGGAGTACACCATCGAAAAAAGTAAGGCTTACATTCTCCAAATCCGCAAGAACCGTGAGCGCCGAGAACGGCTGCCCAGTCTGCGCGATTCCAGGTATCAGGTAATCGCTCAAGGGACGGGGGTTTCAGGCAAAATCTTTCGAGGAATTCTGGTAACTGACAGAAACCAGATAGCGCCTTTCCGCCACATCAACAAAGCGCAGTCCATTGTTGACGCCATGAACGATCAACTGCCCGAAGGTGAAAAGCTGGACGGGTTCATCTTTGTGGTAAACGATCCGATCCCTGAAGAGATCATGGAAGAGGTCTTCTCTCTCCCCGTATCGACCGCGCTTGTCAGTCGGTTGGGTGGCAGAGGCGCGCACGCGGCGGATGTGGCCAAATCTTTGCGTAAGGTTTACGTAGGGCAGGTGCGCCAAATCGAGAAGTTCGCGGGCAAGCCGGAATCCGTGCGCTTTGGAGATCTTACCCTGGTGGTGGGTAGCAAGTTGATCATCCACGGCCAGACCGGCGAGGTCGCACTGTACGGTCGAGGTAAGGAGTCCCAAAGTGTTTGATAGCCATTCCATAGGACGCCTGCTGTTGGAAGCAGGCCGCATAAGCAAGGACGATTACTCCACTGCTGTTCGGCAGTCTCGAGACACAGGCAGGTCTCCACACGAAATCCTTATCTCCGATGGGAAGATCTCCGTTGATGAGCTGGTGCAGGCCATAACCATCCTGATGGATATTACGTTTCTCAAAGAGGCGGTCGACACGGACAGCCGTAAAGAAGTTCCCCAGCAGGCCTTGCTGCCCTTGGGCTCTTACCTGGAACGAATCTCGCTGCTATTCAAGACCGCTATCCTTATGTCAACCAAGAAGAGTGTGAGCTCGCTCATGGAGCTTCTCATCCGGGAAGCGCCTTCGGTGATGAACGCGGAACGGGCCACCATATTTTTGGCTGATTTCGAAAGGAGAGAGCTCTACTCGCATCTCGGGGTAGGGCTCACTTTCGATCAGATTCGGATCCCGTGGGATTCCGGTGTGGCAGGATGGGTCTTCACCCACGGCAAAGCTCTCAATATCGCGGAGCCCTATGAAGATCCTCGGTTCAACAGAGACGTGGATGCGCGGACAGGTTTCAGGACTACAAGTCTTTTGTGTGTTCCGCTGCGGCACGCGAAGGGCTCGATCATGGGAGTGTTCCAGGTCCTCAATAAACGAGCTGGAGTCTTTACCCCTACCGATTTGGAAATATTGGAGATTCTCGCGTCTCAAGCAGCGCGCTCGCTTGAGAACGTCTTAGAGCTCGACCAACCGAGAGATAACGTTCCGCGGCCGGAGACTCCCGTCGCTGACCTGGACGAATCCCTCAGGAAGGGAAACCCTCTCGATGCTATCGTGGGCACGACCGCTGCCATTCAGGAGATTCACTCTCTTACCCGAAGAGTAGCTCCGACAGAGACAACGGTCCTCATTCAAGGTGAATCGGGCACAGGCAAAGAACTGGTGGCACGCGCTATCCACGCGCTGAGTCGCAGGGCCTCTGGACCCATGATCACGCTCAACTGCGCGGCCGTTCCTTCCGAACTCATCGAAAGCGAACTGTTCGGGCACAAACGTGGGGCGTTCACAGGAGCCATGAGGGACCATGAAGGCGTGTTCCGGTCCGCTCATGGTGGTACGCTCTTCCTGGATGAAATCGAGGCTACCCCACCCGCGATGCAGGTAAAGCTCCTCCGCGCCATCCAGATGGGAGAGGTTAAGCCTGTCGGTGACAACATTTCACAACATGTGGATGTGCGCCTGATCGCGGCCACAAATCAGGATCTCGCGAAACTCACCGCTCAAGGCAAATTCCGCGAAGATCTGTTTTACCGGATACATGTCTTTCCGATCGTGATCCCGCCCTTGCGCGATCGCGCGGACGATATCCCCATCCTTGTGGAGCATTTCCTCGACAAATACGGGCAACAAGCCGACAAGGATATACGAGGAATGGACGCGGCCGCGCTCAAGCTGCTCATCAGGTACCCTTGGCCGGGAAACATCCGTGAGCTGGAAAACGAAATCGAACGGGCCGTGGTGCTCACGCCTCCGGGCGGCACGATCTCTGTGCGCAGCCTATCTTCCAGAATACCCGGTTCATTGGAACAGATCGTCGAAGAAATCCCCACGGGTAATCCCGGCACGCTCAAACATGCAGTGGACGATTTGGAAAGAAAGATGATCGTGGACGCTCTTCAGAGCTGCAGCGGAAACAGAAGCTTGGCCGCCAAACGTTTGGGCCTATCCCGCCAGGGCCTGCTC
>JBMOME010000015.1:0-24162 GCA_049323095.1 Thermodesulfobacteriota bacterium
CCCTTTTTGCAAAAAGGGCCTCCCCGGACTCCTCCCCAAAAACTCTTGATCTTCCAAACGGTTCCGCCGCAAACGCGGCAACTCCAATAGAAAACGCGGCCGAATCCTTGGGCGCAATCGCTTCGCATATGCACAAAAGGCCGCGTTTTACACCCAATTCCAATACAGATGCGCTTTCAAAGAAGTGAGGCGCGGGGGAGTTCTTTCAAAAAAGGGCCCTCGCAGCCTCACTGGCATGAAAGCGCAATAGTGCAATCGGCGGAACCACACCGTCGCTCGTCATCAGCCAGCCGATCCCAATGGTCGAGATTAGGCGGCCAAAGCCGTCATGGATCTAAAAAAGGACACTCTGTGGCCCGCGTATCCGAAGGAACTACGACCGCTCTCAGGCGGATTCCATCTCGACCACTTGGGCCGTCCGCATCAATTGAGCTTATTGCCCGAAAAGCTGTCGTAGCAGTCGTAACCGTAGCCGCTGAAGACGCAGACCTTGTTCCCTTCCTGATACGTCCCTGTCCCAGCACCGTAGTAGCCACCGTACCAGGGATAACCGTACAGGCCTCCGTAGAAGAGGAGCCCCGGCCCGTACCAGGAGCGATACCCTCCGTGACCTCCCTTGTAGCCTTTCTTATGGACCAGGATCACCTCGGGATCAACGGATGTCGATAGAAGCGAGAAAGCTGTATCCGTGTCACCGGAAGCGGTCAGAGGTGAGACCGCTGTATCCATTGCCTGGTCCGAATAAGCAGGAACAGACGCGAACAACCCCACGGCAAAAGCGCTCATTGCGATTACTGATAATGCTGTTGCTGTTCTCATCAGCTTTTCCTCTGTGTGTGAAAACGTACATGATAGACGAAGTTAGTTGTCTTCTTCAGGCCCAATTGCCTTTTTTATTTTGATGCGCCGGAGTCACTTTGGATTCGGAAGAGCAAAGGAAGGGGTCGGCACGGGGGAAAGGGCTATTCAGGCGCCTGCCGCCCATGAAACCTATGAGAAGCTCAGCTTCGATGCTAGAGCCGCGTTGGCAGCTCGAAAGGAATCCGGGGGGAGAACATCGTCAAAGGCGGAGGGACTCTTGAAGCAGGTTTGCAAGTGTATACAATTGCTTCATCAGAATCCGAGGCGCCCCGGCTTACAGACACACGAATTCGAGTCCATGCCCAGCCCCTACGAACAGGATCAGAAGATCTTCGTAGCTACGCCCAGCAAAACACCTCCGGAGCATATCGCGTCTTCTGGTGCTACGGCCCCGGAAAAGGCGAAATCGCCATAATCGCTATTCCCCCGCATCCGTGAAGCGGACTAACGGCAGCGTTCCTGCTCGACCGTCATCGAGTTACCTTTCGCGCGCTTCAGAAAGAACTAGAAACAAGGTCTTGGATGTCATTCCAAATTCCCCCCACACTTAGCCGGGATCGACAAACGGGGGATAGTCGTTAGCTGGATCGTTTATGGTCATGGCTGTAGAACTGCCTCTCTTGGCCCCCCAAGTTCGAGGAATGATGTTCCATTACGAGTTATCGATCTCAGCACGGCCTTTTCGCGAGGCACGCAGTTCACGCATCCTGGATCGCAGCCTCGGAAGCTGTTGCCAAGAAAACGGCTCACATCTTTATCCAACACCACTTGAGTGATTTCGTTGTTTGCATTTATGCCAAGCAACATAAAATTGGTATCGCAGACAATTTGGTATTCGCCCCGGATCTTCCCCGCAAACTTTTCTTCGACAAACGTTTGCGGAGCATAGGGCAAGAAATCAATGCACACTCGCTCCCATTCTTTGGGAATGTGCGTTCGCAGATCATAATTCTTTGACGGACCGCCGAGCACCACTTCCCCAAAGAAGGTGTTCACTGCTCGCCGGACTCTAAACGCCTGAATACCTTCAGTGATGTCCCAGTCCGTGCAGCCGATCATAAGAAAGAGGAAGAGCCCCCAATAACCGATTCTTGCACATTTGGTTAGGCAAATTACTTGCCTCACTTAAGCAGCCTCCTTCCCCGGAATACCGTCGAGGCAGGCCCAGTCCTGACATTGGCGATCAGCACAATGCGGTCCATCAAAAAACGGCTGCAAAACCTCTGACTCTTGTAGAGTAGCGTCGAAGAAGGCTTCTGGTAGGGGCGCACGGCCGTGCGCCCCTACTGTGGCTGTCTTCCGACATAACCCCCTGCAAATCATACGATTCTCAAGGGCCTGGTACCCAGGTCAGTGGCACCCAGCAGTCAATCAATATCGGCCCGGGGGTGCCTCGGACCTGCCAAGGCTCAGGTCCGTGTCCAATCCAGGGCCCTATTCATGAGTTAGCCCCGCACTGGTCTAAGCTTTCAGCTATGCGAGTTCCGGATTCGTACGAGGCGATCGTTTGCGATGTTAAGGTCATGCGGTTCGTGACTTCCTGGATTCCCGCGTTCGCGGGAATGACGGACAAGTAGGCAGCCTCCCTTATAAAGTTCCTTCCCATATTGCTGCGCGTTGATCTTGAGCCTTTTTGTTTGTGTCCTACACCCCTCCCGCCTGGGGAGGGGAATGCACCGGCAGAGCCTGCCCCGGACGTGATCCGGGGGACGCCGGTGCCTACCAAAGCCCGAACCCGTCCCTTGATGGGAGGGGACAGGGGAGGGTGAGATCGGGTCGGATTCAATGCGTGGCTGTACAGGACACCACCCTACAGCTCTTTGTGGCGATCGATGCTTTTGAAGTATTCGTCTTGGCTTAGGGAAAGAAGGTCTTCGAGCAAACCGGTTTCTCCGGTAATTGCCTCGATCTCCCCGGCAAAGAACTGCCGGAGGATTCGGTTTCTCGTGGGACTTCTCTTGTCTTTGTTTTTGTAGAAGGCTTTCAGGTAGATGTGCATACGAGCGTAGCAGTTCTCGAGCTGGTGGAGGTCTTCCAGAATCATCTGCTCGTACATCTCTGACCGTGAGATATGGGGATTGGCTTCCAATTGTTCTCGTTTTTGCTTGATCCGTTCCCTCCTGGTCACGATATGTTCAACGTATTGATTGATTTCGCTGAACGTATCCTCGTCCGCAATAACACTTAAGATGTTGTCTTCAGACCCGCGACGCCCGTCTCTAGTCTGTCCCGCACTGGCCGCGCGTTTGATGAGGTTTTCTTCCTCCCACGGATCCAGGTCTTCAGACGGCTTTGCCAAGAGCAGTCTTTCCAACTTGGCCTTAAGCTCGTCCCGTATGAGGTCGGGCGCGCGATCCATCATCCTTTGGAGCTGATTGCCGTAGAGCGTGGTGAGGATACGATAGCCCGTGTCGAGCGAAGAGCTGAGCATGGAAAAGATCGCGATGGTACGGCGATCTTCAAGGGAAATGAGTTGCAGGAGGATTTCATGGACGCTGGGAGCGAGGAAGAATTTGAACTTTGCGCCGTCTTCAAGCGTTTTCCAAACAAAGCAGCGGAAGTTTCCTTCCAAGCTCTGCGCCTGGGGCTCAAACTGAAACGCTGTACCCATGCGGCCTGGAGCCCTGAGCACCTTTTCCGCGAAGGGTGGCGTCAGCGCAGTCTTCTGGAGCGTGAAGAGTTCGGGAAGGCGCTGATTCTTGAGAGCATTGTCGGTAAAAGACTTGATCCGTGCCTGCGCATCCTGAATGATGGAGGCGTACTTCTCGTCAATTGTCAGATCGGGAATGATCTGAATCGCCAGGCTGGCAGTATCCAGCGGGCTGATGCCGAGTCCGTGCACGTTAGTTGAAGGGCCTTTCATGTTCCCGGATCTTTGGTCGGATCGCGTCTGAGAAAGTCGTCGATTCTGATGACTTTTTCCCCCTGAGTGGAGGAAGGTCTCGGTCGCTCCTTACTCTCGATGGATTCCACAAACTCTCGCAGGCTGGGGTCCTTGGCCAGCGCTTCACTTATCTTTCTGTCCAATTCGATCGATTTTTGCAACAAGCCTTCGACAGGACACTGGGTCCCGATGGCTGAGTTCAGGACTGTGACAATTCTCGCAACCAGTCGAGGGTTCCGCTGCAAGTAGGCCGGTGAATGACCCCAGAAGCTTACTGCGTCCATATCATTGTTCCGGCATGTGTGCAGCAGGAATGAGTGTATGCTCACCGGACCGTAGTACTCGGACATCCGGAGTGCGGGGTCCATAGCCAGCGCGTCCGCAACAACAGAGTTCGACGTTCCCACGATGGATATCTGAGGCGGAGTTGTGTGGGAAATCGTGTCCTGAACTCCGCCGATGGTGAAGACCTTCTTTACGGCCAGCCGTCCCAGCAGATCAAGGATGACCCGGCAATAGAGCTGCCAATTCAGTTGGGGCTCTTTTCCCAGCACCAGGATCAGGTCATGCTCGCCCGAAGGATTCTGCCAGTATCGGAACTGCGTGATCGGGGATTCCAGGTCGAGAATGATCCCCTCCTGAATCCGACCCACGGGCCGATCCAGTGTGTAATGCATGAAGGGCTCATTCTTGAGCGAGGCGAACACCTCAGGATGGAGCACATCCATAAGGTACTCAAGGGTGTCGCTGGCCACACTGCCCGCGTCGGACCAGCCGTGAAATCCGAGAACCAGGTACGGACTCCTCAACTCCGGCACGAGGTCCCAATCAAGCGGCATGACTGCTGGGTTCCGATTCACCGACCGACTCGCGGTTCAGACATCCATGAAGCATTCTAGTCCGCTTGGGTCATCGAGATCAAGGAAGAGCGCGTCACTAAATGTTTTATGGCTCCCTCTCAGCCATATTCGACCAGATCCAAGGTTACGTACTGATAACCAAGCTCGGTCAAGCCCCGCACAATCCTGGTGCGAACGTCGTTGCTCCCCAGGAGATAGGCCATCCCCTCGCGGTTTGTGGCAATTCGAGCCAGCGGGTCGTTATCTCTCAGGCGAAAAACCGTCAGCCCGCACTCCCTCAGAAATGCCTCACCGTGGCGCACCCGTTCCAGCGCCGCGGGTGTGATGGGATAACCGGTCGGTATCCGTGTGGCAAGGCATGATTGAGAAATCTTATGCGCAAGAGCCGGGAAACCCGCGGCATGAAGCAGCTCCCTAACCTCAGCCTTTGCCACGCCTGCTTCGGCCAGCGGAGTGCGGATGCCGAGCTCCTCAATGGCCTTCATTCCCGGCCGCTCTTCAGGCTTATCATCTGCTTGGGTCCCGTCAAAGACCACAGAAATGCCCAGTTCCTGGCCCAGCCCTCGCATCATTTCATACCGAATACGTTTGCAGATGTAACATCGCTCCTCGGGATTGGCAATGAAGGCCGGATCCTGACATTCACCGGTAGGCACGACCAGGTGTTTGACCTTCAAGGATTCCGCGAAAGCTTTGGCAGACTCCAGCTCTTCAGGGAAAGACGTGGGTGAGGTCGCGGTAACCGCGATAACCCGTTCGGGCCCGAGAGCTTGAACGCTCTCCCAGAGCAGAAGGCTCGAATCCATGCCGCCTGAAAAACCGATCAGCACACCGTCTTTTTGCGCTGCCTCTCGAATGATTTCACGGATTCTGTTCTCTTTCGCCTGAATGTCACTGACGTAACTGGCTGCTGTCTTCACGACATCACCTTCTTTCCCCCTCAGGTGCAGAAGCGGGCGCAAGAACCGCCGCGTTTTCGGTTATCCAACCACCTCCTACAACACGTTCGCCTGAGTAGAGCACTGCGGCCTGTCCAGGCGCAACACCGGATTGAGGCGCGTCCAGCTGTAATTCCAGACCGTCGTCGCTGTAGCTGACCACTTCGCAGGGAACACTCGGCGAAGTAGACCGCACTTTCACCTCAAAGCGCGAACCGGCCAGCGGCTTGGGCGAAACAAGGAAGTTAGCCTCGGATATCACTACCTTACGCACGTAGGTCTCCTCCTTGGAACCCACGTATACCGTGTTGTCCGATGGATCGATCCTGACGACATAGAGAGCGCGCGGAGCTGAAATCCCCAATCCACGCCGCTGTCCAACGGTGAAGCGAGCGACACCCTCGTGTCGGCCCATGACTTTACTGTTGAGATCCTTAATGAAACCGGGACGACCCTCGACGCCGTGCGCCTTGAGAAACGCGCGGTAATCGTCTCCGGGGATAAAGCATAGTTCTTGTGATTCTTCGGTATCCACAACCGAAATGCGCTGATTCCGGAGCAGCTCACGGACTTTTGCTTTTGTCATTGCGCCCACCGGGAAGATCACTCGGGCCAGCATCTCCCTGGTCAACATAAACAGGAAGTAAGACTGGTCCTTTCGCGGGTCCGCGCTTTTCAAGAGCTGAGGCCCTTCAGGAGTGCCTCCTATGCGGGCATAGTGCCCTGTAGCAAGCTTCTCGCAACCGAGCGCGGCCGCGGCTTCCCATAGCGCAGTCATCTTGATGAATCGGTTACAGAGCGGACAAGGTGACGGAGTTCTGCCTGCGCGGTACTCATTCACGAACGGCTCTATGACGTGACGGTCAAACTTGTCCGTCAGATCCACTTCGTGGATCGGCACCCCAATTTCGGCCGCCGCGGCTTTGGCCTTTTCCCATGAGCTTTCTGAACCCGCGTGTATGCGCATGTGCAGACCCACCACCTCGTGCCCTTGGTGCTTGAGCAACCAAGCAGATGCGGTGCTGTCCATTCCGCCGCTCATGGCTGTCGCCACGTACACCGTAACACCTCCCGCGCGCTTTCGCTCCCTACTATATATAATACATCCCTAAACAGCGGCGGTTTCAGCGCGCGCATCCGACTTATAGCAATCAGCTTTAAAACTAGTAATATCGTGTTCTTGGTGGAACCGGCATCTTGCCCATTGGTCTCGGGCCGGCAAGGACGCCGGCTCCTACCAAAAGAGGATGGAAGCCGCGAGTAAGAATCGGGTCTACAACGGTACGGTAGGGCCGGCGTCCCGAAACTGTCTCAAAATCTCATGATACACGGAATTTCAGGTAGGGGCGCTTCGGGAAGCGCCCTGATTTCGGGTGGTTCACGAACCGCCCCTACCGAATGGGTGACAAAATCGTGACTTTTGAGACAGTCTCTCCCTGCCGGCCACATGTTCATCCTGGCACCGGTAGGCGCCATTGGCGATGTCACTTCTTTGACCACGCATCGGTATCAAACTCAGAGTTTTGCAGGACAGTTACTCGTCT
Source organism: Thermodesulfobacteriota bacterium (assembly GCA_049323095.1). Lineage (GTDB taxonomy): Bacteria > Desulfobacterota > Desulfomonilia > Desulfomonilales > Desulfomonilaceae > VGSG01. The sequence continues at coordinate 7,088 of JBMOME010000015.1, forward strand.
TCTTCCGGTACGGGCTGGTACGGAGCAGGAGGGGCAAATCGTGGCGGAACGTATGGCCCTGCCGGTTGCCCCGGTTCCTGAGCAAGAGGATAGCGGCCCTGGACAGTAGCCGAAGGTCCCACCTGAGTTGGACCACGGGACTCCTGGGGAGGGGGATATTGTGTACTGCCAGGGCTGCCGGCTCCATACGAGGGGCCGCGGCCAGGCACTACCTCTCGATAACCCTGTGACGGTTGAGGCTGTGGAGGTCGGACTGGGCCCATCTGGGGCGGTTGAGTCGGCGCGGCTTGAGGTTGTGGGGGCACTGCCGGGCCTTGGGTTCGTGGGTACACCTGCTGCACTGGAGTCTGAGTCGGAGCGGGAGCGCCAGGAGCCCTCTCGACTTCGCCGGGCGTGGGGTCCTGGAATGTCGGTCTCTGGTACAACCGTAGGGTTTCCGGCGGATCGAGGGGTGACAGGACTAGGGTGCGCCCGAGAAATGGTTTATAGATGGGCTCTCTCACGTCCGAGGGACCGGAACCGCCCTTGTAGGTTGTCATCTCTGCGAAAACGATGTCCGGCGGGACTGGAAACTGCCGTTCAGGCTTTCCCTCCAACGCTTCCTTCATGAAATAGGCCCAGATGGGCAGCGCGGATCGAGCGCCTTCTTCGCGACGACCCAATGGACGCTTCTCATCAAAACCGACCCACACTCCGGCTGTAAGCTCGGGATTAAAGCCGACAAACCATGCGTCCGCGGCTTTATTGGTCGTGCCGGTCTTTCCGGCCACGTCGCGGCGTTTCAGATACTTGCTCATGCGGGAACCAGTCCCTGACCGGACGCCTCCCATGAGCAGGTCCGTCATAATATACGCAGTTTGTGGCGATAAGGCTGCGGTGACAGACCGGGCTCTTTGCGCCTCGTGTGAATCACGACCCCTGGTCGGTCCTACCGGAGCTTTCTCGGGCTTTGCCACCGGCTGCGGCCGAGCCGGCTGGTCGAATTCAGCCGCCGGGGCATCTTCTTCCGCGGTTTCTTCTTCGTCGTCTTCTATTTCCTCTTCGTTCACGTCAGTTGGTCTGGGATAGTTTGGGTCTGACTGGATCTCTTTCAGTTCCTCTCTAGGAGTTGGGTGAGGGATCTGGTCTTCGTCCAGGACCGGGATCTTCGTGTTGTCTTCCAGTACGTTCCCAAAACGATCTTCTACGCGCTTGATCAGAGTGGGTTGGACATGTATCCCGCTGTTGGGGAAAACCGTGTAAGCGGACGTCAGCTCCAGCAGCGTCAGCTCGGAACTCCCCAAGCTCAGGGCGAGGTTTCGGCCCAGCCGCGACGAGACGCCCATCTTTCTCGCAGTCTCAATAATCGGATCAAGACCCACGTCCATAGCAATCTTGATGGTGCAGATGTTCCGAGAAAGTTCTAATGCCCTGCGGAGGCTCAACGGGCCCAGTACGTTCCCGCCGGCATTTCGGGGCACCCACAGTCGGTCTTCACGACCAAGATCGACCTCAATCTCTTCGTCCACAATAATGGTGGCCGGGCTATAGCTTTTTTGCTCTATGGCAGTGGCATAAATAAACGGCTTGAAAGCGCTCCCCGGTTGACGTTTGGCCTGAATGGCACGGTGGAACTTGAATTTTTCCTCGGAGGTCCCACCGACCAGGGCCCGCACATATCCTGTTCTGTTCTCGACCACTACCATCGCAGACTGCACGACCGGATCGTCGTCCGGTGTGAAGTACGGAACCTCGTCTTTGAAGCCCTCGAAACGAACTGCCAGGACGTGCCCGATTTTGAAGTCGTCCGTCTTGCCTTCCAACCAGGCCTTTCCCGCCAGTTTTTTGCTCAAAGCGATATCAAGAACGGTCTCGCTCTTCGAGGCTGTCACGCGCGTCACCACGCCTTGATAGATCTTGCCTTCTTTGAGTTTTGGGGTGCTCCGCTCCTCAAGAAGTCCGGGAATTTGGCCCCGATCTACGGTTCGGATAATCGCAAAGTGCTTGTGCCGGCCTTTAATCTCGGCCACTCCTCTTCGAGCGGCCTCGACAGCGTACTTCTGGTAATCTACGCGACACGCGGTGAAAACCTTCAACCCTTCATTGTAAAGCTTGTCCTCACCATACTTGGCCACGATGTATCGGCGGACGGCTTCTGCATAATCCGGAACCAGATCGAACGGTCGGGGGACCTCCTTCCTGAACTGCAAGGTTTGGGAAACAGCCTGGTCGAACTCTTCTTGGGTGATGAACCCGTGCTTGAGCATGTTGGCCAGAACCATCTTTTGCTTGAGGTAGGCCAACTTTTCACTCTTGAACGGGTTGTATCGCGAAGGCGAAGAGACCAGCCCCGCTAGGAGCGCGCCCTCGGCCAAAGTGAGGTGCTCCACGGGCTTGTCAAAGTAATTTCGAGCGGCTGCTTCCACCCCGTAGCATCCCTCACCAAGGTAAATCTCGTTGAGATAGATGTACAGTATCTTCTCCTTGCCCCACATCTGTTCCAAGCGCCGAGCAAGTATCATTTCCTTGATTTTGCGGGAGATCCGTCTTTCCCTGCTGAGTAGGAAATTCCTGGTGACCTGCATGCTGATGGTGCTGCCGCCTTCCTGGATCCGGCCTTTCTGGATGTTCTGGAACATTGCCCGGACGAGCCCTTGCCAATCAACGCCCGAATGCTCGTAGAACCTGGCATCTTCCATGCCGACAAAAGCCTTTACCACGTGCGGCGGGATCTGTTGCAGTTCGACAACGAAGCGTTTCTGCTTGTAGAAGATGCCGATGACTGTGCCGTCCTCCGCGAAAAACGTGGATACCGTTCGAGGCTGATAGTTGGCGAGCTCCGGGATTTCAGGGAGCTTGTGGGAATAGACCAGGTATGTTCCGAGAACACCACCCGCCACAAAGAAGGGAATCATCAGCACGAGAGCCAGAGGAATCACAAAAAGAAGGTTCCACAGTGTCTTCGACAAGGCTGATCTCAGGGGGTTTCTCATCTAAGCCATTCTCTGCTTATGGCCGAATCACCATGAGGTCCTCGGCCCGGACAATTTCCCCGGAAAACGTCTTCGCAGCTTGCGCGACCACGTCCACCTCTTCGCACGGAGGATAAAAGTGTGTCAGCACCAGGTTCTTGACACCGGCTTGCGCCGCGATTCGGCCTGCCTCCGAAGGAACAAGATGTCCCGGGATCTTCTGTCCGTCAGGGAGAGAGCACTCACAGATCAAGATGTCCGATTGGGCTGCGAGCTCTACCAGTGCCTCAGACACGTCCGTGTCACCCGAAATGGTTACGGAAGCCCCGTCCGCATCGATCCGATAATGGAGCGACGCTCCTGTATGAACCGAAGGGGCAGAATGAATATCAACGCGCCCAATTCGTAAACTGTCAAGCTTCCGGGAGCTCATCTCTCTTTTCATCAGTCGATTTCCGCGAGGCACAATCCACTCGTTGTACACTGCGACCAAGCCGCTGAAATATTGTTCCAGGCCATCAGGTCCGATGAGCTCGAAGGGATCTTCACGCACCGGCCCGAATGCATAGTTGGACGCAAAAAGAAACGGCACAATGTCCGAAACGTGGTCCGGGTGGAAGTGGGTCACCAGAATCACGTCTACAAGCCTGGTGTCGATTCCCACTTCCAACATGCGGCGTATCGTACCCGGGCCCATATCCACGACAATCAACAGGTCTGCCGCTCGAACGGCAATCCCCGAGGCATTACGTTCCAGCACGGGCGTCGCGGTTCCGGTTCCAAGTATAGTGACTTCCATCCATGCTCCCACAAAGTGTGGTTAGCATCTCGTGCTCTGAAACTCAATGATAAGTTGCACTTGAAGGTAACCGTTTACTTACGTGTGGGAGTTTGATGCTCTCTGTCATTGCGAGGAGTGAAACGACGAAGCAATCTCGGTCCTTTAGCGCTGAGATTGCTTCGCTGCGCTCGCAATGACAGTAATTGGCCGCTGGTAACTGAATCTTTACACTTCAAGACCGACGTTGAGGAAGACGGGCAAGCGCATGGCCTCCTGGGGATGTGCGCGAGCGCTTATTCTGGTATACTTCTTCTCCGAAGACAGCCCTGCATAAAAATCGCTCGTGATTTAAGGAAGATCCATTGAACGATATCGCGCTCCTCGTTGCATCCGCGGTTCTCATGTGGTCTGTGGTTTTTTGGGCGCTCAGGATCAGGGATGCGGTCCAGAACTATTGCAGAGTCCCTGTCATGGATCCGGCTGAGACGGTTACGCTGCCTGATAGCGCTCCGCTCATCTCGGTCATCGTTCCCGCGCACAACGAACAGGGGCTCATAAGGGAGTGCCTCGAATCTGTGCTGGCTCAGGATTATCCATGTTTCGAGCTTATCCTCGTAGACGACAGATCTGTAGACCGCACCGCGGCCATAGCAAGAGCGCTGTCTAAGGGCTGGGACAAGTTCAAGATCATATCTCTCAAAGAGAGGCGTGAGGGCTGGACCGGGAAGTGCAATGCCCTGGATGTGGGAGTACGTCATGCGAAAGGATCGTGGCTCGCGTTCCTCGATGCAGACAGCCGCCTGCACCCTTCGGCTCTCAGGCAGTGCTACCGCGCGGCCGTGGCCTCTTCTGCAAGCATGGTAACGCTCAGTCCTCGATTTGTCCTGAAAGGTTTCTGGGAAAAGGCTCTCCAGCCGGTTTTTGCCGGCATGTCCTGCATCCTCTATCCTTTGTACAAGGTGAACGACCCCACGAGTCCGGTCGCGTCCGCGAACGGCATGTTCTATCTGATTCATCGAGGCGCGTACGACAAGATCGGCGGCCATCAAGACGTGAGAGACCTGGCAGTAGAAGACATTGGCATCGGGAAACGGGTCAAAGCTGCGGGCCTCGGGCTGCTCTTCGCGAACGGAAGGGACGTCTTGCAGACAAGGATGTATACCGGGCTTTCGGACATTCTGATGGGCTGGACCCGCATTCTGTCTGCTTCAATGAATTATGAAGTCGGCACTGTCTTGAAGCACTTGGCCGCGCATTTCCTGATCAGCCTGCCTGTGGTCGCACTTGCGCTTTGCGTGTACGTTCCGCTTGCTTGGAAAGCATGGCCGCACACCTGGTTCATCCTTCCAGTCGTTCAATTGCTGGAAGTAGCGGTCGTATCGCATCTGTACTATTTGCAGGTTGGAGTTCCTCGCAAGTACGCGGGCTTACTATTTATAGGGAATTTCATGCTTGTGTGCGTGCTGGCCCTGATTGTGAAAAAGGTCCTGTGTCGAGACGCGCTCCAGTGGCGCGGTACAACGTACCGGGCAAACCGCTACATGCCCCGTAACCTGGATCCTATTCGTACCGATCCGTGCAATAGCGCAGCTTCCTTGTGGTCCGGTCAGTCATACGCATGTACGCCCCAGGGGAGGAAATAGTTCGACACCTTTCGTGAGCCTTGCTTTCTAGCGCCAACGGGTTTTCAACCAGTGGACAATTACAGACTGGATTATCTCCTTGGTTCAGCTCAGAGACGATAAGACAATCGTGCAACGGGTGGTCCTGGCGCCGCGGAGCGCGGCAATGGGGATTGGGTAGGGGCACCCCTTGTGGGTGCCCAGTGAGGACTCGGTGTCGGTCAGTGCGGGAAGGGCAGGCACGAGGCCTGCCCCTACAGTGGCTCTGTTCGTAGTATCAAGATCAGGCGTGCTGGTTGATAATGCCAATGTTTTGAATTCGGACCGGAGCTAACGGCACAGTCCATGGTAGAAATGACCGTAGGGGCGTGATTCATCACGCCTTTTTATCGGGCGCAATGATTTGCGCCCCTATTCGTAGATCTTTTCGTCTTCCGCGAAGGCTTCTTCCGCGTCGCCTTCCAGGTCACGGATTGTTGGGGTCTGTCCGAGAACTTGCCGATAGTATTCGTGCTGGATGATCAAATTCATGATTTCACTGGTACCGGTCCATATCATCATGAGTCTGGCATCCCGCAGGTACTTCTCGATGGGATAGACTGTGGTGTACCCGATGCCGCCCATGATTTGCATGGCATCGTTGATGACTTCCCAACACGCTTCTGTGGCGTATTTCTTGGACTCAGATACGAGTCGTCGAGTGTAAGGGGTGCTCCCCAAGCTGTCGACCGCCACCGCGGTGGCATACGTCAGAGCACGAGCTGCATCCAGCTTGGTGATGCTGTCCGCGACCTTGAAGCTCACCCCTTCGTAATCGCGGATCTTCCTGCCAAAAGCTTTGCGTCGATCGCTGTATTTCAGCGCGATGTCGAGCGCAGCCTGAGCAATGCCGATCGAGCCGGCCGCAGAAGTCATGCGTTCCGGGATCATCATCTGGTGGAAGATATCTGCGCCGCGGTTTTCGCCCAGAATAAGGTTCTCCGCGGGCACTTTCGTGTCCCTGAACACGATGCGGCCCGCGCCGCCTCCTCTCGTGCCCATGAGGCCGTAAACGTATTTCACGTCCACGCCCATGTATCGTTCCACAATGAATGCGCTGATGGCATCCTTCTGCGATGCATCACCGGTCCTGGCGTACACGAGAAAGATGTCCGCGCCTTCCGCGCCTACAACGAAGCGTTTCTGTCCGTTGAGGATGTAATAATTTCCGTCTCGTTTGGCCGTAGTAGTTGCTCCGAAGAAGTCTGAACCTCCTCGCGGCTCGGTGAGCGCCTCAGCACAGTACGCCTTACCTTTGAGTATCGGCTCAAGGTATTTCTTTTTCTGTTCTTCAGTCCCAAAGACGTGGATCGCTTCGCCCACGATGGTTACGAGCGAGTAGAGACAGCTCAACGACGCGCCCAGGACCGCGATTTCCTGGAGCGCGATGATCTCGTCGACCCATTGCAGGCCACGGCCCCCGCAATCGCGGGAAAATCGCAATCCGAGCAGATTCTCTCTTGCCGCATTCACGAGGTACTCTCGCGGAAAGAGCACCTTGTTTGCGTCCATGTCGAGAAGTAGTTGCCTGGGCACGCTTTTCGCGAAGTTCCTCGTTTCCTCGCGAAGCGATTTTTGTTGTTCGGTCATCAGTGTTTCAAACATTACCGGTTGTCCCCTGTATGAAGTAGTTCGCTGTACAAAGGTCTTTCAGTCTGTTCGATAGATCTGGACGTGTTCGACCACCGCATCCGGAGCAACGAGCCGCACATTCGACTCAATGCCCTGCAAGTGCTGGCGGAGCGCCTGGTCACCGACTCCGGGCACGCCGTACGTGGTGAAAAGGACGCGGCGGGTGTTCTCGGTGATTCTGGTACGACGGTCAGGTCCGTAGATGACACTGGATATGATTGCTTGCGCGTCGGAAATAATCATGTCTCCCGGCTTGGTGATCTGTTCCTCCCCGTTGAGCTTCACGTAGGTCTCGTGGCCTGTGGCCACGCTGAGCGTGAGAGGCGGTGCGATCGCGTCCAAGTCGTGTCCCGCGGTGAGAAGCATGTTGTTCAGTTCTGCCATGAACATTGCCTCAACCAGGGCCGCGACCGCGGGGATTGATTTTCCTTTGAAGACCAGGGACTCGAGCTGATGGAGCACGTGGTAACTTTTCTTGAAGCGTTTGTAATAGTCTCGGTACGCCACAATGGGCTGGAGGGACTTGAGTTCCTCGGAGCTGTGAAACAAGCTTCGGAGGTCCTGTTCCAGCTCCTTCTTTCGTTTATCCAGCGCGGCGTGCGACTTCGGATTGGTCACGTTGCCCAAGGCCAAGGCCCCCATCAAGGCCCCTGGATACATGTTCTTCCATGTGTCGGAGACGGTAAACATGGGGTCCGATCCTTTTGTGCAGGACGAGAAAAGGTATGTGGTGACGCGACGCTCTTGATATTAAAGATTCTGCTGCGATTGCGCCACTCAAAAAAAAACCGAGGACGGAATGGCAGGCGTCCTCGGAACTTGCGCAGGGGTATGGGGTCACGTGCCGGCGAGGCACGTGACCGGGGTTGATGTGCCTTTTCCTCCATACGGAGGCCGATGATGCCACAGAGGCGGTTGGTTGGATGTGGTTAAAGGTTCCTCTGGAGCGTCCTATATGCTCGCGGGACCTCGTTTAGGGCGATTACGCTTGCCCCACCACGTTGGTGTTGGGACGAAGACCAGACTGTTCGAGCTTGATTTCTTCAATCAAGGACGCGATTTCCGCGTGGAGAATCTCGAGCTGCCAGTTGAAGTAGATGTCCTCGCCGAAGTCCCGAATGAGCTGTTTCTGCGCGGTGATGTAGTCCCGTGGAGAGACCGCGCCGGAAAACACATGAATCGGATTGATCAGGGTTGCGATGATTTCTTCTTGGCTGTCGGCAATCGGTTCGAGCTTTTCCGGATTTTGACTCATGTCACCACCCTTTTTGATATTCATGCTCGTGGTTAAAGCAATCGCAGTGCCAACTGAACGCGCAACCCTCTATGTTGCAGAATAACAAGCCCTTACGACCTATGCCCTACGCGGGCGGCCTCATGGGTCTGTCCAAAATCGGACATACTCAGCCCCGAGGTCGAGCGTAATCGCTCGGCATCTCAGAGGAATGAGGGAGTGCGCGAAATCCGACACCTCCGTCGCTTTTCGCGCGTCCTCCCTTGGGTGGTTATGTTTGACGCCTCAATGTTTCTCCCATATAATGACCCCAAGGTAACCGGAAAGTTCATTAAAAGTGAGGAGCCCGTTAAGGGCTTCGGAGGAGTGCCCATGGGATGGCCAGGCCCCTGGGAATTAATCGTTATTCTTCTGATAGTGGTCATGCTCTTCGGCGCCAAGCGCATCCCTGAGATTATGGGAGGCGTCGGAAAAGGCATAAAGACTTTCAAGAAGGCTGTGGACGGTGAAGACGTGTCCGCGACATCGTCCGAAGTAGGATCCGAAGGGACCTCGAAAGAGGCGAAAGCAGAACGGACGAAGAGCGAGACAACCAAGAGCTAGCGCGGCCGGACTCGCAAGATACCAGTATCCGGCTCGGGGTTTCTCCGCAGTTCATGCCAACAACTACTCTGGTCCCAGATCGGGGCCGCCTGATGGTCGCGGTCAGTCATTATCCCTTGCGTCGTCCTATCGGAGGAGCGGTGATCCGCTCCTTTTTACGTTCACCGGACAGGTGTGACGTGAAGCTCGCCTGTCACTGCGCGCCAAGCTTTGTTTGATGCCCAAAGCTGATGTGAAAAAGTCCGATTCGGGGCAGCCGGTGTCCGTGTACGTTTTCTTCGGGGACGAGTTCCTCGTAAAGGAAGCGGTTCAGGGGCTTATCGCGCGGACACTCGACCCTGACCTACGCAAGACCAATCTGATCGTGCTCGATGGCGGCTCTCTTCGCGTTGGGGATCTTGCGGCCCACGTGTTTACGCCCTCTCTCTTTTCCGGGCCGCGGGTAATCCTGGTAGAACAGACCCCGATCCTCATGGGGAAAGTCGACCGCAGCAAAGTCCTGGACAATCTCCTTACGGCGTGGGCTCAGGAACGGCATGAGGCTGCTTTGACCGGGTTCGGGCAACTCATGGCTTTGAGCGGCATGGAGAGCGCGGCCCTGAGCGGCGAATCTGAGTGGGTCAATGAACTCGCGGGAGACAAGATCGACGCGGGGCAAAGGAGTGCACTCCAGCAAGTAGCGCAGGCATTTGTCGATTCAGGCAAGCGCGTGGAGATTTCCACCGACGAAGCCGCGATTGAGGAGCTGCTCAGCGCGACGTTGCCTGAAGGCACGGTACTCGTGTTCACAGCCGCAGCGATAGATCGACGGAAGAAGCTTGTCAAGGCGGTGGAAAAGCACGGTCGGTTGGTCGAATGCGCTGTAAGCCGCGATCGACGCGGAGTGGGTATGGAGAGGGCTTTCTTTGACCAGCGCGTCAGGGAAGAGCTTGGGAAGGCGGACAAGAAGATTGCACATGGCGCTCTGGAGGCCATGTATGTTCGGTGCGGCAAGGATATGCGACAGCTCCACAGTGAACTGGTAAAGCTCGTCGCATACCTCGGATCGCGCGTGGAAGTTACGAGAGCTGATGTGGAGGCAGTCTTCACGGATTTCCATGAATCAGTTTTCTACGAGCTTACGGGCGCGCTTCGCGCAGGCGATTTGCCGCGGAGCCTGGTTGCGCTGCACGAGAACCTGAGTGGTGGGGCTCATCCGCTGCAAATAGTGGCGGCAATCGCCAATGAATTCCGACGCCTCACCGCGGCACGGGAACTGCTCTTCACCGTGTTCAGGCCTTATTGGAAGCCGGGAATGAGGTACGAGGGCTTTGTGGAGGTCCTCGGACAGGTACGCGATGAGCAGCACCCCAAGAAGAGCAAGGAGAAATTGGATCTCCTGGCGCTGAAAGAATATGCGCTCTATTTGTACCTAAGAGACGCGCAGAAGTTCCCCATAGACAAACTGATCAAGATCATGGAAGCGATTCTGGAAGCCGACATAGCTTTCAAGTCGTCGCGGCTCAGCAGGACCGCGCCTGGAACCATCCTGGAAAACCTCCTTTTCCAAATCTGTCCTCCATCGTGAATCCGGCCTGCACAAAACAGGACGCTCATCATGCCGAGCACGCGGCCTCGATGGGGAGACTAGTGCGCTCGGCCAGACACGGACCTGGCAAAGCTCAGGTCCGTGGCACCCGCAGCGCGACATTGATTTCCTGGTGCCACTGACCTGGGCACCAGGTCAGTGCTGCTTGTGCTTCAGGGCCTCTTCACCGATTGAAAGCCAATTGATATGAGACGCGGCTGGGCTTTAGCCGATTCGACCAAAAGCTGCCTTCGCGGCCTGTGCGAAGGCCCTGATCTTATCGAAATTCCGCGAGCCGTCCTTGTCTTCCACACCTGAATGCACATCCACGCCTGCGGGCCGAACCGCGAGGATCGCCTGACCCACGTTCTCGGGGGTGAGACCTCCCGCTAGGATGACAGGCACTTTCGTGACTCTGACGATTTCCGCGCTTATGGCCCAGTCGTGCGTGAGGCCGGTGGCCCCAAGTCGACCGGTGGCAGGGTCGTAGGAATCGAGGATAACTGTATCCCAGAGAGGGGAGAGAAAGAGGTCCACCAAAGCTATCGTGGTTCGATCTGTGACGGTGATGCGGCCGATAGTCTTGATAGCAGGCGCAGCATTGCGGAACTTCCTGAGCTCTTCTTCAATGATTCCACCATGAAACTGAATCGCCTTGGCGCGGACCTCTCGCACCAGGTCCGCCGCATCCTGCGCGGTGTCGACGTACGTAATGACCACGGGGAGCACATCGGATGGAAGCTCCTGTATGATTCTGTGGGCAGTCACGCGATCAAGGCCGTCGTGGATGCCGGTCGGGAGCTCCAGGGTGAAGCCGAGCGCGTCCACTCCCACGGACCTGCAGAAGAGAGCCTCTTCCAGCGAAGATACTCCTGCCACCTGAATCCGCGGCGGCCAAGGCGAGCCGTGAGAAGTGCCTTTGTTTGGGAGTGCGGCTGGGTGATCGGGGTTTCGCATGGGTGCACAGAGGCCCTCAGAGGTCTATCGAGAGTAATCCTCAGAGTATGAATTCTTTGTCGGCAAGGCAAGAACGGCTTGCACGGAATGGCCTAGAAGTGGTAAAAAAAAGAGTTTAGTTAGTTCGCTCAGAGGTGCGTTGATGGGAATTCTGGACCTAATCGGAAACACTCCACTCGTAAACATAGCTTTCCCCAATGGAGATGGCGCAGTTCGTATCCTGGGAAAAATGGAAGGCAGCAATCCCGGAGGCTCTGTTAAGGACCGGATCGCGTATTACATGATCGAGAAGGCCGAAGAGGAAGGACTGCTCACCCCCGACAAGATCATTTTGGAGCCCACGTCCGGCAATACTGGCATAGGACTCTCCATGGTGGCGGCGTGCAAAGGATTCCGATGCTTGCTGACACTTCCCGAGTGCGTGAGCGTGGAAAGGCGAAACACTCTGAAAGCGTACGGCGCTGAACTGGAGCTGACTCCTCCGCAGTTGGCGACGGACGGCGCGATTCGCAGGGCGCACGAGATTTTCGATGAATCCCCCGAACGGTACTTCATGCCGAATCAGTTCGAGAACATGTACAACGCAGAAGCGCACTATGTGACCACCGGCGTGGAGATCCTGGAGCAGACGCACGGTGACGTGGATGTTTTTGTGGCAGGCATGGGCACCACGGGAACCTTGATGGGTATTTCACGGCGCCTTAAGGAGCACAACCCCAAGACCGTAATTGTGGGAGTCGAGCCGGTAGAGGGCCACGCGATACAGGGCCTGAAGAATATGAACGAGGCCATTGTTCCCAAGATTTACGATCGCTCGCGAATTGATGAAATAATCCAGGTGAACGATGACCAGGCGTATGATACCGCTCGATGGCTTGCGCTCAGCCAAGGGATATTCGTTGGTATGAGCTCGGGTGCTGCGGTGTACGGAGCAATTCAAGCAGCCAAGAACCTTGGCAAGGGCACCGTTGTGGTCATATTGCCGGACCGCGGCGATCGCTACCTGAGCACGACCCTATTCAAATCTATCTGCGCGAAGTGCCCTCCCTAGGCCTTTGGCGCCTCTTACGGCAACGGAATTCCCGGGGCAAGGATGAGGTGTTCCAGACACGGAGGGCAGGGGCAGGTTGCGCTTGAGCAGAGCAGGGTCGATCAGAAGAACTCGTAGCACTCACCCGGCTTGACTCTGTCGTGATCGTAACGAAATACCTTGCTGCCGTTCTGGTCCGGGAGGGAGAATTTTACCGAGTTTTTGGTTCCGGAATTGAGCAGACGAGCTGCCCAGAGCAGACGGTACGCGGTAAGGCGGCCTTGCTCATAGACGGGCTGGGCCTCCACGCCGGAGCCGTTAACGGTCCAAACGGGCCGCGGGATGAAAAAGGAGTACACGGGATAGGTGCCGGGAGCGAGAATGTGCGGGTCAAGATTGCCGCGCCAGTCCCGGCACACCTTGACGCTCGTTACTTGCCATTGGCTGGGGAGGCGGCCGCCGTCCACCGAATAAGATAGAGAGACAAGGCTCACGAGGGCAAAGGCAACCAGAGCGACGAGCAGAACGATGCCAGGCCGAGACATAAGCGATCCTTGTAGGGCGATGGCGTGCCTGGTGGGAGACCGATCTCTCTTGTGCACAGCTCCGCTAGAAAAAGTGAAGACGCGGCGACATCGAACAAGGCCGAGTTTGTGCGCCACGCGCATTAGGGTATATCTGATATTGCTTGAAAATACAAGAGAATAAATGCTTCACCGCGGCATCGATATGGACAAAACCACATTGGTGCTGCATCTTTGGAATCGTGTGGGAGGCTAACTATGGCAATCAGGGTAGCAATAAACGGATTCGGGCGAATCGGACGCACCGTCATGCGGAGCGCGATGGCACACCCGGAAGTGGAAGTGGTCGCGATCAACGACCGTATGGATTCCAAGCTCATGGCTTTTCTCTTCGAGCACGACTCGGTCCATGGGAAGTATCCCGGAACGGTCTCGTACACTCCGGAGACTCTTGTGGTTGACGGCAAAGAGGTTCGAGCGCTGAACATCACCGACGACCTGCTTAACCTTCCATGGGCTGAGCTGAAAGCGGAGGTGATCCTAGAATGCACGGGTATCTTCCGAGACCGCGAAAAGGCTGGAAAGCATCTTCAGGCGGGTGCCAAAAAGGTAATTGTTTCAGCCCCCGGCAAGAAAGTGGACGGCACCTTTGTGATCGGGGTCAATGAAGAGACCTATGATCCGCTCAACCACAACGTGATCTCCAATGCTTCATGCACGACCAACTGTCTTGCTCCTGTGGCCAAGGTGCTGTTCGACGAGTTCGGTGTGGAAAAGGGCCTCATGACCACCATCCACTCGTACACCATGGACCAGAGTCTCTTGGACACGGTGCACAAGGATTATCGGCGAGCTCGTGCCGCGGGCATGAACATGATTCCCACGACCACGGGCGCGGCGGTTGCGGTCGGCCTTGTAATTCCCGAACTGGCCGGAAAATTCGATGGGATGGCGATACGGGTCCCCACACCCAATGTGTCTCTCGTGGACCTGACCGCGCTGCTACGGAAAAAGGTCACGGTAGAAGAGGTGAACGCAGCCATGAAGAAGGCCTCCGAGGGGAGGATGAAGGGGATATTGGCATATAGTGAAGAGCCCCTCGTGAGCATCGACTTCGTCAACAGCACCTACTCATCGACCTTCGATGCCCCGTCCACGTTTTGCATTGGAGACAACCTGGTCAAGGTGATAGCCTGGTACGACAACGAATCGGGCTATTCCGCCCGGATGGTGGACCTGGCCGTATATATCGGGGAGAAGTTGGTCTGATCGCTGACACCGTTGCTCTCATTCGCCGCCGGAACAACGAGGAAATGGATTTCAGGGAATCTGTTGTTTGTGGCGGGCTGCCTTTCCTGCGGGAGGAAATCCGATGGCTATCAAGAGCATCAAGGACCTGGACATCAAGGGGAAAAAGGTTTTCATCCGGGTTGATTTCAATGTGCCGCTCGATCAGGCGGGAGCGGTGCGAGACGACACGCGCATCCGGCGGTCGCTTCCCACCATACGGTACGCGATCCAACAGGGCGCGAAGATAATCCTCGCGTCGCATCTGGGAAGACCCAAGGGCGAGCGAAAGCCCGAAATGAGCTTGAACCCTGTGGCAGCGCGATTGAGCGTGCTCCTGGGCGAGCCGGTGTCCTTTGCCGATGATTGCATTGGGCCGACCGCTCGAAGTGCGGTAGAAGCGCTGACACCGGGGGGCGTGCTGGTGTTGGAAAACTTGCGGTTCCATGCCGGCGAAACCAAGAATGACAGCGGTTTCGCACAGGAATTGGCATCCCTCGCGGATGTGTATGTGAACGACGCGTTTGGAACGGCGCACCGTGCGCACGCATCGACCGCGGGGATCACCGAATTTGTGAAAGAGAAGGCCGCGGGGCTCCTCTTGGAGGAGGAGCTGGAAAACCTTGCCAAGGCGTTCGCGAATCCAGCCAAGCCGGTGGTCGCGCTCTTCGGTGGGGCTAAGGTGTCGGACAAACTTGGAGTTTTGCAGCATTTGGTTGGCGAGATGGATTCGATCTTGATCGGCGGCGGTATGGCGAACACCTTCCTTAAAGCCCAAGGGATCGACGTGGGCGCGTCCAAGATTGAGGAGGAAATGCTTCCGACCGCGAGGGAAATGCTCGATGCCGCGTCAAAGGCAGGCAAGGTCTTCCTGTTGCCTTCGGATGTCGTAACCGCGGAAAAGATGGAACCGGGAGTGCGAACGCGAACAGGGGAGGTTGGTTTAATCCGGAGTGGTGAGATGGCGCTGGACATAGGCATCCGAACTGTGGATGCCTTTTCCGCGGAGATCTCCAAGGCTGGAACAATAGTATGGAACGGCCCTATGGGTGTGTTTGAGATGGAACCCTTCAAAATGGGCACGCTCATGATTTCCCGTGCAGTGGCGGCTTCACCGGGTTTCTCCGTCGTCGGCGGGGGTGACACGATACGGGCTGTGGAACAGTTCGGCGTTGCCGACCGCATCTCATATATATCGACGGGAGGCGGCGCGTTCATGGAGTTCATGGAAGGGAAGACGCTTCCCGGGGTGGCCGCGCTGGAAGAATAGGGCAGGTCAAGATGTTGGAGTTGGCGTGAGCTAGAAGGCAATGCGGCTACGGTTTCGCGCTGCAGGAGTGGGTTTGAAATCCGCGCCTAGCTGTGGGACCCAACAAATGCCAGGTTAACTGATGGCCACATAAACCGACAAGGGCGCTGGAGCGGAGAATTATGCGACGACGAATAATAGCGGGCAACTGGAAGATGTATAAGACTTCGTCGGAAACGGGGGAGTTCGTCCGGAAATTGTGGGAGGCGATGGGCGGCAAAGAGGCCGGTTGCGAAGTGATCGTGGCTCCACCGTTCACCTCGATCGCAGCCGCGGTTGACGCGGCTCGTGGCACCGCGATCAAGGTCAGCGCTCAGGATGTTCATTGGGAGGAGAAGGGCGCGTACACTGGCGAAGTTTCCGGGCCTATGTTAAAGGATGCGGGTTGCAGTCACGTGATTGTGGGGCATTCCGAGCGGCGGCAGTACTTCGGGGAGACCGACGAAAGTGTGAACCTCAAAATTAAAGCCGCGGTTCGGCACGGTCTGATACCGATATTCTGTCTTGGCGAGACCTTAGACGAGAGAGAGGCCGGCAAGACTTTTGATGTGGTCCAACGGCAGGTGTCGCGAGGATTGGATGGCGTTCAGATCGAATCTCCTGATGGGCTTGTGATTGCGTACGAGCCGGTGTGGGCTATAGGAACCGGAAGGACTGCCACTCCGGAGCAGGCCCAGGAGGTGCACGCGTTCATCCGTAAACGACTCGAGGCGGTGTTCGGTCGAGAATCATCCGAGGGGCTCCGGGTACTATACGGTGGAAGTGTCAAGGCGGACAACGCCCGAGGGCTTATGAATCAGCTTGACATCGACGGAGCCCTCGTGGGCGGAGCATCGTTGAAAATCGACGACTTCATGGGTATAATCACCGAGTCGGCCTAAGGTCCGGAGGAGTAATAGAGGATGTTCATCACGCTGGTAATTATCGTTCACGTGCTGGTGTGCACGATGTTGGTGCTTACGATTCTCCTGCAAAGCGGCAAGGGCGCCGATATCGGGGCGGTGTTCGGAGGAGGATCCAGCCAGACTCTTTTCGGCACAACCGGTGCGACGACGCTTCTACACAAGATCACCATAGCCGCAGCGGCCATATTCATGGTGACGTCAATCGGGTTGACCTACTTCTCAGGCAAGGCGGTGCCGATTGACCGCTCCATTATGAGCGGCGAGGGCGCCACAGGTGCTCCAACCGGTCCTACGGCGCCAGGGATGCCCCCGGCCGAAACCAAGTCCGAGGCTCCTGCGCAAGTGCCGGGAGAGCAACATGCCAAACCGACTGCACCGCAAGCAGATAAGCCCGCTGAGGCGCCGCAGCAACCGACGCCGGCCCCAAGCCCCGACAAGTAGAACCCCTGTAAGCTATTGTAATGCTGAAATGAAACGGCCCGATGTTTCACGTGAAACATCGGGCCTTATAGCATTTCCTTGCAAGTTTAATACGCACGCGCGGTCAAAGAAGTGACACCGGCAATAACCGACACCGGTGCCAGGACGAAAAGGCGGCCGGCAGGGACGCCGGCCCTACCGGACCGTTGCTGGC
>JBMOME010000016.1:0-24112 GCA_049323095.1 Thermodesulfobacteriota bacterium
GATGTTTTCCGTTCCTTTTTCGATAAATCCATGGCTTCGTTGAGCGGGAGGGCGAGCGACTGTATGAGGTTCACGTCGTCCACAGTCAGCTTCGATGAAAGCGGATGCTCACTTATGGCCGCCATAACCTTTTCCAGAGGCATGAGAAGGGCCCATGTGGGTCTGAACAAGAACCCCAATTCCTCTGCGTATCTCCGCATGAGGCATTCTTCATCAAGGTTACCTAGATACCGATGGTACGCGAGGATGATTTCGGTCTTTGCCCCGGTCTCTTCCCGGGCTCTTGCAAGCTCAACCATGCGGGTCTTCACGAGGTCAATTCGACCACTTCTATGGGTTCTTCCATATACAGACTGCGTAAAGCCGGAAACCGATACGATGATAGATACGGGCTGGGCCTTCATGATGTCGTGCAGCGGGGCCGGCAAGTTGAGGTTCGTACTCAGGCCGCAGGGCACTCCATGAGAATTCACGATTTCGATAAGTCTCGGGAGGTGAGGATGGAGAAAGGGCTCGGTCCAATTGAAGAGGCCGACGGTGGAAATGTGACCTTCTGCCACCGCCTTCTTGATAATGGCATTCAGCAATTCCGCGTCCATGAACCCGGACGGGTTCTCGACATGGCTCATATTGCCTTGCGGGCAAGAAGGACAGCGCAAATTGCACGAGCTGACAACGTCTATGTAGTAGGTGAATCCTTCGCTCATTGTCTGAACTGGCGTGCCGGACCGAGAGCTAGCTTTGATGGGCGTTTGTGACTATACCCAGACTCTCCACGGCGCTTTCCCGGAAGCCCACAGTTCTTCCAGCCGGATCTTATCTCTCAAATTGTCCATGCATTGCCAGAATCCGTCATGAATGTACGCCGCGATCTGTCCTTCCCGTGCGAGGCGCTCTATGGGCGCGCGCTCCCAGACAGTCTGATCATTCTCGATATAATCGATAACTCGCGGGGAAAGAATAAAGAAGCCTCCGCTTATGCGCGAGCGATCCCCCGCGGGTTTTTCTTCAAATCCGGTAATCCGGGTCTGGTCCAGATTCAACGCGCCAAACCGTCCGGGCGGCGTCACCGCGGTTAGCGTTGCCAGTACGCCTTGATTTCGGTGAAACGCAGTTAAGTCCTGAATATTAACGTCCGAAAGGCCGTCCCCGTACGTGAACGCGAAATCCTCTTCATCAAGGTAGTCGCGGACACGTCTGAGACGGCCTCCGGTCTGGGTTTCGTCACCTGTATCGACAAGTGTGACGCGCCAGGGATCTGCATGTTTTTGGTGGACTTCCATGTCGTTTTTCGCCATGTCAAAGGTCACGTCAGACATATGCAGGAAATAGTGCGCGAAGTACTCCTTGATCATGTATCCCCGGTACCCGCAGCAGACAACGAAGTCATTGATTCCGTGCGCGGAATAGATCTTCATGACGTGCCAGAGGAGCGGCCGGCCCCCGATTTCAATCATCGGCTTCGGCCTGAGATCGGTCTCCTCGGCGAAACGAGTACCTTTACCGCCGGCCAGTATTACCGCTTTCATGGCAGCCCTACTCATTTGTTAATAGAGAACAACCAATCATTGCTTGAAATACTCGGTATGCCAATCGAGGATTGGACGCAGCACGCCTGGAAGAGCTCCCGCCTGATAATCGCCTCGCGCGGAATCGCCTTGACCACGATCGAACACGTCGAACGAGATCGCCTTACGAACAACCACAAGGGCAGTCGTGGCATTGAGTAACGTTACCGCGGCGGTGAGGAAGAACCGGCCCTCGACGAGGAGGTTAGGCGGTATCCACGCGGTAGTCACGAATCGACCCACAGGTCGTGGACGCTTCCGCCATTCTGGATCCAGGTCCATGGCCAGGAACAGGCATAAACCTGCCTCATTAAAGACCAGGTAATTGGGAATGAGGATATGGCCGGCCTGGAGGACTTCAAAGTGCATTTCGAGGCCGATAGGATGCCGAATATCAAAGGAGCTACACGTGTTCCCATCCTCAGCACGGACTCGCACAGCCCGCAGTCGAACGATCTCACTAGTAGGCGCTTTGGCCGGGTCAGGCCACTCCAGACTCGGGATAGGACGCGCGATTTCGCTCAGGTACGATTTGGCGACTCGCCGCGGCAACCCTTCGCCCTTGAGACGGCCCTCTTCGAGCCAGCACGCGCGTGTGCAAAGGCTTTCTACAGCTGCGAGGTTATGGCTCACAAAGACAATCGTGCGTCCTTCATGGCCGGCCTTTTCCATCTTGTTCATGCATCTCTTCTGAAAGTCGGCATCGCCGACGGCCAGGACTTCGTCCACCACGAGAATCTCCGGGTCCAGGTGCGCAGCTATGGCAAAACCCAGCCGAACGTACATTCCGCTTGAATAGCGCTTCACGGGCGTGTCGATGAATTTTTCGAGGCCGGAGAATGCGACAATTTCGTCGAATTTGCTCTTGATCTCCCCGATGGACATGCCCATGATGGTCCCGTTCACAAAGACATTTTCACGGCCCGTAAGATCGGGATGGAAGCCGGTGCCAACCTCCAAGAGACATGCCAGGCGGCCCCTGATCTTGACTTGACCGGTGGTGGGAGCGGTGAGCCTTGAGATGATTTTGAGGAGCGTAGATTTCCCCGCGCCGTTTCGTCCGATGATGCCGAGGACTTCGCCCTGGTTGAGCTCCAGAGAGATGCTCCTCAGCGCCCACATGGTGTCGCCGGAAAACTGCTTATCGTTTCCGCTGTCGCGGATCGGCGCGTTGGGGTCTTCTCGCCCTCGAAGCCGAGCCCACCAGCTCTGCAGGTCATGGCGCAGAGTCCCGTGGCCGATGACACCCAGCCGGTACTGCTTACCTACGTTTTCCAGAGATATGACTGTGGTCATGCGCTGACAAACACTGCGTGCTTTACACTTGCTCCAGGATGAGGCAAGTGAATTCCGCGCCTCTCAAACGGTGTCAACAAAGGTCTTTTCCACACGGCTGAAAAGCACCAGACCGACCAAGAGAATCGCCGCAGTGACGATCAGTCCCAGAAAGATGTGTACGGTCGTTAAGGTCGCGGTTCCGAGAAAAGCCCACCTGAAGCCTTCAACCACCGTGGTCATGGGATTGAGAGCCACTATGCCTCGGTACGCCTCGGGGACCTGCGAAAGCGGATAAATGATCGGGGTGGCATACATCCAAAGTTGAGTGCCGAAGACCATCCCATAATTGAGATCGCGATACTTTGCAGTCACCGCGGACACGATCAACCCGCATCCCAAAGAGAGCGCAGCCATTTGCACTACCAACAGAGGCACGTAAAGCATGCCTATGTGCGGATGCACCGCGTAGCCGCCAAGCCAGAAATAGAGCAGGATCATCATGAATAGCGCGAACTGCACCAGAAACTTGAACACATTGGAAATCAACGCGGCTAGAGGCACTACCATCCTCGGGAAGTAAACCTTTCCGAACAGGTTCATATTGGCCAGGAATGTGCTCGAAGTTTGGGTTAGGCACGCGGCAAAGTATCCCCAGCACGTGTTGCCGGCCATATAGAAAAGGAAGGGCGGCACGCCGTCAGTCGGGATCTTTGCGATCATCGCGAAAATGACAGTGAAAACGCCGGAGGTCGCGAGAGGAGTTAGTACAAACCAACCGGGACCCAGTATGGTCTGTTTGTATTGCGTGACGAAATCCCGCCAGACAAGAAGCTTGATGAGATCACGATACCTCCAGAGATGAGGCAGATCCAGATCAATCCAGGCCGGGTGGCCTCCGATGACCGTGGTCCAGTTTTCGCTTTCACGCATGTGAAGAATCCGCTTGGCCACGAGATGGAAATTCCGATGGAACGCAGCCAATGAGCCCTAGTTCGTCATTCCTACGTAAAGCCTGCCCCTGGCTTGAACAGGGGCGGGAATCCAGAAGCCCAGCAAGCTGATAGTGGAAAACCTTGTGCCAAGCCCGCAATACTGGATTCCTTCTTTCAACTGAAAATGCCCGGACGGGTCTCTCGCCGGCGCTCCGTGATGCCGTCATCCCGGTGAAAACCGGGATCCACGTAGTCTGGATTCCGGCTTCCGCCGGAATGACGGACAAAAGCGCGATCGCGGCATTTTCATGGTTCGTTCTGGTCGGCAAGTCACGGCCGTTCGCAGTATTGGCGAGGTGCAGGCGCCGCGGATTGGACGAAGTGCGCGTCTTTTCGAGGTGCGGCATGGTTATTTTTTCAGGCTTCGCCCCCATGCACAGGATCTAAGGTGCTAAAACGAGAGCTTTTTTGTATATTTAGCTCGCCAGAGGATCCTCTCGCGACCTGACTGGGTCGTGATGCCCGGGGCCCGATCACCTGGCTGGATCTGTCTGGCCTGAGCTTTATGAAGCTGGAGGCTGATCCTGAGCAGAGTATGCGTTTTCTGTCTGATGTTCGATTAACAAACAATCGCATGGAGTGTCAAGGCTTTTTGCCGTATGAGAGCCGTCACTCGTCCGTGGGAGAGTGCCGAGGCCCAGTTAGGGAAAAGGTTGACACGAGCCTGAGTAAGAGGAGTTCCTTGACAAACCCGGTTGCGGTTCTTAGAGTGGCTCGCATCTGCTCAGCATGAGGCCTAGCCGCTCTCAAGCTTACTTGCGGTGGTCCAAGGGCAGGACGTCAGCCCGTTGTCGTGGTTCTGCAATACTCGGACCTAGAGAAGCCTCCGGCGAGTCAGGGCCGGCTGACGAAGACTTGTGGAATTCCCTTGGTTTCTATGGTTTTTCCTCGAGGTCAAGCCACGTCATGTCGTGGTCGGAGAAGCTCGATGTCGCAAACAAATAGGGCTGTTTGGGCGACGCGGCCCTGGGTGATCTTGTGTGTGGCGTTGTTTGCGGCTTCATGTCATCTCGCAATCGCGCACGCAAACGACAAGAACACACAAATTTTGTATGAAGCGGCCGAAGGAAAGACCGAACAGGTGAGACGGCTCCTTCGCGACGGAGTTAATGTGAACACACGGGATTTCCGCGATGGGGCCACTCCTCTGATCATGGCGGCAATGCACGCAAAGCCCCAGGTGGTAAAGCTTCTGCTGGAGAGCGGCGCCAAGGTGGATGCGCGGGACGACTATGGATACACCGCGCTTATGCACGCATCCGATGGCGAAACAGCCAGGTTGCTCCTGGGCAGA
Organism: Thermodesulfobacteriota bacterium; assembly: GCA_049323095.1. GTDB lineage: Bacteria > Desulfobacterota > Desulfomonilia > Desulfomonilales > Desulfomonilaceae > VGSG01. The sequence goes on from JBMOME010000016.1 coordinate 5,133, forward strand.
GGCGCGGATGTGAACGTGACCATTGAGGATGGCAAGAGCATCCTGGTGCGCGCCGCGGAAAAAGGATACACGGCTGTGGTGGAAGCCCTGCTCAACAAGGGAATGGACGTGAACGCCAGAGACAAGACGGGCCTGAATCCCCTCTTGGCGGCTGTCGATCACGGGTATGTGGATATGGCTAGAATTCTTGCAAAGCAGGGAGCGGACCTGGAAGCCAGAGACCCCTCTGGGTCCCCAGCACTGGTTAACGCGGCCTTTTCAAAAGACCGTGAAATGGTGAAGCTCCTGATAAATCACGGGGCCAACGTGAACGCGAGCAACCCTAAAGGGCATACCGCGCTGATGTCTTTCGCCAATGATCCTGAAATAGCCCAGTTCCTGATTTCCAAGGGCGCGGACGTGAACGCTGGGGATGCCACCGGCGAGACGGTGCTGATGAAAGCGGTGGAAGAAGGCCGTCCGGCAGTTGTGGAGCTCTTGCTGAAAAACAGGGCAGCCGTTAATGCACAGGATCAGGGAGGATGGACGGCGCTGATGCGTGCGAGCGGAGAGGGGGATGTCCGTACAATCGGCCTGCTCCTGGAGCACGGTGCTGACGTGAACCTCACGGATAAGAATGGGAGAAGGGCTGCCGATTGGGCGTCGCAATACGGGCACCCGAGGGCATTGCAGCTCCTGGAGAAGCACGGGGCAAAACCTCTGCAGCAATCCACGAAATAGACTCGTTCCAGAGTTATCAGAAGTCCGAAAAGAGGGGCAGGCAGGTCTCTTTTTGTTGAAAGCCGGAAGGCGCCGAGCCCGTGAGCTTGTCCTCTTAGGGAGAGGATAGACTATGAGAGCGTTCTGCTATGTGTTGCTGGTAGCCGCATTATTCTTGTGTATCAACATTCCCGGCTCGAAATCGCCGGCAGGCCGGGACCACGTGTCCACACCGACCACGATACAGGACTCCAGCCCTAACACACTCTTGCTGGCACAGGATCAGAATGAAAGGTTGTGCTGCCAGTGTTGCCTTGATTGCGGCATGAGCAGATGCTCGTACATGGACTTTGACAAATGTCAGGCCAAGGGCGGCTTCTGTGTGACCGGCCCGGCACCGTGCGCGATGTCTGTCGATTGATTCGCGGGTGAGAGTGTGCTCTCCCTGGCTTGCGGGGCCGTTTCCGTAGAAGCTTTATTGAACGTCGAATCCCGCCTGAGCGTCTCGTCTGACTCGTTCTCTCTGTCGATTTCCGTAATGGTCGTATCACGGTAGTAGCCTCCCACATCACAGAGGTATACTCTCGCGACACTAAACGTTCGTTTAGAAAACTTGATACGGCCGGACAGCCTCGCGTGTCAAAGACAAAACCAGGCCGTGTCTTGACGCATATCGGCTTTCGGCCTGGTCCGGATCACTGAACGAATGCAGGGTGGCGGTCCGGGAAAAAGCAGTTGACAGGTTGACTAGCCACCTGATAGTAAACGATCAGTCCGTCTTTTTCACAGGGCCTGCCATGAAGTCTGTGAAGGAATCTACGTCCAAGAGGCGCCAGAGCGAAAAGACAAGTGCCCGTATACTCGAAGCCGCTCTCAGCCTCTTTGTGAATAAGGGTTACCACGGCACTTCCATCGCGGAGATCACCCAGGCAGCGCACATCACAAAGGGGGCGCTCTACTGCCATTTCAGCAGCAAGGGCGATCTTTTGCTGGCCCTGATCCGGAAGTTCGAAACTGAGTTCCTCGACAATCTTATACGTTCCGTCAATGCGCAATCGGGAGACGCTCTAGCCAAGCTCCATCGCCTGCTGAGCTTTGCATCGGATTTCGCGGAGAAGAACCGTGAATTGTGTCTGCTCGCTACCATCCTTTCCGCAGAGCTGCAGGGATCTCACAGCGAATTCGACAATGTATTTCGGCGGCTGTACGCCAAGTACGCCCGGTTCCTACATAGGCTCATAGAGGACGGGAAGTTGCGAGGAGTCATCGATCCCGGGCTCGATACGCATTCACTGGCTTACGTGATTATCGCGTTCCACGATGGGATCTTGCTTCAGTGGCAGCGGAGCCGAGACCTTTTGGACGGCCGAGAGTACGTGCGAGCTTTTCGCCGGACACTCCTTTCCGGCGTCCGGCCGAGAACAGGGCTGTCGGGCGGATCGAGGACGCGTGCAGACACGGCCCTCATGGATACTGCGATTCAAGGACCGCGTCAGGAGGCGTGAAGTATGACTGAGTCGGTATGCCTGGTAAGCGCGGTGCGCACACCCATCGGAGATTTCGGGGGTGCGTTGCGTGCGTTGAAGCCTCTGGACCTCATGCAGCAGGTCATAGGAGAGGCCATTAAACGCGCTGCGCTTGCCCCTGAACAAATAAACCAAGTGATCGTGGGCAACTGCTTTGCTCCTTTGGAGCAGAATATCGCCCGCATTTCAGCGCTGCTGCTCGGCCTGCCATACGAAACGCCCGGGCACACCATAAACTGTGCGTGTTCCTCGGGAATGCAGGCTGTGATCACCGGCGCAATGAACATCAGCCTGGGACTCGCGGATGTTGTTGTGGCCGGCGGCGTGGAATCCATGAGCAACGCGCCTTACATTCTCGACTTTGCACGATGGGGCCAGAGACTGCGGCACGGAGATGCGATCGATCTGATCTGGAAATCCATGCAGGAATACCCCGTAGGAGGCGGCATGGGCGTGGCCGCGGAGCGCCTGGCCGAGAAGTACAGCATCAGTCGCACGGAGCTGGACGAGCTCGCGGTGAGTAGCCATCAGCGCGGTGCGCGTGCGATTCAGGAAGGCCGATTCACGCGGGAGATCCTTCCCATAAGCGTCCCAGCAGGCAGGGGCAAAACCGTCATCGTGGATAAGGACGAGCATCCGCGGGCCGACACCACCCTGGACGCGCTGGCAAAACTCAAGCCCGCGTTCAAGGAAAACGGCGTAGTTACCGCAGGGAATGCGTCCAGCCTCAATGATGGCGCGGCCGCGGTGGTGATCGCTTCCGAGCGTCGGGCAAAGGAGCTAGGCTTGCCGGTGCTTGCTCGCATTAGGGCGCATAGTGCGGTCGCGGTGGATCCTCACCTGGTGGGGATTGCTCCTGTCCCGGCAATTCGGCAAATGCTCTCCAGGACCGGGATGACCTTGGGCGAGGTGCAGCTTTTTGAGATCAACGAAGCATTCGCGTCGTACTACCTCGCAACCGAGAAGGAACTGAATCTCAACCGGGATATTACAAACGTGAACGGAAGCGGCATATCCCTGGGGCATCCAGTGGGATGCACAGGCTGCCGCATACTGGTAACGCTGTACCATGAAATGGAGCGCCAGGGCCTACAGACAGGTATTGCGGCGCTGTGCGCGGGAGGAGGCGTGGGAACCGGAATCCTCCTGGAGCGATGAATGCTGGATGTGAATAACATCGAGGTCGTGTACAACGACGTGATTCTGGTCCTCAAGGGCATCTCTCTGAGTGTGCCCGAGAAAGGGGTGGTCGCGCTCCTGGGAGCCAACGGAGCGGGAAAGACCACGACTCTGCGGACCATTGCCGGCGTGTTGGACTCGTTGAACGGCGACCTGGAAGGCGGCACCATAACGTTTCAGGGTGTGCCCATTCACAATCTTCAGACAGACAAGATCGTTCGTCTCGGCATTTCCATGGTTCCCGAAGGTCGGCGAATTCTGGATGAGTTGACCGTCCTGGAAAACTTGCAGATCGGCGCGGTCACGCGGCGTGACGGACTGGGCGTGGCTCAGGACCTTGACCTGGTGATGCAGTATTTCCCTGTGCTTCAGGATCGACGCCACCAGAGGGCGATTTTCCTTTCCGGGGGCGAGCAGCAGATGCTTGCGGTGGGGCGATCACTCATGTCCAGGCCGAAGCTGATGATGCTCGACGAACCCTCGTTGGGGCTGGCTCCGCTGGTGACCCGGGACTTCTTCGTCATCCTGCGCAAGATCAACAAAGAGCAAGGGACCGCGATCCTGCTTGTGGAACAGAACGCCCGGCTGGCGCTCAGATTCGCCCGGTACGGATACATCATGGAAAACGGCAGAATCGTGCTCGACGGCCTGACCAAAGACCTGGTCGAGAACGAAGACGTTAAGGAATTTTACTTAGGTGTCACGGAAGAGTCCGCGACCAAGAGCTATGCGGACGTGAAACACTACAAGCGTCGAAAACGCTGGTTGTCCTGATATTCGCCATGACAGCGATCCTTTCAGTCGAGAACGTAAGCCTCCGGTTCGGCGGTATCACCGCTTTGGCCGACGTGGACCTTGAGGTGAAGCACGGGGACCTCCATGCCCTCATCGGTCCCAACGGCGCGGGAAAGACCTCGCTATTCAATGTGATCAGCGGCATTTATCCACCGACCCACGGCGAAGTGATCTTTGAAGGGCAACGGATCACCAGGATGAAGCCCCATGCCACGGTTTCGCTGGGGATTGCTCGGACGTTCCAGAACATCGAGCTTTTCCGGAACATGACCGTGATCGACAATCTTCTCCTGGGCAGGCACCAGTTGATGCGCGCGGACCCGTTTTCCGCAGCGCTTTTTCTTGGCCGGGCGCTCCGAGAGGAGATCGCGCATCGCACCCGTGTGGAAGAGATCATCGATTTCTTGGAGATCGAACGTTACCGCAAGCAGCCGGTCGGTGTGCTGCCGTACGGTATTCAGAAGCGTGTGGAATTGGGCAGAGCTCTCGCAACAGACCCAAAACTCCTGCTCCTGGACGAGCCGGCCGCGGGCATGAACGTAGAAGAGACTGAAGATATTGCGCGGTTCATCATCGACATAAAGGAGGAATTGGGAATCGCGATTCTCATGGTGGAACACGATATGGGCGTGGTCATGGACATCGCGGACAGGGTCTCAGTGCTGGATTTCGGCATCAAAATCGCGGACGGCACGCCAAACGAGGTGCAATCGAATCCGCGGGTGATCCAGGCGTATCTAGGCGAAGAGGAGCAGATGTCATGGGCCGCGACTTGAACCTTTCCGAAATGACGCTCCCAAAGCTCTTGGTCCGCAATGCAGCTCGGTACGGCGACAGGGTCGCGCTGCGCGAAAAGGATCTAGGTATCTGGAAGCGCATTTCCTGGAAGGATTATTTGGCTCATGTGAGAAACTTCGCGCTGGGTCTCCGCGACCTTGGGCTCAAAGCGGGAGGCAAGGTATCGATCCTGGGGGACAATTGCCCGGAATGGCTCTACGCGGACCTGGCCACGCAAGCCTCATGCGCGGTTACCGTGGGGATCTATCCTACTGATGTGTCAGTGCAGGTGCGATTCATACTGGAAAATTCAGATTCTCCTTTCGTGGTTTGCAAGGATCAGGAGCAGGTGGACAAGGTCCTGGAGGTGGAAGAGAGCCTTCCGGGCCTGAAGAAAATCATTGTGATCGACATGAAGGGCCTCAGAAAGTACGCGCACCCCAAGATCATGAGCTTTGCCCAAATCGAGGAACTTGGGCGGAACGCGCTCGAGCGCGAGCCAGAGCTTTTCGACCATATGGTTGAGGCCACCCGACCCGATGACGTTGCGATCCTTGTGTACACTTCCGGCACCACAGGTGCTCCCAAAGGCGCGATGATCAGCCATCGCAATATGATCTCCATGATTCACGGCCTTGCGGAAGTGCTTCCGTTTAATGACAAAGACTCGTTTGTTTCGGCTCTTCCGCTGTGCCACATCGCGGAGCGTATGTTTTCGCTCATCTTCCCACTCTATGCAGGCTGCACGGTCAATTTTGCCGAAAGCGTGTACACGCTCCAGGAGGATCTCCGTGAGATCTCGCCCACCGCGTTCCTTTCAGTTCCGAGAATCTGGGAGAAGATGCATTCGGGAATCGCGATCAAGATCAAGGATGCGCTCTTTATAAAACGGTGGATCTTCAACGCGATGATTCCGGTGGGCAAGCGAGTGGCCGCGGCTCGGCTCGAAGGTCAGCCGGTGCCGCTGCTTTGGCGGTTGTTGGACTTGCTGGGGTATTTCCTGCTCTTCCGCTCTCTGAGGAATAAGCTGGGTTTGCTCAATGCCCGTATTCTCGTCAGCGGAGCCGCGCCGCTCGCTCCGGATCTCCAGCTCTTCTACCACAGCATCGGTTTGCCGGTGCGGGAATCCTTCGGCATGACCGAAGCCAGCGGAATTTGCTCCATGCCGGCATCTGAGGAGATACGCACCGGAGCAGTTGGCAAGCCGATTCCGGGAATTGAGGTGAAGATCGCGGAGGATGGTGAAATCCTCTTGCGGGGCGAGCCCGTGTTCAAAGGCTATTACCAAGCGCCGGAAGCGACCGCAAACGCATTCGAAGACGGCTGGCTGCGCACGGGTGACGTGGGGTACATCGACGAAACCGGCCAGTTGCACATTGTGGATCGTAAGAAAGACATCATCATCACTGCGGGCGGCAAGAACATATCGCCCTCGGAGATCGAGAATAAGCTCAAATTCAGCCCTTACATCAAAGAAGCCATCGTCATCGGCGATCGGCGAAAATATCTGGTGGCTCTCATTCAATTGGAGACGGACAATGTCGCGGATTGGGCTCAGGAGAAGGGGATCGCGTTCACCACATACAAGAGCCTGGCGGAACACGCAGAGGTTCGGGAGCTTGTCCAAGGCGAGGTGGACAGAGTCAACACACAGTTGGCCCGTGTGGAGACAATCAAGAAGTTTACCGTTCTCAGCAAAGAGTTGGACCATGATGATGACGAACTGACCGCCACTATGAAGGTCAGGCGTTCGATCATCGAGAAGAAGTTCAAGGACCTGATCGAAAGCATGTATTGAGAGCCGTCTAATCGGCTTGCACAAAGGATAGAGGAGGCCTGAGTGGAGAGTTCTCTCCTTTACTTTCTGGGCCTGTCGGTGAGCGGCCTGGCTGTGGGGAGCTTGTATGCTCTCATCGCGCTGGGTTTCGTTCTTATCTACAAGGCGACCAAGATTGTGAACTTTGCCCAGGGCGAAGCCATTATGGTGGCCGCATTCATCTGTTATTATCTTGTAACGTTGTTTCAGATCTCGTTCTGGATCGCCCTACCCCTGACAATGCTTCTGACCGGCCTGCTGGGCGTCCTGAGCGAGCGGCTCGTCCTGCGACCAATGCTGGGCGAGCCCGTATTCTCAGTGGTCATGGTAACTATCGGCCTGAGCATTTTTCTGCGCAGCCTGGCCGGTATTTTCTTTGGCCACCACAATTATGTCTTTCCCAGTCCTTTCCCTGCCGAAGGCCTGCGCGTAGGCGGTGTGGTGCTCTCGTACACGCATCTATGGAGTATGTTGGCATCCTTCGTGCTCATGTTGGCCTTCTTTATTTTCTTCAAATTCACCAATATGGGACTGTCCATGAGAGGCACCGCGAACGACCAGGACACGGTAGCGCTCATGGGCGTGAACGTGAGGCGCGTCTTTGCGCTCACGTGGGGACTGGCGTTCCTTATTGCCGCGGTTGCCGGCATATTCCTGGCCAACGTGATGGTGCTCAATGTGGGCCTTGCGTTCGTCGCGATCAGCGCGTTTCCCGCAATGATCCTGGGCGGCATGGAGAGCGTTCCCGGCGCGATCATCGGTGGTCTGGCAATCGGACTGATCGAGAATCTGGCCGGCGGGTACCTGGATCAAATGATCGGCGGCGGCGTGAAAGACGTTACGCCGTTCGTCGTGCTCTTCGTGATCCTGATGATCCGGCCGTACGGGCTCTTCGGCCAGGAAGAGATCGAAAGGGTGTAGCACGTGCCGATCCGCAGCAAAACGTTCAACGAGAGCTATTACGAGGACATCAAGCTCTTCAGGACCATTTGGATTAAGTTTTGGGCGGTGATCTTCGTTGCGGCGCTTGTGCTGCTACCGTACATTGGCGATCCGTATTTCGTTTACCTGGTCAACCTCTCATGCCTGGCCACGGTGGCCGCTGTGGGGCTGAATATCCTGACCGGATACACAGGCCTGATCTCCTTGGGACACGCGGCCTTTGTTGCCATCGGAGCTTACACCACAGCGAATCTCGCCAATCATCTGGGCACGCCGTTTTGGATCAATCTCCCCGCAGCAGGTCTGGTCGCGGCTGTTGCAGGCGCAATCGTCGGTATCCCTTGCCTGAGGCTCAAGGGTCTTTACCTGGCCATGATCACCATGTCCTTTGGAGTCCTGGTCGAGTACGTTGTGATCACGTGGGAAGGCCTTACCGGCGGCGTGCGCGGGATGAGTGTGCCAGCGATCTCCATCCTGGGTTACAAGCTAAGCTCCGACGAGCAACTCTACTTCTTTCTAATCGTGATTACGGTTCTGCTGCTCTTTGCCGCCAATAACATAACCAGAACCCGTGTGGGACGGGCCTTCGTGGCGATTCGGGATCGGGACGTCGCGGCTGAAGCTATCGGTGTGAACCTCACGTACTACAAGGTGCTTTCCTTTGCCATCAGCTCGTTCTACGCGGGAGTAGCCGGCGGGTTGTACGCCTACACCATTAGGCATATCCATCCGGACCATTTCACGCTGCTCCTCTCCATCCAATACATCACTATGATCATAGTGGGCGGGATGGGGAGCATTGTAGGATCGATCTTCGGCGCGGTATTTATCGTTGTGGTGCCGGAGTTCATCAAACTGCTTGCTCAGGCCTCGGCACGGGTCTTCCCCGTCTTGGAAGGTCGATACGACGAAGAGTGGAACATAGCGGCATTTGGGTTGCTCATCATCCTGTTTCTCATATTCGAGCCTGGGGGACTTTATTCGATCTGGAATCGAATCAAGACAGGATTCAAGAACTGGCCGTTCACGTATTAGTGCTATTCTTTCAACGAAAGGAGAGAACAGATGAGGCACCACAGGTATTGGATGGCGAAACTTGCGCTCGTCGTAACCTTGAGCCTGCTTACGGCGGGCTGGGTGTTTGCGGACGCACGTGGAGTAACAAAAGATGCGGTCAAGCTGGGCTTGGTGCTCGTGAAGACCGGTCCCGTGGCTGCCTTGGGACTGCCCAACGGTCAGGGAATGGTCGACTACATGAACTATCTCAATGAGCAGGGAGGGATCAACGGTCGCAAAGTGGAAGTGATTTGGGAAGACGACCAGTTCGAGGCGCCCAAGTCCGTGGCCGCAGTGAAAAAACTGATCCACCGCGACAAAGTTCTCTCGCTCATCACCACCGGCGGCACGCAGCAGACTATTGCGAACTTGGAACAGATCAACGAGTTCAAGATCACGAATATCCCGAACGCTCTGGTGCGGGAGTTCTTCGATCCGCTCCAGCCGTATATCTTCGCGATGGGCGCGACGTATGAGGCTCAGTATCAGTGCATCGTGGATTACATCGTCGATGAGCTCAAGATGAAGGATGTGCGCATCGGCGTGGTGTACGAGAAAAAGGAATACGGAAAGATAAGCCTGGACGCCATCAAAGAGAGAGCGGCCAAATACAAAATCCCCGTAGTCGCGGAACTTGTCCTACCCACCGGGTCCGTGGATGCAAGCTCACAGGTCATGGCACTGCAAAAAGAGAATGCCAACGTAGTCATCACGTGCACATTGCTCCCCGCGACGATTACGTTTCTGAAAAGCGGGCAAAAGTATAACTATTGGCCGACGGTCTTTGGATTTAACTGGGCTACCGATGACATGATCGTAAAAGCGTGCGACGAAGCAGCCAAGAATTACATCGGAGTCAACTTCGTGGGCGCGTGGTCAGACGAAACTCCCGGCATCAAGCTTGCCCGTGAGCTTGCGAAGAAGAATAACCGCGAAATCGGCCTTACTTCACTGTACATCAATGGCGTTGGCGTATCCTGGCTCTTCGGGGAAGCCATGAAGCGAGCCGGGAAAGATTTGAGCCCGGAATCACTGAAGACCGCGATGGAAACCCTCAAGAACTACGAAACAGGCGGAGTGTTCCCGCCGGTCAATTATTCGTCCACCAGCCACGCGCCTGGTGAAATGGTGAAATTCTTCAAGGCGGATGTGCCCAACAAACGCCTTATAAGCATCTCCGATTGGCGAAAACCAAAAGAGATGAAATAGGAGTTGCGGAGCCGAGGAGGTTGTAAAGAAGTTTCCGGGGAGGCCCTTCTTGCAAGAAGGGCCTCCCCGGACCCCTCCCCAAGAACTCCTAAACTTGTGCAAGCGCTTCCAGCGCTTGCACAGCAAATAGCGGCACTCTGAAGTACTCACGGATTTAATTGTGAGCGTCACCCCAACCATGCAGTCAAATCTCGGTGTATGGAACGGAGCAAACTCGAATGTCTGAAAATGAAGTAATCGAAATCGGACCGCTCAAGCTGGAAGAGCCCGTAGCAGGCGTAAATCTGATCACCATGAATCGGCCGGATAGACTCAACGCGATCAACCCGGACATGCTCGAGGCGTTCGAAGAAGTCTTCAAACGACTGGAGCAAAGCGACGACATCCGGGTGGTAATCTTAACCGGCGCAGGCAGAGGGTTTTGCTCAGGCGCGGACCTCGTCGAAGCAGCCTCTCACATGAACCATGAGTACTTCGCGTCCGCGGACACGTACCTCAGAAAGATCCAGGAGCGATACGGCGGTCTCATCCTTGGGTTGCGGAAAATTCCCCAACCGGTGATCGCGGCGGTCAACGGACCCGCTGCGGGCGGAGGCTTTGCCCTGGCGCTGGCCGCGGACGTCCGACTTGCAGCCCCTGAAGCCTTCTTTGTGGCCTCATTTGTCAACATCGGGCTGTCCGCGGGCGAAATGGGATCGTCGTACTTCTTGCCGCGATTCGTGGGTCTGTCCAGGGCGTCGGAAATTCTCTTCACCGGGAGGCGTGTCCCCGCGGACGAGGCTGAACGAATCGGCCTGGTAAGCAAAGTGCTTCCCAAGGACGACCTCGTCAAGGAAGCGCTTAACATTGCTCAGGTGATGCTTGGAAAAACCCCGGGAGGTCTTCGTCTTACCAAGAGCGTCCTGAACGACACCACAACCGCGCAGTCGTTACATGCGGCAATGGAATTGGAAAACCGCAATCAGACAATCCTGGTGATTTCAAGCGAATTCGCCAAGAGAGTAACCGACTTCGGAAAATAGCGCCTTTCATACAACGTCAGAATCGCCAATATTCGCGAAGAAACACTGACCTGGACAACGTCCAGGTCAGTGGCACCCACAAGTGAATAGGTCATTAGTTTCTAGAACAGCTACAGAGGCACCCTTCTGCTGACGACAAGCAGTCGTGCAAGCGGTGGAAGCGATTGCAAAAAGGGGGGAGTTTTTTGAGAGGGGGGTTCCGGGGGGAGACCTTTTTTGCACAAAAAAGTTCTCCCCCCGGAAACTCTTCAAAAATCCCACCTTCTGCAACCCTACTACGCCTCAGGGATGCCGAGCCTTTCGCGTTTTTTGGCGTTTCGGCGGTCGAGGCGTTCCTGGAACTCGGCCAGGTATGTATATGCCACAGGTGTGAGGTAGAGCGTCACTACTTGCGAAAGGAGCAGCCCGCCGACCACGACCAACCCCAGCGGCTGTCTGGATTCTCCTCCTGCGCCGTATCCCAACGCGATGGGAATCATGCCCGCGATGGCAGCGATAGTGGTCATCATGATGGGTCGGAACCGGATCAGGCTTCCCTCGATCGCGGCGTTCAGAGGGCTTTTCTTGTGGGTCCGTTCCGCTTCCAAAGCAAAGTCCACGACCATAATGGCATTCTTCTTCACAATGCCGATGAGCATAAACAGCCCCACAAATCCGTACAGGTTTAGTTCCAGTCCAAATAGCCACAGTACGAGCAGTCCGCCGAACGCGGCGGAAGGCAGCCCGGAGATGATGGCAAGGGGCACAACGAAGCTCTCGTAAAGGATGGCAAGAATCAGATAGATGATGACTACAGCCACAATGAACAGGAAAACGATGCTCCGGAAGGACTCTTCAAACGCTTGAGCCGTCCCCTCGAATTTGAACAGAACCGTGTCCGGGAGCATCTTCCTGGCCAGGTCACGCACCGCTTCGGTTGCCTGGCCCAAAGCCACTCCCGGAGCTGTGTCAAAGGACATTGTGGCAGAAGGGAGCTGCCCATAGTGGTTCACCGTCAAAGGGCCAGGCCGCGAATGTATGTCCGCAATCGCGTCAAGACGCACCTGCTCAGAGTTTGAGCCTTTCACATAGAGGAGTGCCAAATCGGCCGGGTTACGTTGGTGCGCGTCTTCCACTTCCAGGATCACCTTATACGTGGCGCTGGTTCCATAGATATTGGAAACCTCACGATCCGCGTACGCGGAATAAGCGCTCTCTTCGATGTTTCCTGCGGTGATGCCATAGGTGGATGCACGGTCCCGGTGGATCTCCACGAACGATTCGGGGTTTTTCAAATAAAGGTCGGAATTGACGCCCACAAGCTGAGGCAGATGTCGCAGCGCGTCTTCAAAGTCTTTGGCGTCCCGGTAGAGGATGTCTGTCTTTGGGCACTGCATCACAAAAAGATACGGGCTCGGGGCTCTCACCGTAGAGATCTCTACCATAGGCGGTACCCGATAGAAGGTCCTCAGTCCGGGAACACTGTTTGCCACGGGCGTGACCTGCTGGACCACCTGGTAGGATGAATCCTTGCGCGGCGGCTTCTCCTTCAAGATCAGAACGCAGAAGCCCTGGTTTCGCAGCGGATATCCGGAAACGGTCAGGACGTGCTTCACGTTCTCATTAGCCCGAAGCGGCGGAGTGACTTCTCTGATCGAGCGGGCCATGCTTTCCGGAGAAATGCTTTCATTGCTCACAAACATGCCGATGAGATGATTCATATCCACAGTGGGAAGGAAGCCTTTTGGCAAGGTAGCGAAAAGGTACAGGGTTGCCGCTAAAGTTAGCCCCGCGATAGCAATGGTCGTACGACGATACTTGACCGCTTCCACCAGGGTGCGGCGATAGAAATTAAGCATAGTATCAAAAATCGGATCGGATTCCGCAATCTTGCTTCCCGGTCGGAACAGGCGACTGGACAGCATGGGGCTCATGCATATGGCCACTGCGCCTGAGATCAGAATCGTAACCGTGATAGTCACGGCGAATTCGTTGAGAATCCTCCCGTAGATGCCTGCCATGAACATAATGGGCACAAAGACCACAGCCAGGCTCAATGTAATAGAAACAATGGTGAAGACGATTTCGTTTGCGCCGTCGATTGCAGCTTGAAAGGGTTTCTTGCCCATTTGCATGTGCCGGAAGACGTTTTCGATTACCACGATCGCGTCGTCCACTACGAAGCCCACGGAGAGCATCAAGGCCATGAGAGATAGGTTATCCAGCGAAAAGCCCATCATGTACATGACGGCAAAGGTGGAGATCGCGGAGAGAGGAATTGCGATGCCGGCGACAAAGGTGGCAGCCACACTTCTCAGAAAGAGAAAGATGACCAAGACCACAAGCCCCAGTGCCAGCAAGAGCGTGAATTCCACGTCCAGGATGCTTTCTCGTATGGACTGCGACCGGTCATAAACCACTTGTAACGTGATCGCTGGAGGAAGTGTTGCGCGTATGGCCGGGAGCCTTTTCTGAATCTCGTTGACGATATCTATGGTATTGGCCCCTGGTTGGCGCAATACAGCGAGAATAACCGCAGGGTTTCCGTCAAGAGTCGAGAACACTTTGTCTCGGTACACGCCATCCTGAACGGTGCCCAGCTCTTCAAGTCTTACAGGTTGCCCGGCGATTTCGGTGACGATCATGGGCTTGTACCGGGCGGCTTCCATCAGCTGGCCCGAAGCCTTGACTGTCGTGGTGTGATACGGTCCGTCGAGTGTTCCCAGCGGCAGGTTCACATTGTGCGTTCTTATGGCATCCCTGACGTCATTTATCCCGATTCCACGTGCTGCCAAGACATCAGGATTCACCTTGACGCGTACGGTGAACTGCTGCTGACTGTAATTCTGCACCTGAGCCACGCCAGGGATGGTCGAAAGAGACTGACTAACGAATGTATCCGCATAGTCATTAACCGTGTAGAGCGGTAGCGCTTCCGAATACATGGCCATGTAAAAGATCGGCCACTGGGTCGGGTTTATCTTCTTGAAGTTAGGAGGGCTCGGCATGTTGCTGGGCATATCGCCCGCGGCCGCAGAGATCGATGACTGGACATCCAGCGCAGCGCCATCGATGCTTCTGTTCAAGTCGAACTGCACGGTGATAACAGTTTGCCCCAGACTGCTCACCGAGCTCATGGCCCGAAGGCCGCTAATGGTGGAGAACTGCTTTTCCAGAGGCGTGGCTATGCTGGAGGCCATAGTTTCAGGGTCCGCGCCGGGAAGGTTCGCTGTAACCTGAATGGTGGGGAAATCAACTTCGGGCAGTTCCGACGTGGGAAGATAAACATAGCCCATGATCCCGAAAAAGAACATCGAGATCATCAGAGTGATCGTGGTGACCGGCCGACGAATGAACAGCTCTGCAGGGCTCATGCTGAAAAGCTTTCTGAAAACCTGGCTGCTTTTAGAATCCTTGCCCGTTTCGCGATCGCAGCACTTCCGTCATTCCTGCGAAAGCAGGAATCCAGTTCAGGGGGTTCAGTACAAGGTTTCCCGCTATCCGCTCGTTGGGCTTCTGGATTCCCGCTTGCGCGGGAATGACGAAAAAGCGATCACTGGTCGAGTATCGGTGGATATCACCTCTCATCGCCGGATGGCCGCTACTATCGCCGACCGGGATAACTGGTTACCCGCAATCCTTATCGCGGACCAGTCTTTTTGGACGTCGCCGCCTCTGCCCGCGAGGCTTCAGCCGACTTCTTCGGTTTTTCCCTTTCCTGCACAGGGGCTCCAGGGAAGAGGGAGGTCTGGCCCTCCGCAACCACTCTGTCACCGGGTTGCAGTCCCTCAGCGACCACTTCCATGCCGTCGGCCGAACGGCTGATCAGCACAAGTCTGATTTCTACGGTGTTGTTGTCTTTGACCCGCCACACATACTTGCCCTTTGGGCCGATCATGACAGCCTGGGATGGAACCAGGACTGCGTCCTTCGTCACGGTGAGCTGAAGGAGCACCTTGACGAATTCGCCGGGCCACAACCGTTTCTTGGGATTGGGAAACAACCCCTGGAGCATGATCATGCCGGTCTTCGGGTTAATCCAATTGTCGATCAGATTAAGTGAGCCGATCTCCGGTTCGTCGATTCCCGTGGCCAGGGCCCTTACTTCAAGCGTCTGCCGAGTGTTGTATTCGATGATTTCCTGGAGGAATTTTCCCGGAAGAGAAAACACCACCTTGATGGGCTGAATCTGCCGCACATTGACCAGAGTTGTCTGGTACGCGGTGACAATGTTCTTGTCATCGACCTTGATTTCCCCGGCCAGGCCATCCATGGGCGCTTCGATGGAGCAATAGCCCAGATCGAGACGAGCAGAAGTGACTTGTGCTTCTTCCAGCGCGACCTGGTATTTCTTCCACATAAAATCTACCTGTTTTGCCTCATACTGCTCCGAGCTTATTCCCGCTGCTTCGTAGAGTACCTGGTATCGCTTGAGGTCACGATCTGCTTGTTCCAGCTGCGTATTCGCTTGCTTCAGCCTTGCTTCAGCTTCATCCAATTTTGCCTGGAACGGCGCGGGATCGATGGTGAAGATGCGTTGCCCCTTCTTGAGAACCTCTCCTTCCTTGAAGCAAGCTTCAAGGAGCTGCCCGGTGACGCGCGGTTTTACCTCCACCCACTGGAACGCCTTTACGGACCCGATGGCGCTCAGGAAATAGGGTGCATCCTTCCGGATCACTTGAGCGGTGACAACAGGTACTGCGACTGCGTTCTGGTTTGTTTGCTGCTTCTTACCGCACGCGCTAACGATAAGGGCTGCCGAGCACAGAAGGCAGAACAGATGGATGGCCGAATTATGCCGCTTGCCTAACAGAGCGTCCGTCTGGCCACGAGACGAGAAATCCGTCGCGTTGCAGCGAGTGGGGGTCTTTTCGTCATTCCCGCGTAGGCGGGAATCCAGTCGCCCAACGACCGGATAGTAGAGAATTCTGTACCACACTTTCCAAACTGGATTCCTGGGCCTGCCCCGGACCGCGATCCGGGGTCCGCAGGAATGACGAAGTGCAGCCGCCAATAATCCCTCAAGAGATTTGGCGCCGACGACAAAGGGGTGTGGCTTCTGATCTCGTCTTTGAGACGGCTTCATAGCAGCTCTGTGTGCAGACACGTGTTCTTTGGTGAAAACCGCGGACAGGTATTCCACAAAACAGAGTTCTGGTCCACGGAATTCAGAGGGTGTCTTGGGCTATTAGATGGTCCGTTTACGTTTCAGATCCGCATGAGAGTACTCGAAAGCCGGACCGGAAAGCAATTCCAAATTGGTGGCCGAACATAACCATTCAGCTATGCGAGGCAGTTTGGCGCTATCTGTCATTGCGAGGACCCCGGATTCGATCCGGGAGACGAAGCAATCTCGGTCCTTTAGCGCTGAGATTGCTTCCCCCGCTTTTCAGCGGGGTCGCAATGACAGTTTTGGGCCGCTGGAAACTGAATCTTCACTGCCGAACATGGTGCACCATGGAAAAGAAGAGGAGCCTAACGATGCGATCAGATCGGTTTGGCCAATATTTGCCTGATTCTGATCTCAAGAAACCTGTGCGACGGATGGGCTTCGATAATGGCCACGGTATCAGCACCTCGACCGGTGCCTCCGACCGCAATCACGTCAGCGCCTTCCGGCACGAGGCCCGCATCACACGCTTCCGCAGCGATCTCCGCGACCACCTTCATCCCCTGGCAAAAAAGCCTCAGAGTCTGCGCGGCGACGTACGACGGTGGGATTCCCTGATGCTGCCGCATGAACGCGTAGTCTATGCTGCGGGTAAGGATGGTTCCAGTGTAGATCTTTGCGCCGAGAGCAAGCATTTGTTTGCGTACGGCTTCGGAACACTCGTCCTGGTTGGGCTGCCCGAATCCCACATTGTGGGTGACCGCCACGACGTTCACGTTCAAGCCTTGGAGGCCCCGGGCAAAGATGAGGCCCGTTTCGCCTCCCGTTGTAGCCACTACTACGTGGGAAAGGCCCTCTTTGACCAGCTCTGTCACAATCTCAAGACAGCGGCTGGTGTTGGCTTTGCCGGGTTTCTCGAAGTATTCCACCTGCCTGATCATGGATCGCCCCGCAACCTAGAAGTCTGCTTTCTTTTCTCATAGCACGGCGCTACCTCGGAGGCGAGCCCCTGTTTCGTTTACGAAAAGCTCTGTCTGATTCTGTTTCCCCAGCAATTCCCCGAAGGGGAATACTGTGAATAGCCCTGGGTGAAACCCAGGGAAGGCGGCGTCCACCCACCCCTCTCTCCAAATCGCCCTGAAGGGGCGACCCCTTCAGGGCCGAGAGGAAGTTATTATTGATTCTGTGTACCACGGGTTTCATCCCGCGGGACGCGGGGCTACTCAAGGTGTCCCCCTCCGGGGGAAAGACAAGAGAGGGATGTTCATTCGCGATTATTGTTCAGAACCGCTATAGGTCAAACCGGGGAGTCGGCCTTATATGCGCAGAGTTCCCCACACATGGTGCAGGTGTCGTGCTCATCACCTGGGCAAGTGCGGGCCCGAACCTCTCTGGCAAGCTCCGGGTCCAGCGCGAGCCGGATTTGTTCGGCCCAGTCTCGTTGTTTCCGGGCCTTGCTCATGGTTTCATCCCACTGCCAAGCATCCGCGCGGCCGCGAGCAAGGTCCGCTGCATGAGCCGCAATACGTGAAGCAAGCACTCCGAGCCGCACATCTTCCACATCCGGCAGACCAAGGTGTTCCGATGGGGTGACGTAACACAGGAAGTCCGCGCCGGCTGCGGCTGCGACTGCGCCTCCTATCGCGGAAGTGATGTAATCGAGCCCGGGACAGACGTCGGTTACCAACGGCCCAAGAACATAGAACGGCGCGTTGTCACAGAGCTTCTTCTGCATCATGATCTGCGCAGGTACTTGGTCGAGCGGCACGTGGCCCGGACCTTCGATAATTGCTTGAACGCCCTTTTCTCGAGCCCGCCGGAAAAGCTGCCCCAGAGTGTTGAGCTCCTCTATTTGGGCCTGATCAAGGGAATCGGCTATGGCTCCGGGTCTGAGACCGTCGCCCAAGCTAAGCGCCATTCCATAGTGCGCGCAGATATCGAGCACTTCGTCGTATCGCTCGTAAAGCGGGTTCTCTTTCTTGTTTGCTCGCATCCAGCGCGCGAGAAAACTGCCCCCTCGGCTGACGATCCCGCAAACTCTGGGACGGAGATTCAAGTGCTCAAGCGCGGCCTGAGTGACTCCGCAGTGCACGGTCACAAAGCTGATGCCGTCTTCCCCGTGGAGCCTGATTGCGTCGAGCATTTCTTCAGGATCCATGCGTTCTCCGCCGCCTCTTCTCCTCACGGCCCCCACAATGGCCTCATAGATGGGGACGGAGCCCACAGGGATTGAGGATTCACGGATTACCTTTCGCCTAACCTCCCGAAGATTTCCACCCGTGGAAAGGTCCATGACCGTGTCCGCGCCGGCCTTGATCGCCGCGCCAAGCTTCCGGAGCTCTCTCTCTTCATCGGCAAGATCTTGCGACGTGCCGATGTTGGCATTCACCTTCACCCGCAGGTTTCGCCCTACCGCGACAGTCTTTCCCGACGGTGACGGCTTCAACAGAGCGACTACTCCGGCAGCAAAATCACGCTCCAGCTCCGCGAGGTTCGCCCCTTCTTCCCGCGCTATATCCCTCAGAATCTCCTTCAACGGTTTCAACTCCAATCTCGTGGGATACCCTCACTATAAGAATCTCCGAGAATATTGTCCATCTCTCCCATATTCATGAAAAAGAGCACTAAGTCGAAACGACCTGGATTGCGTCGTCAAAGAGGGTGAGCCTTTCCAGGCCTTTGTCAGTTACCAGAAACGTATTCTCGATACCGGCCAAACCTTCGCCGGGGAAGACAAACTTGGGCTCAATGGCCATCACCATGCCCTCTTCCAGCACTGTGGGCGAACGTTTTCCGATTACCGGCAGTTCATCCAGTTCCAGGCCCACCCCATGACCCACGAAGGAGACCGGCTGAGGCCATCCCATGAA
>JBMOME010000017.1:0-2833 GCA_049323095.1 Thermodesulfobacteriota bacterium
TCGTGCGACTTCAAAGGCGGCGTGATCTTCCTGGATGATGTGGAGGGCTGGGACATCCAGGTGGGCATGCGGTACTCCATCCCGCTCAATTGCGGTCGCTCTGGCTACGTATCGGGTGGTTACAAGTTCGTAGACTACAAGAAGTCTGAACAAAATCTGATCTGGGAAAATACGTTCGAGGGCGGCTACCTCGAAATGGGCCTTGTCTTCTGATGACTGCTCTTTCGTAGGGCCGGTGGACGTGAGACCAAAGGGACGTCGCCACCTCCGGGGCTCATCAGGTATCAGGACCTGGCTGCCTCCAAGGTGTCGACCGAACCGAGGATAGGGGGACCTCGCTCATCGATCCGGCTATGCGTTTTCCTTGCCCGACCGTCCGATCAAAGTCTCCCAGCTCGGACTAGACGGTCGGGCTCTTTTTTTGTACGGCCCGATCATACGTAGCTGATGCGGAAAATCACGCGTTGGGCTCGACCGGCAAGCCGAGCGAGGTATCAGGCATTTGTAGGGGCAGGTTTCAAACCTGCCCGTTTTGTGACAATTGACCAGGGGCGGGTTTGAAACCCGCGCCTACGAGGAATCATGCTACGATTTTGCCAGCATAGGCAATTGTGAGACAGTTTCTTCATACCTGCCCTATTCTATGCGGTCCTGCTACCGACCCGCGCACGCGGCGATCATCCGATCGACTTGTTTGAGCCGGTTCACAACCCGTTCCTTACCAATGGCTTCGAGCATCTCAAAGAGCGGCGGGCCTACCGCGCTGCCGGAAACTGTCGTCCTGCACGCGTTAATGATCAATCCGGCCGAAACATTGCGCTCTTCCGCAAAGGAGCGGACTGCCTCCTCAGTGGATGCCTTGTCGAAAGTTGGCAATTCCTCGAAGCGAGGCGCGAGTTGGCTTATGTACATGTGGACGTGAGCGTCCTTGCAGAGGTTCTTCTGCACTGCCTTTGGATCTACGCCGAATTCGTCCGCGAAAAAGAACTTCCCCGTAGTGGAAAAATCCTCAAGGGTATGAAAACGGGCCCGCATCAGCTCGACTGCGTTGCGGAACCACTGCTCCTGATCATGCTCGTAAGAATCCTTCCAGAGCCCTGTCCGCTGGAGTTCCTCCTTTACGTACGGGAGCAGCTCGTCCAAGGACAGGGTACGCAGGTAATGCGCGTTGAAGTGGATCAACTTCGGATCGGTCCAGTTCCTCGCGTCTCCGGGCACGTAGTTGAAGATTGCGTTCGCCCGGTTGATTCGCGAGAGATCGAACGCCTCGATGAGCTCTTCTCTTGTGAAGTATTCCCGCGTATCTCCGGATGACCAGCCCAACAGAGCCATGAAGTTGCACAAAGCCCAGGGGAGCACGCCCTTGGCGCGGTAATAGGCAATGGTCACCACTTCGCCGTGGCGTCTCTTAGAGAGCTTAGTTTTCTTGCTATCCAAGGTGAGTGGCATGTGCGCGAACGTAGGGGGTGTCCAGCCCAGAGCCTTATATATGAGCACTTGTTTGGGCGTGTTCGCGAGACCGTCTGCTCCCCGTATCACGTGAGTGATCCGATCCAGTTGATCGTCCACCGCGTTACTCAGAAGGTACAGGGGTCTGCCGTCGGAGCGCAGGATCACGAAGTCTTCGATGTCCTGGCAACGCTTTTCTTGTCTGCCGAAGACCAGATCTTCGAAAACGACGCTGGCTCCCGGATCGCGGGGCACTGCGAAGCGCACCACGAACGGGACCTGGTCGGCGATCTTGGCCTCCACTTGATCCTTGGAGAGCTTGCGGCATCGCCCGTCGTACATGAACGCGACTTTTCTGGCTTCAGCTTCTTGCCGCTGTTGTTCCAATTCTTCCTTTGTGCAGAAACAGCGGTATGCGTGGCCGGTATCAAGGAGTCTATGAGCCGCATCCACGTGCTGGTTCAGGTTCGCGGTCTGAAGGAAGGGGCCTTCATCCCAATCCAATCCGAGCCACGTGAGCCCGTCCAAAATCTCTTGAAGCGAGTCTTGTGTGGAGCGCTCTACATCCGTGTCCTCAATCCTGAGGACGAAGACGCCGTTTGTTTTTTTTGCCCACAGCCAATTGTACAGGGCGGTACGCGCTCCGCCGAGGTGGAGATAGCCGGTGGGAGAAGGGGCAAAGCGCACTCGCACCTGCCCCGTGGTGTCCTTGGGATTTTCTTGTGTCATTGCTCTCGTATCACTGGTAGGGCGGTTCACGCTGAGGGGTCCAGGATCACCACCGGCACCTTCGCGGATTTGCGGAACGATTCGCGATCGTCAAGGGTTCCCACGATGTCACCGCAGTGCATGGGAACTGCCACTTTAGGTGAAATCTTACTTGCTGCGTCCGCGGCTTGCGGAACCGTCATGGTATAGGTTCCGCCGACAGGCAGCAGGGCCACGTCAGGTTTGATGTTTTCCATTTCGGGAATCACGTCGGTGTCCCCGCAATGGTAGATCCTGAAACCGTCCACCGTGACGATGTACCCCATCCATTTGTTTCCCTTGGGATGAAAGGCTTTATCGGTGTTGTATGCGGGAACAGCCCCCACGGTCACGTCTCCCACGGTATGGCTCTGCCCCGGCGCGATTTGCTTGAAAGCGTTCCCGAAGCCTGCCTTGCAATCCGCAGGGCCGATGATCACCGTGGTGGGCTTGCGGATCTTTTCCACGTCTTCTTCCGAGAGGTGGTCGTAATGGCTGTGGGTGATGCAAATAACATCCGCGGGCACCGCCTTCTTGAGCTTCCACGGATCGATATACACCACCGACTTGTCACCATCGATTCTGAAGCTCGCATGACCCAGCCACTTAATCTTGCTCTTAACGAATCCTTCTGCGT
>JBMOME010000018.1:0-23971 GCA_049323095.1 Thermodesulfobacteriota bacterium
GATTTCGCGGTGAGCTGTGGCCTCTCTGCTAAACATGTGAGCCAGATAATCAGCGGGAAAGCGCCTGTCACCCCTGAGACTGCAATCCGCTTCGAGCGCGTCCTGGGCGTTGCAGATGACGTTTGGAACAACCTTGAAGCCAACTACCGCGCCTTTCACGCGAGAGAAAAGGCCGGTCAGGCACTTGAACAAGAGGTCGCATGGGTGAAGAAATTTCCAGTGAAGCAGTTGGTCAACCGAGGATTCATGGAAAAGCCCAAAGATGAAGTTCACGCGCTGGAGTTGGTCCTGAGATTCTTCGGAGTGGCCTCCATTCAGATCTGGGAAAAACGCTATGCCTCAATAGGTGTTACGTACCGTCATTCGCCTACTTTCAGAAGCGAACTGGAATCCCTGGCCACCTGGTTGCGAATAGGGGAGATCCTTGCCCAAGAGATTCAGACAGAGCCGTACGATCGAGAAGTATTCTCGCGGGCGCTCCTTGAGATCAGGTCGTTCACGAATCAGCGCCGGGCAGAATTCGAGCCCAAGATGAAGGAGCTTTGCAGAAAGGCAGGAGTAGCCCTTGCCTTTGTCCCAGAGTTCCCCAAGACCCACTTGAGCGGCGCCAGCCGCTGGCTCAGTTCCGAAAAAGCCTTGATCCAGTTGAGCCTGAGACACAAGACCAATGACCACTTCTGGTTCAGTTTCTTTCATGAAGCGGCCCACCTTCTTCATCACTCCAAGAAAGGAGTGTATATCAACGAACAGGATGGTTCTGCGTCGGAAGAGGAGATCGCGGCTGACGCTCTCGCCGCGAAGTTGCTCATTCCATCGAGGGAATTCAAGGCGTTTGTGGACAAGAAGCGCTTCGGTCGGAAGTCCGTATCCGATTTTGCCGAGCAAGTGCGAGTCGCCCCGGGAATCGTTGTGGGCAGACTTCAACATGATGACCTCATCCCCTTTAGTCATCTCAACGGCCTGAAAGTCAAGTTTTAGCTTGATAGCGACGTGGACTGAACGCTCCTTACCGGGACAGAAAACTGTACGTGTTTTGACCTCTTCAACGCTGGCGCGGGATTGGCCGGGTTATCGTTTCTCTGCGAGGTTTCCGGCCATGACCCAAAATTCGTGGGTCGATCCTGGAAAACGGATCTTGGCCTTCCTGAAGTTCAAGAATCCTTCCCCTCCCATAAGGTAGACTTCGGTTCCCTCGGGAAGGAGCCTTACTTTACCGGCCTGGATCAAGCTATAGGCCGCCTGGAGGTCTTTTTGTACGCTGAGCGTATAAAACTGGTCCAGTGCCTCAACAGAAACCGCGCACGGACATTGGCGTATGGTTACCCAAAGCCCTTCTGAATGAATCGGCGCGCTCCCCTCCCGAACTCCATGCCCCCCCAGCAAGTCCTTCACCTGACTGCTGGCGGCTACTGAAACGGGAGTGTCTCCGTCAGAGTTCCTATGATTCACGTTCGCTCCGGCTTCCAGGAGCAGCTTTACAACCCCGACAGCATTGGCCCCGCTCGCCCATATCAAGGCTGTATTCCCATCTTTGGAGCTCGCGTTGACATTGACACCCTTGCTGATGAGTAATTTTACTATCTCTGTGATTCCTGGATGGTTAAGATTGCTTTGCGGGCTACACGCTTGCATCAAGACTGTATGGCCATCTTCTTTCTCAGCAACATTGGCGTCGGCCCCTCTTTCGAGCAGAAGTTTCACGAGCTCTATTCGCTCTCGGCTCGCGGGGAGTAATGAGACGGCCCAGTACAGCGCTGACTCACCGTTGTCATTCTTTGCATTCACGTCGGCGCCATTGTCCAAGAGGAGGAGGATAGTCTCTAATAATGCCGGTGAAATACGGGGAGCACGGACAGCCCTTGTCAATGCGGTTTCACCGACAGCGTCTTTCGCGTTCGGATTTGCCCCATTAGATAGAAGACGTTTCACTTCCGCCACGTTTCCCGCATCGCCAGCCACGCGCAACGCTTCATTATTATCCTGGGTCCGAGCCGGGCTCGATCCTGTGATGCTTGCCAGCACTGATTCAGTCCTGATCAAGTTTCCGAATCGGTCCCACACATGAATCACGCCGCCTCGTTGTTGCCAGCTCTCTATGAGTTCTCCGCTTGAGTCAAGAATTTCAACCCTGTTTTTCAATGACCGTGCGCCCGCACAAGGCATGAACAGCGTATGAGATTCATCCGGCAGCCTGACAATGCAGATGTCCCTATCAAAGCTGACGCTTCCCAGCTTATTGACCCGTGTTCCCGCTTTGAGCGACACGAACAGACCCGACATCAACCCATTAACGATCAAGTGCTTTGCAGCCGCCACGTCACGTATTCGGATCAGGTTCATAAATGATTCGATAGCCGTTATGGAAGCCGTGGCCGCTGAATCCGAAGTAACAACACAGGGAGTTTCCTGCACATTCCAGTTGATACGCGCCTCCCCCCAACTCCCGGTTGCCATCACGAAGATCAGAGCGAAAACCCAGCCTAACCTGCGCATGGTATCTCTCCGTTCCAGATGCTAAGGAGGAATAGAACAAGCTATCCATGATCCTACCCGATCGTACCGGTCACCCGTTCGTTCTTATCGGGTCTGTCTCGCCTCTGCACGCTCGTGATTCTCCGATTCTACAGCCGCCTTCCCTTGAAAGTCCACAATCCAATCTGTGATCTTGTCGCGGTCGATGAGCTTGCAGCCGGTAGACGCAGCCAGCCTTTGGGCCCCCTGGGTAAACCACGAATTCGTGATCACCATCGACCGTGAGCAGCCGTAATGCTGCTTCCCAGCGACCGCATCACTCACGGCGCGCCGAGAAACCCGACCCGATGATCGCTTACATTGTATTGCATATTGACCGTCTTTCCCTGTAGCCACGATGTCTACTCCAAAGTCTCCTGAGACTTTAGTCAGCCGGGTCCGATAGCCTTTATGCCGAAGGAGACGCTCAACATACTCCTCGAAAGTCCGGCCGGCCATCTGATCCACTCCGGAAAGCTCAACCGCACGCCAGCGCGCTTCTGTCCTTTCTCTCTCACGGCGGTTGTGCAGATAGATCAGAATCACGCCGACTACAATGGCGACCAAAAAGAGCACTTCCATAGCTGTCACCGAAGGTCCGAGAATCGGGGAAAAACGGCGAACACGTGAGAAAGTGACCTCCCTGCTGAGGGTAGGGGGGGTCTTTTCGGGGATAGGGGGTGGGGTATCCTATCCCTCGCTGCCCCCAGGCAAGAGCACACGCTCTTTTGCCTGCTCCATCATCGTCACTATTACCTCAACGATGTCAGGCCGGCCACTGAGCAACTCCCTCATCGCCGCATAATACTCGTTCTGTGCTTGTTCTACGATCTTCTTTTTGTCATCCTCAAGTCGCGCGATCTCTGCGAAAGCCCTACTCAAAGCCGCAACACTCGTTGCCAGCTTGTAAGCATCGTTTGCAGACTCAATCTTGATCGTAGATAAGTCTAAATTGCTGACCAGCTCCTGAAGGTGACCCTGAAGGCCGGAAATGGTTTGTTTCAGTGCGGTAATCTGAGGTTGAGCGTCTGGGATTGTCTTTACTGGGAGTCGATCTTTCCTACCGGCCATGAACAATTACTCCTCTGCGTTTCGATACCAATTCGTGCGAGTAATCAACATTTGTCCGGGGTCAACGAGCATACTTTTCATCTCGATCAAGGTAAATCATGAGCAACTTCTTGATCAGGCTCGTGAACGTTTCTCCGTTATCACGAGCGGCTTTCTCAGCATCACGGGCAAGGCCCCTGCTGATTCTGATGGTCTTTATCATCGTTCGGTCACCTTCGGCCCGTGGGCTCGTCATTGGTCATTCTCCTCGTCGATCTCGAAAGAGAGGCGCGGTCTGCTCAGGAAGTGCCAGATTGCGGTTTCAATCATGCGGGCAAAGGTGGTCCCTCGCTCCCTAGCTTCGTGCTTAAGACCGTCCAGCAAAGTCTTGTCGATGATCGTAGCGAACTGTGCGCGCTCTCCTACGAGCTTTTTGCCCTCTCGGGGAGGCAAAGGGACAAGTTCTGAGGTCCATTCCGCGGTCGGTCTCGCAGCTCGCAGAGCTTGAAGCTCCTCTTGAATACTTTGAACGGCCCGCTCCAAATTCATAAGCCGCGCCTCCACTTTGTCCTTGAGTTTCATGCGATCCTCATTTTCCTCTTCGTCCAGGAATTCCTCGAAAGCTTTCGTGCGCTCCGGTGGAAGCTCTTTCAGTAGCTTGACGAGCCGCCGGTAATGAAGATTGTCCCTGATGTCAGGCTGCTTTTTGCTCATGCTGCTTCAACATCTTGTGAAGCTCTGCCACGCCAAACGGGTGTCCTTGGCGGTTCATCATACCATCGGCCGTCAAAGTTGCTCTAATTTTCCGAATGGACAGACCGGACTCGCCAAGATGATGGACGGTCCTGATGATGTGCTGCTCGTCCACGTTTTCCACGATGCGATCACCCTCAAAGCAGTATCCGAAAGGTGCAAACCTGCTGACGCGCTCGCCTCGCTCTCGTTTGCGAGCCATTGCAAGGGCTGTCCGCTCTCCGATGATCCGCCGCTCACGCTGTGCCATGCTGGCCTTTATCGTGAACATGAGTTCGGAGTCTGCGCTATCCACTTTGACTGGAGCCTGCTCACATACTTCATGAAGTTGAGCCCCCCTCTTGGCGAAGAGTGCGAGTATCTCCAGGCTGTCCACGGTATTCCGAGAAAGGCGGTCTTGTTTCCAACAAACCACATGCTCGACTCTCTTTCGATCCACCATTTCCAGGACGCGCTTGAGTCCCGGTCGATGGTCCACGTCCTTGGCGCTCATGGTCTCAACGACCGTATCAACGATGTGAAGACCGCGCTGCTCGCAGTATTCCACGGCCTTGGCAATCTGCGCGTCAAGAGAAATGCCCTGCTCCGCCTGCTCACTTGTGCTCACCCTCGCATAAATCGCTGTCTTTTCCATGTCGATGTCCCCCTGCTAGTTTCTCTTAAGATCATACTAGCATCACGAAATTGAGTGTCAAGTACTTTCTAGTAACTTGCTAGCGCAAAGTGGTCCTTTTTGCTTGGAAGTGTTCGTTAAGGGGTCCCTTGACCAACAGAAACAGGCTCAAATTCGTGCTACGCCCCCAGCGCGCTCACCGGGAAGGTTGAAGCTGCACCGTCGCAGTGACGAGCCAGGTCAGAATTCATCAACAAAATCAGTGAGGTCAAATTGACCTCGCTGGATTTACAGGAGAATTTGATCATCTCCTAACGTGGGTTCATTCGTGGTCAAGGTGATTACCGTAATTGCCGTAATCCCGACGAATCCAGGGGCAAGGTGGGGGTAAGTACCGTAAATACCCCTTCGGGAAATCAGCAGGTTAGGGTTATCAACTACCACGGCGTTATCCGTGCAGCCGTGCTCTCTGATTCGCCCAAGGCAGTGAGATAAAGACCGTCAAATTGACAGTAAATCCCTCTAGGAGCTGTCCGGGAGTCTTCTCAGAAGCGGCATGTGCGAAAATGTGACGGCACTAAGATGAAAGGTGGTGCATCTCAAATACATCCCCTTCATGGGCAGAGGTAGTCGAACCAGATGACTCCCAAATCGGCAAAGGGGTGCGGACGAAGTGGACTCCCTCCGGGAAGGTAAGAAGGCAGGGTTCCCCCCCTCGGTTACCAAAAGGAGACGAACGGTATGCTCCCCAGCAAGGTTAGTGTTACTCACCAGCACTCAAAGGGTCAAAACACGGTGTCCATCCCTCGCAGTAGGAGTCGTCATCAATCCGATGATGACCCACCCGGAAGGGCAGTCACGTGCGCGGATCAGGGCGTGCGGTAGATCGCTCCTCTCAGCGGATCCTCAGTCCTTGATGCCGGCAGAGGATGGTACGATCGAAGCAAGGGTCCCAAGAGAGTCAGTTTCCCCGGTCCCCCTCCCCCCACGGCTTACGGAGAGCGACGCTGCTGGACGTTCGAGACAGGGGGAACATTCCCCTCGCAGGATAGGGAGTACATGGCTCAGCGTGGTTCTCGGGCGTCGATTTCTCGCCATTGGTAAGTAGAGGACAGTAGCGGTATCGGAAGATTCACGTTCGATCTGACCGGAATTGAGGAAGGTCCCAAACTGAAAAGCCCGTGAGGTCACTTGGACGACACGGGCTTGTATTACGGGTGTGTTAGGGGGTCGTCAGTTCGACGACTCCATTACAGATCAGGTAAAGGGGACATCAATTCGATCTCCCCCTCAGTTCGGTTTCTCCGGCCCTTTCGTGCCATATTTCCGCGGTAGGACATCCTTGAGTGACGGCTTGTTAGCGGCCTTTTCCAGCTCCGCGACTGTCGGACAGTTTTTCATGTCCTTGAGAGTAAGCATGGGGACAGACACCCATTTGCTCGGGGCGCTCATGGCTATCGCAATCTCTGTTTCGAGCTTGTCCAGCCGTAGCTTGAGAGCAGTGAGTACCCCCCAGAGCTGCCGCCGCTGATGATAGTAGGGCTCCCGGGTGCGATCCTCAAACGGCAGTCCAATCTCATGAAAAATGTCGTCCAACATGTTCACCAAGAGCTGGCAATCAGCGACCCCGCAGTCGGCCATGTTCAAAGCGTCATGCGCTTCCCCGAGAAATCCCGAATCAGTCTTATCAAGGACACTTGCCGCAATGGCTTCCCTGATATTGTCTTGAGCCTGCTGGTCCATCTGGGCGAACATCTGATTGGTCTTCATGATCCCAAACCCTCCTTCTTCACACGAATGTTATTGGTGAGAAATGCTTCAAGGCTTCGCCTTGTGATGCGTACCCTCGTGCCCTTGCTGCCAGGGATTTTCAAATCCACCACTTCCAGGATTGCCATCCACTTGCGCTTGATGCGCTGCGGGTGCATCTGGAGCGCTTCCGCGACCTGCGATACCGTCATCAGGTCTGGATAGTCACTGAGTGATATGGGTTTGGACTTTTTCTTTGTTCCGTGCCTTCCTGTGTCTGGCAACGAACTTGAGAGTTCCCTGTTCGCCAGCCCTTGGTTAGCAAACACGTCTGGGCAAATCAGATTCGACTTCTTAGGCATGATTCAGTCCTCCCTTGGCAAGTAGGGCCCGACAGAGCCCCGTTGTTAAGCGTTGTGAGAATCCCGGCAACGCGGCCGGCGCACCGCCCTCGAACGGAGACCGTGGCAGCAGATTCGGCCACGAGTAACCGCCTCAGCCCTGGAAGAGCTCGAATGTCTGCATAGCCCTGAACCTTGAACGAAAGTCAAACCAGGAGGCCGTGCTCTTTAGAGCCTTTGCCCTTGTTCTTTGTGGGCACGGGCCTCACTGGCGCTGGTTTCTGCTTATTCGACGGCCCGGGTCGCTTGAAATCTTCCAGGATCTTTTCGCTTGGCCTGGAAGGGTTTAGCAAGTCTTCGATTCCCGGCAATGCTGGCGCCTTCGATTCATCATCGCAGTACGCTGGCCATGCCCATGTGAAGCAAACCAGCGCCGCAATGGCAACCAGACAGCTTCTTACGAATGTGTTTTTCATGCTATCAGACCTCCAATTTGTCATGATTGGGTTAACTGTGCCTGACAAGCCTCGCTTTATAGAGAATGGCTTGTAATACAGGCTTTGTCGCGATAGCCTCTGTGTCAGATTTGTGTCAGCCGGTTATGCAAGGTGCTGATTTTTCGTGACACAAGCGGAATGGTCGTTTTGGCTAAGTGGTTGAGTTGATTAGATTATGCGATGGCGGGCTCTGATTCGTAATCATCAGGTCGTGGGTTCGACTCCCATCCCCGGCTCCATGATTCCTTGGGAATTTCTCCTTGATGCTTGCCCAACGCGGGTGAGATTGTCTTTTTCAGAATCGCCTCTACCTAGGAACAGTCAAAAATGCTAAGGGAGATGTCAGGGGAGCGATTTCTGCGACGCGCTTCTTAAATCGTCCAGCAGAGGGAAGTTGAAGGCAGACCGCCATGAGCGTTCAAGGCTTGCTCAAAGAAAGACGTGAGGAAATCCTCCGAATTGCGGCCTCGCATGGCGCCCGCAACGTGCGGGTCTTTGGTTCCGTAGCCCGCGGGGAAGCAGACGAATCGAGCGACGTAGACTTCCTCGTGGAAATGGAGCCTGATCGGAGTCTCCTCGATCTTAGCGCCTTGCTTGTCGATCTGAGAGCTTGCTTGGGACGGAAGGTGGACG
This sequence comes from Thermodesulfobacteriota bacterium, assembly GCA_049323095.1. Lineage (GTDB taxonomy): Bacteria > Desulfobacterota > Desulfomonilia > Desulfomonilales > Desulfomonilaceae > VGSG01. The sequence goes on from JBMOME010000018.1 coordinate 8,148, forward strand.
TAGTCAGCGAGAAAGGCCTGTATTGGCTTCTGCGTCGTCGCATCCTGAAAGAGGCCAAACCATTGTGAAGAAAGATCCTCGCCTCTCGGATGCCGCATGGGAAGAATCGGAACTCCACATGACGAACGTATAGCGACTGCTCGCGCATTTCTAATCCGAGAAAGCTCCAAACTCCTCTCCAACTGTCTTGTAGAGCTTGGGAAATTCCGGCTGGAAATTCTGATAAAAAGTGATCGGATAACGAGCGCCGACCTTGGCTCCCGCCTCTTTGAGCCCCTCGATCAGTAGCCCAAGCGCCTGTCCGGGGAGCGCAAAGACCATTTCATCGTCCTGAGTCATGGAAAAGATTCGATCGCCCATTCCGGGTATCGCGGCCCGAGGCCGACCACTCTTGAACGGCGCGATCAGGTATTCGGTACACTCCACCTTACCGCCAAAGTTCCCTTGAATGCGCTCTCCCCGATGATAGGTCCATGCTTGGATGATTCGCATAATCTGAGCCGGATTACCGTAAATGCTTACGGTGTCGGGCTCGAACGCTGCGCGCTGCAGGGGAGCGATACAGACTGCCTGATATTCCTGGGAAGCCAGATAGGTCATGGAAGCGGTCTCAGCCCGGCCCGCATCCTGATCTTTCAACCAACTCACGTCACAGAAGAGCTTGCCCAGCACGTTGCCGGGATCAGCAGCCCTGGTGAAGCCGAAGGCTATCATGGCAGGGACGCAGATCAGGTCCTGCCTGGTCAGCCCCATCGTCCAGCGGTAGACCCGTGCCATAGTTACTGCCTGGCATATGGTAACCCTCTTGCCCAGCGCTTCGGAAGGCCGTCTCACCTTCTCGGGAAAGGCATCCGCGCTCTTGAGAAACTTCACCGCTATCGGCTCTGTTTTCAATCGCAAATCGTTGCTCAGAAATCCCGCAGCTTCAGAGAGATCCATAAGTTTCCTCCTTCATGGTGGGGTTCCGGTTGGACGAGCATACACACTTGTCTCACGGCACGGCAAGATCCAAGTTTGAGAAACGGGACACTAGACTTGAACCTTAAAGAGTTTGGCCGCGTTCCGGCCCAGGATCATAGCTTTCACTTCTCCGTCTGCCGGTCCGAGCGCAGCGAAACCGAATTTCTTCTGCAACGTCTCAGGAATCTCCAGTCTTCTAAAAGCTTCTATTTGCCACTGCGGCGAACCGTGGAATATCGAATCGGTGCCCCACAGCACATGATCCGGCCCCAGGCCTTTAATGAGCGTGCCGAGAATTCCCGCACAATACTTGGGAGCACTGATCGAGGTCATGGCAAACGTGCTGCCAAGCTCTGCATAAACATTCTTCACGCCGTACTTTTCGGGGATCCGTGCCAAATCCGTAATCCACGGAATGTATCCTGAGGTCTCGAATTCTCTGATATCTTCCGGGGACGGTTCGTCGCCTAACCGTAGGGCCGAATGATAGATGAGGAAGTCCAATTGCGGCCAATCCTTCGCGGCCTTGCCCAGGTCGTCCACATTTCCGTACGCCCAGGTCTTCGCCATAATCACTTTATAGTTTGACGGGAGCAATCCTTTATGGATGCATACCTGCTTGATTCCAGCTTTTGCCATTTTTTCATAAGCCGGGTACACGAGCTTTTCATCATCCAGTCGCCACGGATATTGAGAGATTTCAAACGGAGAGCCCACTGTGTAGCCCTTCCAGCCGTCCGGTTTGTATTCGCTAATGGCTCGATCCAGAGCTTCCATCCAGCCCGGTTGGCCGGGAGTAAATACTGCATGGGAGTACAATACCTTTCGTCCTGCCTTTTGATTTACGATCTCTCTAATCTTCGCGATTTCGTCATTGCGGATGAACCACTTCTTTGGATCATCGCTTGGAGCGCTCGAGAGCATCGCGAGTTTCGTATCGCTCTTTCCATAGATTTCCCGATAGAAATTGTCGAATCTGATCCTATCAAGAGTCGTGGTTTCTCCTTTCAGCTCTTGATCCCACTTCTTTGCTCTTTTTCGCAAACCCAAGATCCACGGATCGGCATAGGTGGGACTCACGCAATGAGTTTGTATATCAAAGATGAATTGCCCGGCGAGGGCCGCTTTGCGCTCCTGAGCAACGACGGGATCCGCGGCTTCTACGAGATCGACCGAAAAGAACTTACCGAAGACTGAGTTCATGGCCAAAAAAACCACCGCCATGCCGGACCCTGTACAAAGGAACTCCCGTCTGTCCATGCCCAGCCTTTTGCTATACTTTTCGGTCAAATCGCCGGCAAGCTGTTCAACCATGCGCTGATGTTCGCTCTGATGAGGACTTGCGGATTCGTCCGCAGGAAGTGTCATGGTGGGCACGGGAAAGGGCAGTCTTGCGTGCGAACTTATTTGGCTTTCTACGGATTTCATGTCGCTCCCCCTGATCTCAGCCTACGGGCTCAAGCCCATTTGGATTCTGTGCCATAAGGACGGCACACGGAACGGATGCGCTCGATGGAGGCGGCTTGAAGACGTACGTTCTCAGGATCCCCAGTCCGTATGCAGCGAGTATTACCAGGATTATGAAAAACACGGTGAATGCTTTGAGCTTTCTCAATCTCATGATTCTTTCCCTCGTTTCCTTCTTCGGTTGTAAGGCCTAAAGCATGAACTCTTCGGTGCGCATTCGAGCGTACGGCACTCCTATTGAGCGGAGGCTTTCGATAACAATCTTGGCCAATCCAGGCGGAGCGCAGATATAGTAAGCGGTTTGTTCACCTTGCCGGCCCACTAGGCGTGCCAGCTTGTCGCGATCGAGGCGGCCGGATTCGCCTGTCCAGCCGGGTTCCGGGCTGCTGACAATGTGGATCACTTTCAAGCGAGGCGTTGACCCGGCCTCGATCTGCGCGAGTTCATCTCTGAACGCGATGTCTTTTTCAGTCCGATTCGCGTAGATCAACAAAACGTTCGCGTCCTTTGATGTGTCCCGCATATGGCGAATCATGCTCATGAGCGGCGTGATCCCGATCCCACCCGCTATGAAGACGAAGTCTTTGTCTTCCGGATACAGCGTGTAACAAAAGCGACCGAACGGCCCTTGAAGGAGAGCCGTGTCTCCCACCTTGGTCTTTCCAATGGTAGAGGTGAAGTCGCCCGACTCTTTTATGGTGGAACTTATGAAGTCCTTGTTTGTGGGGCTCGATGAAATTGTCCAGTGGTGCTCTTCGACAGGCAATCCACCCGATCTTTGCAGGGTTATGAAGTGGAATTGCCCCGGCTGGTACTCGTATATGCGCTCTCCCGCGGCTGGAGCGAACTTGACGGTCCAAACATTATGGGTTTCTTGTTCGACGCCGGCAACCCGGTACGGGCGACGCTCCAAGCACCGCGGCTCCAGGACCTTGTGGTGGACATAGGCAAAGATGGTGAGGCTGAAAAGAGCAAGCCAGAGCACTTGCATCGGGATCGGCCCAAGATCGTAAGCGGTCCACCAGCTATGGATGAATGCCCCGGTCAGAATGAGCACCGCCAGGACGTTATGCGAGCGCCGCCATTGTTCGAAGGTCATCCCGAAACGTGCGTATCCGACGCTGATGACTACCTGGAGAATGAGCAGGATCAGCACCACTCGCCCGACCCACACGTTCCAGGGCTGAATGATGTTGGTGAGCAACCCCACGCCCGCTCCACCAAAGGCCATACCCGGCGGGTGGCACAGAAGCAGCAAGACTACGAACGCCCCCATGTATCTGTGGAATCTGATCACCACATCGAAGCCAAAGGGCCTCTCGATCCATTTCCAGCGCGAGGCAAGTACCGGTTGCAAAGCCATGATGGCGTACGCTGCGAACGCGAGGCTGGTGGCGACCTCGTGCATGAGGGTCATTTCGCCCTTCATCCGAAGAAAGGCTACGAATATTAGAGGACTAAGTGCCACCAAAGCGTAAAGAATTGCTAACAGTGCGCCCATGATCCCCCCCAAGCGTGGAGTCTGATTCAACCCAAAGATCGATCAGCCCCTCTGATGGTCACAAACGGTGAGTAGTTCAGTTTGAGGTCCATGTAGCAACGTATGGTCCGGAATTCTTGGCATCCGGACCGGAATCATTGGCCGCGCCCTGTACTATTGAGATTCCCTGTTTCAGTAGCTGATCAATTAAGCGCTGCCAGGTCCCCACCTGCTAAAGAAATCAGACGCCATCAATATCATAAGGCTACCCGATTGGCCGCGCCTCGGTCAATTCCAATTTGTACCTTTGTTCCTGTTGCCAGGAATTCTCTTTCACCGAGTCGAAGTCCCCCGACTCGTCAGCCATTCTTTTGCCGGGAAGCGATGATGCGGCCAAAGAGAGGGCTTACAGCCGTGTACAAGTCTTTATAGTCTCCGTAGAGTCTCCCGTAGGTCTCGGCAGAGTGAGGTTCCGGTCTGTACACGTCACCGATAGGAATCAGCTTCTCGATGTTATCCAAGGAGGAGAGCGTGTCAGCGCCATAGATTGCCCAGAGCGCCGCGCCCAGGCTTGAAGTCTCTCCCCAAACGGGCACGGCCAGCTCTCGATTGAGCACGTCGGCCGTGGTTTGCAACCAGAAAGGCGATCGAGTAAAGCCACCGGAGGCCCGTATCTGACGCATGTCTCCCGCGATGTCGGCAAGCGCATCGTACACGCTCCGGAATCGAAACGATATGCCTTCCAGGACCGCCCGAGCCAGGTGTTCGATTTTGTGATCCAATGAAAGGCCAAAAAAAACGCCTCTCGCGTTCAAGTTCCAGTTCGGGCTGCGTTCACCGGCGAACAAGGGGAGGCAAATCACCCCATCAGCTCCTATTCCAGCCCGTGCAGCGAGAGACGTGAGGTGGTCAAAAGAAAGCTGCATGTCTCGCGGCAGGTTTGGGAGTGCGCCGTGAATCAGGTCCTGGAGCCAAGACAGCGCGATGCCGCCGTTGTTGATGGCGCCGCCCACCAGCCAGTGCTCGCGGTCAATTGCATAACACCAGGTCCGGGAGGCTGCATCCAGCACCGGTTGAGGCGAGATGATTCGGAGCGCTCCGCTGGTCCCAATCATGCACGTCGCTTTCCACGGAAATACTCCGCCCGCGCCCAGACTGGAGTTAGCCGCGTCCGCGGATCCAAGCACTATGGGCGTTTTCGGTGGAATGCCCATCTGAGCCGCCAAATCGCTATTCGCCACACGGAAGACTTCGCCAGGGTCGCAGAGGGCCGATAGTTGCGATAAGCCAATCCCTGCAAGGTCCATTGAAAGGGCGTTCCAGCGCGCCTTATGGATATTCAGGAATCCGGAGCCTGCGGCCAGGCAATGGTCCACCACGTGCTCGCCGGTCAATTGAGCAAATACGTATTCTTTTGCAGATACAAAACGCGCGGCTTTCTCGTATACCTCGGGCCGTTCCTTCCGGAGCCAAAGGATTTTATACAAAGGATACATTCCGTGAATCGGGCATCCGGTCTGATGATAGAGGTCTTGAGTTTGAGGCGTGCCTCGGAGCGCCTCAGCCTGGCTCACGGCTCGACCCGTGGCCCAGGTCATGATGCCGGTTAGCGGGTTGTCGGAGCCGTCCAATGCCATGAGGCTGTGGAGCGCGCCGCCGATACTGATCCTCGCGCACGCTCCAGCAGGCTTACCTGCTTGTTCAATGGCAGCTCGCACGGATCGGACCATACCGTCGAGCACAGCTTGGGGATCCTGTTCCTGCCACTTTTCGTGAAGGTCGGAAGCCGCGTAATCCCCCGCGCCAAAACCAAGCACCTGAGCCTTCTCGTTGACCACGACGGCCTTGCAGCTTCCCGTCCCAAGGTCAATTCCGAGAAACCAGGGATCGTTCGTGCTATCAGGCATTATTCTTCCCGCCGCGGCGCTGTTCCCACACCTCGGGGTTGACCGGATTCGGAGGCCGCTTGCCTCGCAGGACTGCCAGGCAATTCTCAATAGCAATCCGTCCCATGCGGTTGACCGCCTCGTCAGTGTGCGCGGCTGTGTGAGGTGTGGCAACAACCTGGGGGAGCCGCAAGAGCGGGTTGTCCCTGTCAACCGGCTCATGGCTGAAGCAATCCAGAGCCGCGGCCTGCAAATGGCCGTCTTCCAGAGCGGTTACGAGCGCTCCTTCATCGATAAGGTCTCCGCGCGCGGTATTGATGAGGAACGCGCCCTTTTTCATGCGACCAAGGAATTCCTGATTGACCATCCCGATAGTCAGGTCAGTCGCAGGCGCGTGAAGGGAAACAAAATCCGCTTCCGAGAGCAGTGTTTCCAGCGGAACGAGGCTGACGCCGTGCTCATCCGCGACGTCTCGCTCCACGTAAGGGTCGAAAGCAAGAACGCGACAATCAAAGCACCTGAGACGCTTGGCGACCTCACGGCCCACCGCGCCGAACCCGATGAGTCCCACAGTTTTCCCTCGGATTCCGATACCATCCAGCACAAGCCATTCCCCCCGCCGAAGCGCCGTATTTGCTGTGATCAGATGGCGTGCCAGACACAATATGAAAGCTATGGTGAGTTCAGCAACAGCCCCGGAATTCGTGCTCGGAGTATTGGTGACCGCAATGCCGCGGGCCGAAGCTGCGGCAATATCTACCCGGTCGATTCCCACGCCATAGCGCGCTATAACCCTGAGCCGGTCGGCCGCGGCCATCACGGTGGCATCAATCTCGTCAAGGCCTGCGATGTAACCATCCACGTCCTTGACCAGAGGCAGCACCTCGGGTGCTTTTAAGGCTCTTCCAAACGGATTATAGACAACTTCTCCTACGGCCGCTTCCAGCGCAGACTTCAAGGAAGGGTCCCGCCTTCCAAAGGTCGAGGGAGTGCACAGCACTTTGCACTCGCTAAGCGGTTTCAGGACTGTCATACTGATGTTGTTCCTCCACTCGGCTCTCCCTCCTCTATGGCACCAGGATCACTTTGGCGGCTTGAAGGCTCTCGAGAAGATGAAAGGCTTCTTCCCATTTTTCAAGGGGCAATCGATGGGAAATTAGCTTTTCCGCAGGGAGCAGTCCCTTGGAAATCAGCCCGATGGATGTTTCCCACGCGGTCCAACTGCTGGAAAAACAGAAATCGTAACGAAGGGCCTTGAATATTCCTCTGTCATAGGGGATCGGAACTTCACGTTTGCCGGAAATGCCTATAGCGCAAATCCTTCCCAGCCTCCTCACCATTTCAAATGCCTGGAAGATCGCGGGAGAGCCGCCAGATGTCTCGATAAGCACATCCGCTCCAAGATCGTTTGTTATATCCAGCACTCTCACGATCGGGTCGTTGCTGTCCACGTTGATGGTATAATCCGCGCCGAGCTCTTTCGCTTTTTCAAACCTTATTCCTTCATCCGAGCTTCGTCCGGTGACGGAAATGGTTCTTGCGCCTGCGGCCTTTGCAACCCCGACCGAGATAAGACCGATAGGCCCGGGGCCGGTAACGACAACCGATTCGCCGGCTCGGAGCCCGGAGCGTTCCAGAATCGCCGTAACGCAAACTGCGATTGGTTCAAGCATTGCGGCAACATCAAACGGTATGTTGTCCGGCAGATGGTGGAGCAATTTTGCAGGACCTGCTACGTATTTTGCGTACGCTCCATTGATTCCTATGCCATACGCCCTCTTCTGTTCACAAAGTTGGGGAAAGCCGCTCTGACAGATATAACAGGCGCCGCACGCACCGGTCCTTGTTTCGCTCACCACCCTGTCTCCGACCTTCCAGCCCTTCACTGCTTCCCCGACTTGCGCGAGCACGCCGGAGAACTCGTGGCCCAATGTCACAGGAGGCCAATATGGGTGGCTGTCATGAAAAATGTGGAGGTCACTTCCGCAAACTGCAACTGCCTTCACCTCGATCAGCACATCGTCAGGCCCTATCGTGGGTTCAGGGACCTCCCGCATCTCGATCAGCCCTTTACCTTTTGCGTATTTGACGACCGCTTTCATAGCTTCTCCTTCGTGGCCGGGCTGCTATTCTCCTGCTCCTTCAATTATCGGAAGTATCTCGCTACCCCGTTGAAGAACAGCAACTTTTGCATTACGGCCGCACAACGACATGGCAATTTCGAGGGCCTCCTGAGGCTGCTCAGCATAGAGGAATCCCAGTTTTTCAGCATCTGCCTTGGGTATTCCCCGGCTCACTAATATGCCCTTAGCCCTTTCCTTGATTACTCGTCCCACATGGACAAGGTGCGCCGCGACCGTGAGTTTCGTCATCATGCCTTTCCGAACCTGCCGATCGACCTCCTCGAAAGTTTGGTAACCGGCTTCAAGCACCTCGGGATGACTTGACGAGACTCCGGCGAAACAAGGGGTCACAAGAATCACCACGCCTCCCTGTTTCACCGCGAGTTCCGAAGCGTATATCCCTTTGGAAGCGACCCACAAATCGGAGTCGAATGGGTGGGAGTCGGCAATGACAATATCGGCTTCGGAAGGCAGTGCGGAACGGTACACGGAGCGCGATCGAGTGGCTCCGATTCGATAAGCCTGAATCGGATCGCCTGCCACGGCATAGATCAATTTACCGGAGCCATCCTGTACGGCATTGATGATCCACTTGAGGCCAGTTCTTAACGCGACCCTTTCAATCTCCCGCTTGACCGGATTTTCTATCTTGCCGAGGATTTCCCGGCCGCTGAATTGAGCAGCAAGCCAGTGAGTCTTGCCGGTCGTGACTTCTCCGCAAATTCCCGGTTGAATGATGTTGCCCCCACCGCTGAATCCGGACACCCGATGCGGCACGATTTGGCCGATACCAACGATGAAATCAGCTTGTTCAGCCAGCTTGTTGACGAGCATGGGCGTGCCCGCGCCCGTTTCACCAAGATAGGAGAGCTGGGACTCGTCCCGGTAATTGTGATTAAGAATGGAATAGTGCTCGACAACATTCTTCCCGAACTTTTCCACCAATTCTGCTTCGGTCATATGCCGGTGAGTGCCGAGAGCAATGAGGATAGTGACATGATCTTTGTTTACCCCGCCGGCTTCAAGTTCCTCCATCAATCGAGGAAAGATCTTTCGGACAGGTGTGGAGCGCGTATGATCGTCCACAACAACTAGTACCTTGCTACATCCACGTACTCTTTTGCTCAGAGGCTCGGAATCTGCAGGATGGATAAAAGCATACTCAATCAGTTCCTCCTCGGGCTCGTCAGTAGGAACCATGGAAGGGGCAAAGATCCCCAAGAGGTTGGCCTCAGATACTTCCAAGCATTTGAAGTCAGCATAAGGGAATGTGATTTGCGTCACTGTGCCCTTGCCTCCTGGATTGCACGGGCGAAGGCGCGAATCGTCGATGTAATGATGTGGAACTCTTTCTCTTGTGCCGCTTCCTTATCCACAACATCCCCACCCGCGGCAACCACAGCTGATCCGGCTCTTATGAAATCCCTCACGTTGTCAATATTGACTCCTCCGGAGGGCATGAGAAGAATCTGTGGAAAGGGTCCTCTAATTGCCTTGATATATTCAGGTCCCCCTAACGGACCTGCGGGGAAGACCTTGACCAGATCGGCTCCGGCGTCCCAGGCCGCGAGGATCTCTGTGGGAGTCATCGCTCCGGGGATGACGATGACGCTGTACCGGCGTGCAAGTGAAATAAGGTCAAAGTTGAGGCTCGGGCTCACAATGAATTGTGCGCCGGCCAATATGGCAGCCCGCGCGGTTTCGGGGTCCAGGACTGTTCCTGCTCCCATAATGAGATCATCCTTATATTTTTCACTCAGTTCCCTGAGCACCTCGATCGCACTCGGAACAGTCATTGTTATTTCAAGGAAGCTTGCGCCGCCCTCCTTAATCGGCTCAGCAAGCTCGATTGCCTCCGAAGCAGAGGCAGCCCTGATCAATGGGATGAAACCCTCTGAGATCATCCGGTCAAGAATCTCTCTTTTCTCCATGTTAACTCCTATGCCATTCGCCGACCTTCTCGTGACCGAAGTCAACCTATGCCGAATCCTTTTTCCTTCAGCATGGTAGCCAAAAGTGCCTTTTGTGGTTCCGTTAAGGAATATTTTGTAGCGAGACCGTCAAAGTCTGCTGCGGTAACTGTACGAATTCGCGGTGTGCCTTCGAGCTCCTTGAAGATCTCCTCAAAATGTTTCAGATGAACAAATTCAGGGATATCTTTCATTGCCATTTCGCTGCTTCTGCCTGCAAGTCCCCACAGGTAAAGGAGCTCAGATACCGGGGAAGAGACCACAGGATGGCAGCCACCGGGAATCGCGAACGCGCTTTTGTCTCCTATGACATAGGCTTTATTCAGGCTTTTGCCGTCCATGAGCAACTGAACTCCGTACGCGGCGAATTGATCCTCCGGGGCCTGTTTCCATCGGAAGCGATGATAATAGACTTCCTCGTGATCCGATTCTCCTGAAGCCAGATCATCTCTGTCATGTCGGTGGAGCGGAGTTCCGGACCAGAAGCCGGCAGGATTGTATGTTTCTCCCACAACGAGGTTTGAACTCGCGTTTTTAGGAGAAATCAAGCTTATCACATCTCTCCGCCACAGCCATTCACCACGGGAAACCACCGTCACTTCCTCAGGTGATATATAAAACGGAACATTTTGGCGAAGGGCAGGGGCCTCAAAGAATGCGATTTCACCTGCTCCACGAATACTAAACCGCGCGTCGGAAGGAACGTAAACGGCCGACGCATTGGATTGCCCGAGCTTTGCGGCGAAAGGACCGCCTGATCTGGCCCCAATGAACTGTTTATCGTTAACCAACGCCTCAAATTCGCCTTCCTGAGGGACAAGAACCACTTCTTTGTCACCGGTTTGGTTTGTGACAAAATCCGGTCCCAGCTGATATATCCCAAATCCTAAAATTTCGAGAGGAACTTCTTCCCGCTTAGGATCGAATATAAGGCCGCTCGTGCGTTTGTTATAACGGACATGAGGGTTGACCTCGTTTCGTTCGATCTTGCCCGCGTACTTGGCCAGTGTACTTTCCATGATGTCTCCCGATCGCTCCTCAGAAAATGCGAGTCAGTCTCCGATCGATATTCGCTTGCCTTCTTCTGCTGAAACATACGCAGCATATATCACTTCGACGGTATCCTTTGCCAGGGCAATTCCCGAAGCCGGTTCTCTATCGAGGATTACTGCATCAATGAAATCTTCCATTTCCTGAGCGTAGCCCCTCATCCAAGTGTCGTCAGGGCTCGGGAAGTTCCAACCTGCTTTCGTCTCTAGGCGCTCAGCGATATACTCATCTCCGAATACAGCAGCATCGGGCGCGTAAATTTGCACAGAATTGTTGGGATTAATGTTTACGTACATCACTGAATTTGACAGATACACATCTAACGTATTTCTTACCCCGCCCAAGACCCCGTCAGTCGAGAAGATCGTTGCATTTGACCCATCTTCAAAAGTAATGATCGTGACCGACCAGTCTTCCACATCCTCCCATTCGGAAACAATGTATTTCTTCTTCTCTTCTTTGAATGACTCTATCTTGGAGTGATATCCCACTTCTGCAGTAACCGACTTGGCGCGGATTGGCTTACCGCCTTTCAACATGCCTTCATAATGCTTGAGGTGCAATACCGCGCCAACAGGATGCGCACCAAGCCGCATTAGAGAGCCTCCGCCGGATGTTTTCCAGCGTCTCGAATAGGGCGCCTGGGAACCGGAATGGCTCATTTCCGAACGAATGTCGAGAATTGTGCCCCGGCTCGCATTCATGAGGCGTTTAAGTTTGACAAAGGGGGGCGCATACACCCAATTTTCAGCATACATAAACTTCACTTTGTTTCTTTCAACTTCCACGGCTACCCGTTCGCAGGCCTTCTTCGTTTCTTGCAACATCTGGGCCTTGCTCACGGCAAAGCCCACGTACTCTTCGGGGCGATCTTTTCCGAAATAACCGGTGAGAGGTTTCTCGCAAATGATATGCTTTCCCGCACGGGCTGCTTCGATGCAGAACTGTTCATGTATGTCAGTGGGAATACAAAGGTCTATGATATCGATATCGTTACGCTCGAGGAGGCGCCTATAGTCAGTGTAATGATCGGGAATTCCATAAATGTTCGCAAAGGCAGGGTCGGGATTCCTCGATGCATAGGCAACGACGTCTGCCTTGATGCCGCGTAATGCGGCAATGCTGTCTAAATGAAGACGCGCCGCAAAGCCTCTCCCGACCAAACCGATCCTTACTTTATCCATGTGGGGTCAACTCCTTTCTGTTGCTGTCCCTTCAGTCCTTTTCGAGGATGTCGGGCCTGGTGAATTCGACCCCTTCCACTTCGAGCGAGATAGTCGGGTACATCATCGGTTTTGTGATCATTTGGGGTCCCTTGGAAGTCGCTACGATGGTGTCTTCCGATTTGGTTCCCGCAAGCGAAGGATTCCATGTGAATGCCTGGTTTTCCCGGACAATGTCGGGCGTGTTGAAACCGGTTCTGTAGTCACGACCTGTGTAACCGATGGAGCCGCCCTGATGATGCAGCTTCCATTCCTCGCCATAACCCATCTTCTCGTACGCCTGTATACCTTTCTTCAGAACTTCCTTGGCAGCGATCCCCGGACGGGTAGTTGCCATGAACGTACAATCGATAAAGACATTCGCCTCGTACTTTTCTCTCAACTCCCTGGGCAGCTTTCCGAAATGAACAAATCGAGTAAGTGAGACTATAAGTCCCCACTTCCGCGCATTGACCGAGACCATCAAATAGTTGTCAACACGGTTTTCCGTAGGAATGGGGTGGCGGAAGCGAAAAATCCTATCGTCGGCCGCGGACATCAACGTGATAGGATCGATACGATCCTTCCACAATTCGTTGCAGAGCCTGCCTACAACTTCGGATTCTTTCTCTCCCCTCCGAGTCACCATTAATGTTGTTTCGAGTGCGAGGGAAACCTTCTCTCCCAGCCACTGATATCTTTCATATTCTTCGGGCGTTAGGGAATAACGAAGGCGCGCGATATCCTCCACCGGCGCCACAGCGCCTGGAAACGGGACATCGGACGCTAGCTGTCCGCTCCCAACCAATTCTTTGATTATGGAGACCTCTTGATCTTCATGCCACGGAAACGACTTTGCAATGAATCCCTGTTCCTCCAGGGCTTCTTCTTGCACCATCCGCGGGGCTTCGATGTTGTTGGAAATTATGTACTTCGCGTCGTGTGTAATCAGGAGCGCCGCGGCCCCTATCTCGGTGGTGATGCCGACCAGGTTGAGGCCGCCCGCGGTCATCCACGAGAAATTGGCCTGCCGTTTGAGCAGAAGTCCGTTTAGTCCTTTGTCCTTCAGAAAGGCTCTTACTCTTCGCTCCTTTTCCTTGATCTCCGCAGTCACGGCCATGATCAATCCTTCCCAGATTCTCGTTGGTATGTGGAAGGGCATTGAAATTTGGCCAAGTCAGGCCGAAAGCATCCAATCTCAATGCCCTTCTAAATATATTACTGTGCCAAGACTTCCGCCCAGGTCGTCACCGGCCATTCCGTTTTGAAAAGTTCCTCCACCGCGGGTTTGCCCTTGGCTCTGAACGATTCCGCATCGGGAATGATCACAGTCATCCCTTTCCTCTGTAGATCGACGAGAATCGTGTTTTCACCGGCTTTGATCTTTGCATTGGCAAATGCGGTAGCTTCGTTCGCGGACTTTACGACCAGATCCTGTTCCGCCTTCGAGAGTTTGTCGAAGAAAGGCTTGTTGATCAGGATCCCGCCGGTCTGAACCAGGTGGTTAGTGATCGTTAGGCACTTCTGGACCTCATTCAGCTTGAAGGACGCTATTTGGGGCAGGTCACCCTCCGAAGCTGCGGCCCTACCATCTTTTAGCGAAGCATAGAGGTCCGGCAACGGGATCGGCACACAATCCGCGCCTATTTCCTTCCACACCGCGATCCACGTTTTCACCGTAGGAAGGCGGAGCTTGAGACCGTGGACGTCGGCCGGATTGTAGATCGGCTTGTTGGAAGTGGTCTGGCGTAGCCCTCTGTACACGATCCCCAGGTATTTTTGGCTCCCGTTCTTTTCTACCTGCTCCCGTGCCTTATTGCCGAGAGGGCCATTCCAGACCCGCATGAAATGCTCAAAATCCTTCATCACATAAGGGGCGTTGAAGAAGAAATACTGAGGCGCAGAGACTTCCAATGGCCGCCCGCCGGTGGCCTGCATCTCCACCTTGCCTTGGCTGCACCAGGTGTTGATATCCTCTTCACTGCCCACACCGGCCTGAACCTCGACTTTTATTTTTCCGCCGCTCTCTTTTTCGACAAGTTCTTTGAATTTCTCGCCGGCGTCCACCAGGATGTGGCCGCTCTTGAACGGGCTTGCCAGCTTAATGGTCTTTTCGGCTGCACTGGCGAATCCCACCCCGAGAATCATGCCCGTTACCGCGAGACATGCAATAAAAACGTACAGTCTTGAGGTTTTCATTCGAGTCCTCCTTTTGACGTTCTACTTTTTGATCTCTTTCACCAGTTTTCCATAGAACTCGTCGTCGTGCGCCATGAGCTTTCCAAAGGCCTCAGGCCCCAGGTAATGTATGTTCACCGCCATATCCGCCGCGCTCTTCTTGAACGCCGGGTCTTCCATGCCCTTCTTGAAAGCGTCCTGGAGCTTCTTGATCACGTCGGGCGGCGTGCCTTTAGGCGCAGCCAGCCCGCGCCACATGCCCATAGCAAAGTTGATACCCTGTTCCTTCACCGTAGGCACATCCGGAAACATCTCCAGTCTCTTGTCTGCAAAGAGCGCGAGGATTTTCAGTTTCCCTGCCTTCACCTGAGCAACACCTTCCGGTGGAGAGACGGAAACTGCGTTTATGTGACCACCGAGAAGCGCTGTCACAGAAGGCCCGCCGCCGGAAAACGGAATGTGATTGAATTTGACGCCCGCGGCCTTTTCAAACGCGAGGGCGACAAGATGGACGCCTCCACCCGCGCCTGAATTACCCACGGTGATCATCCCCGGGTTCTTCTTTGCAAACTCCAGGAAATCCTTGAGGTCTTTCCAGGGCGCGTCGGGCTTGGTCAGGAACATCGAAGGATCGGTTGAGATGTTGATCACCGGATCAAAGCTCTTGTAAGTGAACGCGGTCTTCACCTGGTGGGGAAGAATGGTGAGCGGAGTGATCGCTGTTACAAGGGTGTATCCGTCCGGAGCAGCCTGGGCTGCCTCGGTATACCCTACCGTCCCTCCACCACCGGGACGGTTCACCACGACCACCGCCTTACCAAGAGGCTTTTGTGTTGGTGCGGCTACTGCGCGGAATATGAGATCCGTGGCGCCACCTGCGGCCCACGGCACGATGATCTGCACCTCCTTTGTGGGAAAGTCAGCAGCTTGGACCGGCAGCATCCCTCCGAGAACGAGGGCTGCGAAAAAGACCCAAAAGAGCTTATGTCTCATACCAAACCCCCTTTTTGGTTAGGTTTTTCGAAGAGCCCCCGCGTCGCGCGAAGACCCGCTACCCCTCACCTTGTCCTGCTGTCCGGCGAGTCCTCACCCGTCCCCGAAACATGGTCGCGAGCGGTATGAGGAGAAACAGCGCTGTTGCAACGAGAAATGCCAGCGATATCGGTCTATTTACGAACACGTCGAAGCTACCGTGAGAAATCATGAGCGACTGCCGGAACGCGACCTCCAGCTTCGGTCCGAGTACCAGTGCCAGCAAGAGCGGCGCTGCTTCGTATGCCCACTTTCTCGCGAGGAACCCCAGTGCGCCAAAGAGTATCATCACCCATATGTCGAACATCGAGTTGTTCACCGTGTACATGCCGGTCAGGCAGAAGAGCATGACGAGCGGCAGGAGCACCTTTTTCGGTATCCTCAGGATGTTGGCGAAGAACGGAACAAAGGGCAGATTGAGGAGCAAGAGGATAAGATTGCCGATGTACATGCTCGCGATTACGCCCCAGAAAAGG
>JBMOME010000019.1:0-23638 GCA_049323095.1 Thermodesulfobacteriota bacterium
TGAAACTTTCTCTTCAACGATGAATGATAAATCCCTCTCTATATAAGGGTAGCGCGGGAGAGGCTTGAAAACTCTCTCCTTGCGCGACCGAATCAACAGAGGCTCCAGCAGAATCTCGAAAATGTACACCCGCCCATTAAGGTCATGTTCTCTCGCTTTCGCGGGAGCAAGCTCTCCGGCGAAGCCAATGGCCTCATCTTCCAGCATCAAATCCGCAGACGCACCGGGATGCAGGAACGGAAGACTTGACGGCACATACCGAGCTTCACCGATCCCCAGCCCTTCCAAGACGTTTTCCAGCGCGCCCTTCACGTCGAAGAAATCCACGAGCATCGCCGCGTCAAGCTTGCCCCGAGCATCGATTTCCCCACGGTGGAAATGCCAAAGACCGGGGTATCGCGCGCCCGTTGCCAGGCCTGCCAGACGCAGCTCTTCCCGAGGCAGCTCCTGTCCCGGCTGAACCAGGAAGGCTTTGCCTATCTCGTACAGCTTGAGATCCTCCAGCCAGAAGCTCTTGTTTCGCTTCATTGCGGACAGAAGGCCTGGAATGAGGGATGTCCGCATGGTCATCTGATCTTCCGTCAGCGGATTAATCAGAGATAGCGGAGGAGCAGCGTCTCCCGCGGTTCGGAACTCTTCGGCTTCGGACCGCGAAACGAAGGACATGGTAATCACTTCGGTGAAGCCCGAGGCATTCATCAACTCCGCAACGCCACGGACGGCATTACGGTGGTCTCTCGTCCTGTCAGGTGCGGACCTATAAAGCGGCAGGGATACCGGAATCTTTTGGAACCCATAAATCCTGGCCACTTCCTCAATCATGTCCTCTTCCCGGTCCAGGTCCCAGCGCCAGGAAGGAGGTGTGGCCTCAAAAGCTTCCTTGTCCATGTCTTTCGTATCGATTTTCAGCAGATTCAGGCACGAGATCATCTCTTTCTTCTTCAGGTTCGTGCCGAGGAATCGGTTCACCCTCTTGGCGCGGACCCGGACCGGAGGTCTCACGATCGGCTCAGGATAAACATCGATGACTCCGGAGAGGATGTCGCCTCCTGCCAGCTTCCAGATAAGATACGCAGACCTGTGCGCGGCCCAGAACGACCCTTCCGGATCTACTCCACGCTCAAAGCGGAAAGAAGCCTCAGTAGACATGCCCAGAGCCTTGGCGGTACGGCGGATGCCGAATCGCTCAAAGCAAGCGCTCTCAATGAGCACGGCCGTAGTATCCGCGCTTATCTCCGAGTTGAGCCCTCCCATGATACCGGCAAGACCCACGGCCCTCTTCCCATCTCTGATCATGAGCGCATTCGGGGGAAGCTTTCGCTCGGCTCCGTCGAGGGTGACAAAGATCTCTCCTGGATCGGAGCGTCGCACCACGATCTTGTGATCTTCCAAGAACGAATAGTCGAACGCGTGGAGAGGCTGTCCGCATTCCAGCAGGATCAGGTTTGTGGCATCCACCACGTTGGAAATCGGTCTCATGCCGGATCGGATGAGCTTCAGGCGCACATCGAACGGCGACGGCCCGATCTTCACCCCATCCACCATGCGGGCCACGTAACGCGGGCAAAGCTCCGCGTCGGGAACTTCGATCGTCATGCGGTCGTGGATGGAATCGGGCGATTCCCGGATATCCATTTCGGGCAGTCGCCAATCTTTGCCGGTAAGTGCGGCGACTTCTCGGGCAGTCCCCAGAATGGAGAGACAATCGCCTCGGTTCGGTGTCACGCCGGTTTCCAGGATATAGTCGTCGATAAACGGAAGAGCCGTGGTCAGGGGAAGGCCGGGAACCGCGGAAGAATCCAGCTCCAGTATTCCGGATTTATCGTCTCCCAGGCCGAGTTCACTTTCGGAGCAGATCATGCCCGGAGAGAGCACGCCGCGTATCTCGCGCGCAGCAATCTCCAGCCCAGACGGCAACGACGCCCCGGGCGGCGCGTATGGCACAATTTGACCGACCTTGAGGTTGGGCGCGCCGCAGACAACCCTTTCGGAGCGGTCACCCAAACTGATGTTCGCGAGGTGAAGCGTGTCCGCTGAGGGATGAGGAAGTATCTCGTCAACTCGTGCAGTGAGGATTCTGCCGAGGCCCTCGCCCACATGAGTGATGCTTTCCACCTCGATTCCGCTCATGCTGAGCATTTCCGCGATCTCATGCGCGGGCCGGTCTATCTCGACGAACTCTTTCAGCCAATTGAAGCTGACGAGCATGTCCGTGTCACCCTTTCCCGAAGATTAGAACTGGTTAAGGAAGCGAAAATCGTTTTCATAGAAGGTGCGAATGTCCGGCACCCCATATTTGAGCATTGCGACCCGTTCGATCCCCAAACCAAAGGCAAAACCTGAGTATTTTTCGGGATCATAATTGACAAACCGGTAAAGCTCCGGATCCACCATGCCGGAGCCGAGGATCTCCAGCCATCCTGAGAAGGAGCAGGTTCTGCAGCCCTTCCCTCCGCAGATCACACACTGAATATCCACTTCCGCGGACGGCTCGGTGAAAGGGAAGAAGCTCGGACGGAATCGCAATTCCACGCCCTGCCCAAAATATTCGTGCACGAATGCCACGAGTATGCCCTTGAGGTCGGAGAAAGCGATGCCCTCATCCACCCAGAGACCTTCCACCTGCATGAACATAGGAGAATGGGTCATGTCCGCGTCGCGGCGGTAAACCTTGCCCGGACAGATGACGCGCACGGGCGGTTGCTGCTTTTCCATGGTGCGAATCTGGACCGGCGAAGTATGTGTCCGCAGAACCACGTTCTCGGAGAAGTAGAAGGTGTCTTGCATGTCGCGTGCAGGATGATCCCGCGGGATATTCAAGGCCTCGAAGTTGTAATAGTCCAGTTCCACTTCGGGACCTTCCGCGAGCTGAAAGCCCAGTCCCGCGAATATATTGATAATTTCGTCCGTGACCCGGTGCAAAATATGTGAGCGGCCCGGGATGAATCTCCTGCCCGGCAGGGTAACATCCACGAACTCTACTGAGAGCCTTTCCTGTTCGTGCGCGTCCTGGAGCGCCTGTTCGGCCTCGTCGAATTTCTTTTCCAGCTCCGCCTTGACCAGGTTGGCCACGCGTCCCACCTGGCCGCGTTCTTCAGGCGAGAGGTCTTTGAGACCTCTCAGAATGGCAGTGAGTTCGCCCTTGCGACCCAAGACGCTTGTTCTGGCATCCGCCATCGCTCGCGCGTCATGGAGTTGCGTCAAAAGCTCAAGGGTATCGGCCCTCAGCTTTTCCAGTCGCTCTATCATCGTATCCTCACGAACTGAAAAAGCGGTCGTATGTGACCGCTCTCCTTGCGCATCGGGAAATTGGGCAGCGAGCCTCTTGGGCCCAATGGACCCTCAGAAGCCCTTCGCCGCCCCCCTACCGTCGTTTGTCAGCTCTGCAAAGCCGTTCTCGCCTGTTGAACGATCTGGCTGAATGCGCCGGGCTCGGCCACGGAGATGTCCGCGAGCACCTTTCTATCCAGCTCGATATGCGCTCGCTTGAGGCCCTCAATGAAGCGGTTGTACGGAAGGCCGTTCAGTCGGCACGCCGCGTTGATTCTGGTTATCCACAGGCGTCGGAAGTCACGCTTGCGCGCGCGTCGGTCGCGGTACGCATAGCAGAGCCCTTTTTCCACGGTCTCTTTGGCCTGCTTCAGGGTCCTGCTTCGGCCACCCACATACCCCTTGGCCAATGTAAGAATCTTGTTTCGTCTGGCCCGACTGGCGGGCGATGATCTTGCTCTCGGCATAGCGCTCTCCTTCAATTAGCTCACAAAAAACAGCGGCTCCAAGACCGGAGTAACCCTAGAGGGACGACTCCCATCCGGAGACCTGCAATACACCTAACCATAGGGCAAGAGGCGATGGATTTGCGCGGTGTCCCTGGCATCGATGAACGTGTTCTTCCTCAAGCCCCTCTTGCGCTTGGTGCTCTTGCTGGTCAGGATATGGCTGTGGTAAGCCTTCTTCCGCTTGATTTTGCCGCTCTTGAGGACCGTGAATCTCTTCGCGGCTCCTCTGCACGTTTTCAACTTCTGGTTCGCCATGTGAATCTCTCCACTCCAACCCGTGCCCAAGGGCACCCCGGTTGGAGTAAAACGAAACTGAATTTTTTTTTATAACCTATTTCTTTTCCAGAGACAAATGTTTTTGGCGCTCTGCAGAATCCATTCGGTTACGTGAGGCCGTAAACTGCCCGGATTCCTTTGTAGGGGCAGGTCTTGTGCCTGCCCTAGGTCAATTCATCCCAGGATGGGCAGGCACAAGGCCTGCCCCTACGAATTGCTTCGTCCCGTGGGACTCGCAAGGACATTCTCGCCCCTCGTAACCGCAGAATTGCCCTAGCAACCAACCGTCCTCAACGGAACAGACTGATCTGCCTCAGCTCTATGGGCTTACCGCTCGATTTACCCAGGGGCGTGTATCGCACGTATCGGGCCTGGGTCTCCTTTGGCGCGTAATATTCAAATCCAGGCCACTGATCGAACGGGTCCGGCTTTGTTTCGTTCTCGCGTACCCAGTCGGTCCAGCTTTTGCCGTCCATTGAAAACTCCACGGCCCAGGCCTTAGGTGTAGAATCCGGACCGCCCCAGACGATCCTCAGCCGCGAGATCGGTACCGATTCGCCCAGGTCCAGAACAATCTGTGCAGGCTTTTCTGCGGTTCCCGGCGGAACCTGAAGCGACTCCGGGCCTGGATATCCTTTGAGAATATGGAGGCCACGATCCGCGATCTTGCCGTTCACAAGCACTTTCGCGGTCTTTGCGTAATCCCGGAAATAGGAATCCAAGGGTTGCTTCAGCGGATCGTCCGGCAGGAGCGGCAGCCCAAACACGCGGGTCTTGACCTGATTCGTAAGCTCTTTCGCCAAGATATAGTTCGCGCCATTGGTCAGGTGACACCAGTCGGTGAAGACCCATTCGTTCACAGGGTCAAATATCGCCGTAAGGTCCATCACGTCCAGGCCCGCATCGCGGCCTCGTTCTTTCGCTCGCTTTACGAGCCGATTGTACGTATCCTCCGCGTAGTAGAAACCGATTTTCTGCATGCCCGTGACCCGCTCGATCTCGGTCTCAATCGGAGTGAGCTTCTTTTTGCAGTTTCTGAGCATAGGTTGCAAGGCAAAGACATGAGGCACGCGATCGGTATCCAGAACTCGATGATAAATAGCCAGAGTATCCGTGACCTGATCGATGTTCCGATCGAGAACGGCCATCTCTTCCGGAGTCGGGTCTCGAGGAAGCGCGGAAAAGCCCACGTTTTCAATAAGTATTCCAGGAGCTTCTCCTTTCCGCATCGCGAGCCACGCGAAAAAGTAGCTATTTCTCTTCAACCATAGCGCTAGGTAGTTGGCGAGCCCGCTCCCGCTGAGATCCAGCAAGTCTGATATAACTGCGTAATAAGGACCTTCAGTGAAGTAGTTCCAGTCCTGAAGCGGTCGAGCTACCGTGTGCACCTCGTTGGCGCCGTCCAACGATATGATCAGATCGGGCTTGTATAAACGGATCTTGCCCAGGTACCGAAGCAAGTTGTGGTGGATCACGTGACCCGCGATCCCCGCGTTGATAACCCGAACATGCTTGCCGCCGATCTTTTCGCGGATTCGTGGGTCAGCATTCAGCAGTTGCTCGATAATGTGCGGAATGGTCCAGCGATAGGTGACTTCATAGTAATCCGCAACCGCGTCGGTGGGAGGAACCGGCCCTCGACCGAAGACCACCGAGCCTCCTGTCACAAAGACGCGGTACTCGTCCTCGGGTTTTTCCAAAGGCACTTCTTCAAAATCTTTGAAGCTCTGTTCGTTGATATATTCGTACGCGTTGCCCAGGCGAGTATTACGAATCGAAGCGAAACCAGGCGTGGGCTCGTATCCGAAGATCGGGGAGACCTTCTGGGAACTATGCCGCACCATGTCTATATCGCGATCTTGGTAAGCCTTGCCCATCGGCGAGTTCTTTATTTGCCGATAGGCCCAATATTCCACCCCTGCCAGGATCGCGACCACGGTCCCCAACAGGAAGAGCACATAGACTGTGGTCAAGATAGCCCGCACGAACGCGCTCCTTTTTCGGGGATGAGATTGTACTCGATCTCCTTGGCCCGCGTTCGGCGTTGCGGTCGCATTGTCGGTTGGCGAAGAACCGACCGATGCGGGGGATTGCTTCGATTCGGCCATCAACTCCTCCTGGGATACTCGTACGAACTGCCGTGACCTATCGGTCACAACGGAATATGAAAACGCCGCGGTCACGCATCTGTCCGTCATTCCGGCGAAAGCCGGAATCCAGACTCCCTGGATCCCGGTTTTCACCGGGATGACGGCATTAAGGAGCTTAGGAGAGAGACCCGTCCGGACATTTTCAGACAAGAAACCGGAAAACCCCTCCTTGCCCAAGAAGGGGTTTCCACGGATTGAGACATCAACTAAACGGGCCTTGCTGCCGCCCCTTAGACGAACGGGTAGACAAACGGCATCAGGATCGGCGCATTGGTCGCCAGAAGGATAAATGCCGATAAGATCACCAGCACGATGATAATCGGCGCCAACCAAAACTTCTTCCGGACTCTCATGAAATCCCAGAATTCTTGGATCAGTGACATGAGCTATCCTCCCGGCTTGCTCGCAAGGTTGGCGCCAGAAGCTCTGTCGAGCTCCTGGCCGTATAATCGTCTTGCTCAGAAGAGCGTATAGATGAACGGCGCGGCCACAGGCGAACTGGCTGCCAGAATGATGAAGGCCGACAGGATCACCAGAACTATGATGATCGGCGCCAGCCAGAATTTCTTCCGAACTTTCATGAAATCCCAAAATTCTCCGACCAGAGACATGGGGTTGCCTCCTAACTCCTCACTTCTATCCTTTTCTTAGAACTGTTTTTGGTATCTTTCAATACTGGAGTCTTCCTCGGGCTCCTTCTTGATCCAATACGATGGCGATTGCGGGTCCCATTTGCGTTCCATCGGATCTCTGCCCACAACTCGCATGATCAGCCCGGTGGGAACCAACACCAGATAGAACACGATGAGCAGAATGGCCCGCGAGACAAAATAGCCCAGAACAACTGCGAAGCTCACCCACAGCCTGTACAGACGCCGGAAAAAGGGCGGGATCAGTCTCGACAAGCACAGAGCGATCCCTACCCCTATCCAATAGTACCCCGAGCCCGATCCTTTCCAAAAGAGCTGATAAGCCCCGACCAGACTGCACACGCCAAGAAAGAGAACCGCGAGCAAAGTCAGGTCGCGGCTGCTCGGTTCTTTGTAAACCGCCTTTATCTCATCTCTGATTTCGGCAATGATGCTCATGTATTATGTCTCGCGTGCCCCCAATCTTTGTTTTGGGCTGGCCCCACTGCTCCAACCATACTGTGCAGGGCCCTGCATCGCGCAAGCCCTGTAGGGGCGCACGGCCGTGCGCCCCTACAAAGGCCGCTGAATTTGGAAATGGCTTCCACAGCGATTCTCATGTTGCTTTCTCGGTGGCTTCGTCCGTCAATCGAGCACGAACTGCTTCCTCCAGTCGACGTCATCTTTCAGCGGTGGTTGGTTCTTCTTGTCCAGGACAAAAGGTCCCATCACCAGATAGTCCATCTCCGTGCGCATAAAACAGAGATATGCGTCCGCCGGGCTATTCACGATAGGCTCTCCACGCACGTTGAATGACGTATTCACGATAACCGGGCACCCGGTCTTGTTGCGAAACTCCTCGATCATCCGGTGATAAAGCGGATTCGTATCCTTGTGCACGGTTTGGATCCGAGCGGAATAATCCACATGGGTAATCGCCGGAATTTCGGATCGTGCCACGTTGAGCTTGTCGATGCCCCAGAGTCGTTCCTCTTCCGAAGTCATCTGCCGGCGCCTGTCTTCATCCACGTACGCCACGAGGAGCATGTAGGGCGACGGCCGATCCAGCTCAAAGTAATCCTTCACGTTTTCCATGAGGACTGACGGCGCAAACGGCCTGAAGCTCTCCCGATACTTGATCTTCAGGTTCATCTGAGACTGCATTTTCGGATTCCGGGCATCTCCGATGATCGAACGGGACCCGAGAGCTCGCGGGCCGAATTCCATCCGACCCTGGAACCATCCGATTACTTTTCCTTCAGCTATAAGGTCAGCCACCTTCGCCGGAACGTTCCCGTCCGAGAGGTATTCGTACGGATACCCGTGAGATTCCAGGAATTCTCTTATCTCCTGCTCAGAGTATTCCGGCCCGAGATAGGAACCCATCTGAGAATCGTGCACGTCGTCGGTCACGCGTTCGTTGCCGAGCAGTTGATGCCAGAGGAAAAGCGCTGCTCCAAGCGCTCCGCCCGCGTCTCCCGCAGCAGGCTGGATCCAGATGTCCTCGAACGGCCCTTCGCGGAGGATACGGCCGTTGCCCACGCAATTGAGCGCCACGCCTCCGGCCAAAGTGAGGTACTTTTCGCCGGTCATCTTGTGAATATGCCGAGCGGTTCGCAACATGACCTCTTCGGTAACCACTTGGATGGACCTGGCAAGGTCCATTTCACGTTGGGTAAGCTTGGCTTCCGGCTTGCGTGGCGGCCCTCCGAAGAGCTTTTCAAACGCTCTGCCTGTCATGGTCAGGCCGTACGGGTACGTGAAGTAATCCATGTTGAGCTTGAACGAACCATCGTCCTTGATGTCGATCAGCTCTTTCATGATCACGTCGACGTATTTCGGCTCACCGTACGGCGCAAGTCCCATGAGTTTGTATTCGCCTGAATTCACTTTAAATCCCGTGAAGTAGGTGAACGCGGAATAGAGCAAGCCCAGCGAATGCGGGAACTTGATTTCGTACTCGATCCGGACCTTGTTGCCCTCACCCACGCCCCAACTGGTTGTGGTCCACTCACCCACGCCGTCCATGGTCAAGAACGCTGCACGATGGTACGGCGAGGGAAAGAAGGCTGCGGCCGCGTGAGATTCGTGATGCTCGGGAAATATGATCTTGCCGTCGTATCCGATGCTCTGGCCGATCAGCTTGGGCATATGGAGCTTCTGTCTAAGCCAAAGCGGCATGGCAATGATGAACGACGCCAAACCCCGCGGGGCAAAGGCCAGGTATGTTTCTAGGAGCCGCTCGAACTTGATGAACGGTTTGTCGTAGAAGACGACGTAGTCGATGTCCTTGGCCGTGACTTTGCCCTCTTTCAGACAGTAGGCCAAGGCTTCGTGGGGAAAGCGATGGTCGTGCTTTACCCGCGAAAAGCGTTCCTGCTGCGCGGCAGCCACGATTTTGCCGTCCTTCACCAGAACCGCTGCACTGTCATGATAAAATGCCGAAATTCCAATTATATTCATGAACGCCTACCGACAACTCCAGCAAGGTCATCTGACTACGGTCCGCTCCAGGATTCACCTCTTGGATTACCGACCCGGGCTTCTCCATACATCATATTCATTTTCCTACAGAGGCGGAAGCCCTCTCGCTTCCTACTGCATCAGAGCACACCTGGGGAACGCGGGCCCCTACCCTCATACCAGCCCACTGGCCGGAAGTAAATGGGGGACATGAGACGTGAGTAAATCTTCGGTTGCCAGGGGAGCCGGCGCATCTGTGTGATCGGAGGAACGAATGGGAACCATTTTCTGTCGAAACTACACTACAATGATTAATGGTCCGTCTTTGTACTGCCGCGTGCGATTACGGCAAGATGCCTCACGGCGGCGCGTCAATTAGTAAGTTTTTTTCCAATATTCCAGTAACTTGAACCTAATTAAAGAGAGGGGGGCTTAAGGACAATGTTCAGAATTAATATCGGTCGGGGATTACTTCTTGCTTCAGCGGCATTAATAGTCTGGCAATTGTCATCGGGGTGGGCCGCGGGTCAGGCTCCTACCGCAGCGCCCGCTGCGTACCAAAGGGAAGTTCTGGCCACAGTCGGGGCAATCCAAGGAGATGCCCAAGTTCAACGTGCGGGGGAAGCGAAGTTTAAGAAAATAGCTGTCAAATCGCCTCTGTACGTCATGGATTTCTTGGCCACCGGCAAGAACAGCAAGATATGGTGGAAAGGGGTTTTCAACGCGTACAGTCCGTCAGCAGGCTGGCAGCCCGCGCCGGAAGTGACCCACGGCTCGTTGGGCGCGGACTCGGTTTTCGGCTTCAAGGAGTTTGAGCGCGCGGGCGCGTCCTATCGGTTCGTGGGCTACGTCATGAAGGGATCGGTGCGCTTTATCAAGTCCCTTCCGAAGACAGACCCTCCATCGTCGTTCATCATTGGCACGCACACTGCGTGGATAGAAGTGTTGCCATCGGATCGCGCCGCGGATTTCATCGTCCAGTCGATGAATGAGGCACTCACAACCGTGACCGTGTTGTGGGGAAAGGTCCGCGTGCGAAATGTCTCGCCTGAGACCAAAGAATTCCGAGTCTTAACGTCTTGCCAAGAAGTGGATGTGGAGAGGGATAAGGAACCGAGCGAGATCAGATGGGTTTCCACCGACACCATGACCAAACTGGTCAAGAGAACCACTATTCCCAAGACCCTGCCTGAGGACGTGCCCGCGTGTGAAAGGCTTAAGACTGAGGTGATACTCAACGTGGCGGACGTCTTCTTGCCACCTGCAGGAGTGGTGTTGTTCCCTGTCGTTCCGATACCTCCTCGGGAGCCTAAAGACAAAGAGTGCTGTCCTCCCGGCCAAATATACGATCCGCGGACCGGTGAATGCCGTTGCCCATGCGAGGACCGTGGACGTCCGGTGACCTTGGCAAGCGTAGGGACCGGCCAATGCGAACCTTGCCGGAACGGAGCAAGGTATAATCCGCAGACATGCCAGTGCGAATGTCCGTGTCCCCCCGGACAGTACCTGTTGCCCGGGCAGGGATGCGTCCCGCAGTGTCCGCCGGGCTTTATTCCGAGTTATGACGTGAGCAGCGCTGCTCCACAGCGGTGTCCGGTTTGCCAGGGGCAGGACAGCACCGTACCACTACCTCCCATTCAACCATGCCAGACTAACGAGCAGTGCGGCCGTTGCGAGGTATGCCGTGACAATAGCTGTGTCCCGCGAATATGCCCCGACGGCCAATACCTTGACCGGCAAAGCTGCGAATGCCGTCCGGCTACAAACTTTATTTCTAGGCAGTGCGAGGCGGACACCCAGTGCTCTTCGTGCCAGAGATGTGTGAACGGCGTTTGTCAAAGCCAGATGACCTGCCCTGAGCGACAGCGGCTTAATTTGGCCACCTGCCAATGCGAACCTCTACCCACCAACGGCATCACAACACTGACCACTGTTCCCACCGGGGAGCTCGAAGGATGTCAAAGCAACCGCGACTGCCCCAAAGGACAGATTTGTCGCGGCGGCAATTGCGTGAAGCGGCCACCACGCCGTGAGGAGCCGCCCGAAGAGATCTCCGAGCCTCTCATACAAGACCCGTCCGAGGAACCAATTGTAATCACCCCGTTTCCAGGCGGAACCGGCTTCGGCATAGGCATAGGTCCTGGAGGGCCAGGTCGCGGGGTGGCGCCTCCACGACAGCGGGTCCGGCCAGCCAAGCCGAACTAGTCTCGTGGGATTGAGGATTCAATAATTGTCCCAAGGCTGAGAGTTCATTCAGCCTCGTAGGTCGGGTTGAGCCATGCGAAACCCGACGCCATTCGGTGGAACATCACGTCGGATATCGCGTCGCTCAATCCGACCTACTCGCTTTGCTTGGTGCCACGGATGTGTTCCGCGCCTAGCGGGACTCATCCGTGCACGGACGAGCCTGGCGGCACGTCCGTGGCACCAAACTCATGGGTGTATTTTCATGTTCCGTGGTGATCGACGAGGTCATGGGCCGTCGCCTCATTGAGCCATTATTGAGGCCAGCTTACACTGGCACGCCTGGCTACTCGTGTCGTAGTGCTTCTATCGGTCTGAGCCGAGAGGCCTTGTACGCAGGATAGAATCCAAAGAAGACTCCCACCGCGGCAGAGAACAGGAGAGCGACCAGCACCACCGAAGGACTGATCAGCGCTGGCCAGCCACTCATGTGCGCAAAGATGAACGCGCCTCCGATTCCAACCATAAGCCCAATCATCCCGCCCAACATGGAAAGTACCGCGGCTTCGATAAGGAACTGGAAGAGGATGTCAAAAGACCGCGCGCCTACCGCGGCGCGGATGCCGATTTCTCTTGTTCGCTCGGTAACCGAAACCAACATGATATTCATGATGCCGATTCCGCCCACGAGCAGGGAAATCGCGGCAATGGCCCCCAGCAGCGCGGTCATGATGTTCAGTGTTCTCTGCGCAGTGTTGAGCACTTCGGTGAGGTTGCGGACAGAAAAATCCTTTTCTTGGTACCGGCTCATCTTGTGGCGTCGCGAGAGCACGTCGTCAATCTGCTTCTCGGCTTCGGGGATTTGCTCTATGGTCTTGGCCTGGACAAGAATCGCCCTTATCTCGTCCCGGAACGGGCTGCCAAAGAGCCTGGTCTGCGAGGTCTTGATCGGAACGAAGATCGCGTCGTCCTGGTCTTCACCTCTGGGGGACTGGCCTTTTGAGTCCAGCACGCCGATTACTTGGAAGGGCACATTCTGTATTCTCACTATCTTACCGAGCACGTAGGTCGATCCCATCAGGTTGTCAACCACCGTGGAACCGAGTATGCACACCTTGGCTGCCCTGCGTTGCTCCTGAGCCGTAAAGTCCCTGCCATAGCGTAAAGACCATTCTCTGATGAGGAAGTATTCGTTGGTGGTACCGGTGATCCTGGTTCGCCAGTTCTTGTTCCCGTAAACCGCTTGGGTCACTTCACCCCAGACCGGCGCGGCATATTTCACCGCAGGACAATCACGCTCAATCGCTTCCGCGTCCGCGCTGATCAGCGTATGCACTGTGGCCGCTCCCATGCTTACGCCGCTCTGAGTGGTCGCGCCCGGAACTACCAGGAGCAGATTGCTTCCGATCGAGCGGATTTGCGCGCCAATCATTTCACGAGCCCCCGCGCCCACCGCAACCATCACGATCACCGCTCCCACGCCGATCACAATCCCCAGCATGGTGAGCAATGAACGCATCACGTTCACCCGAAGCGCATCGGTGGCAATTCTCATACCATCCAGAGGACTGAGCACCTTATGCCTCCACAGTCGGTAGGGTTCTTTGGACGGAATGTCCCTCCAGAGTGAAGCTCTCTGTTCTCAGCGCGTCTTTACCAGTTAACCGACCGTGACTTTCAGTAGACTTCTTTTGCGTTCCGTAATTCCCCAAAGGGGAATACCTTGAATAGCCCTGGGTGAAACCCAGGGGGAGGCACCCCCGCCAATCCCCGAATATCGACCCTGAAAGGGTCGACCCCTTCGGGGCCGGAAGGAATCGGCTGATGATCCTGCATACCACGGGTTGCATCCCGCGGCACGCGGGACTACTCAAGGTCCTCCCCCTTCGGGGGAGAAACCGAATCGAGATCTCATTCCGCGACAATTATTGAGAACCGCTGTGAGCTTTCCGGCCGATGAAGCGCGACACGTTTCGGTCCGGTCCTGCTTCCGGCTCATCCAAAATTATCTCCAATTTAGGGAAAAATGGCGAGAGCCCTCCCCGAGGGAGCAGATACGCAGGGTTGAACTCAGGCTTCACGCTGGTATGCCGGAAATTGTAGGTCGCGTAAAAGAGAAGCCCGCCGCGTTTCAAGCAGTCCTGGATCGGGCTCATCAAGGCCTTCGCGTAGAAGTAAAAGACCAGCACGAGATCGTAATAAGCTTTTGGGAGTGGATACTCGTCCAGATCCGCGACCACGCAGGCCACATCAAGACCGCGTTGACGAGCTTCCTTATTCAAAGCGGAAAGTGCGTTGAAGCTGATATCCAGCGCATGGACCGTGTAGTCTGATTCCGCCACGAACAAGGAATTGGCCCCGAATCCGCTCCCCAGATCAAGCGCAACACCCGAGGTGAGCAGTTTCAGATGTTCGCAGAGAAGCGGATCAGGATCGACGAAATCCGGAATCTCACGGCCGTAACGGCTTTCCCACCGATTGCGGTCATGTTTCACGGAACTCCCCCACCCTCTTTTCTTGAAAGTAGGGGCCGGCCTCGTGCCCGCTCTTCCCGAAATGACCGATGCGGAGGCCCGTCATTACCGGGCACCCACAAGGGGCGCCCCTACCGATTCGCATTAGCCTTGTCAAATGACAGGTGTGGTCTTGGCATTACCAGCGCGGTCGCCGTAGGGGCAGGTCTCGTGCCTGCCCTTCCCGGAATTACCGGCGCGGAGGCCGGTCATGCATCGGCATCACGCGCCGTCGAGTGTGTGGCGTTCGTGCTCTATGAAGTACGATTGCGGATTGGTCAAGTAGAGCTTCACGTCGGCCAAGGATGCGTAGTGCGCGTGTTCTTCCAGTATCATCCGTTGGATGAACTCTTTCTCTAAGGGGTCAGTGGCCGAGGCGAGTTCTTGCTCGTAAAATTTGATTGCGCTCTGCTCGAAGCCCAGGCCCACTTCCAGAGCTTCCAGATCGGTCGTTCCTGCTTGCACGTTCGGTCCCAGTTTGTGAATGCGCTCTTTGAAGAGTTGCTGGAGATCTTCGTTTTGCAGCTTGTATTCTTTCCACTTGCCTGTCCAGGCTTCTCCGCGCTGGAGAGAGTCGTAGATCTCCTTGACCCGCTTGATGTGTATCCCCTCTTCGATCGTCAGGGTGCTGAAGATATCCTTGCCCAGTTCGTTAGTGCACTTGCCGACAGCTTCCTTGTAGAAATCCCTGCCGCGTTCTTCCTTTTCCAGCGCGGTGGCCAGCATTCGCAGCGATCTCTCCGATCCTGTGCTCATCAATTTCCTCCTCTGAAGCCTAATTTTGTGGGAGCTTGTACGTAATCCGATTCCCTCGAAGAGCATTTTACCATTGTTCTCACCGGACTCATGAACTATGAAGCGTGCCACGATATCCATTCGGTTACGCTGGGAAAGAGGTAACAGTTAGAAGACAGCAGCCCGTCATTCCGGCGGAAGCCGGAATCCAGGTTTTTGAATCCCGCATTCCGCGCTGGACTGGACCCCGGCTTTCGCCGGGGTGACGACATTGGGCGGCACGGTTTTCCCTGTGCGAACCATCTCGCCCTCTTCTCGCCGCGCAACTGAATGCACACGCGCCATGGGTTATTCCGCAGCCATCACGCCAGCGGCCGGGTAAGTAAATGTGCGTTGGCCCAGTTCCCGGTCGATCATGAACAGCCCGCCGCCTTGGTCCCCCGCGAGTTTGAGCTGCTGCACTACCCCGTCTGCGGACGCCTCCTCTTCCACCTGCTCGGTCACAAACCATTGGAGGAAGGCATTTGCCGCGTGGTCTCGCTCTTGTAGAGCAAGATCCACCAGGTCGTTGATCAGCCCGGTGACTTTCTGCTCATGAGCATAGGCATCCTCAAATGCCTGAAGGGGCGAATCCCATTTGATGGGCGGGCCTTCCACCGCGGTGAGTGTCACCTTTCCGCCTCGGTCCAAAATGAAGGTGTAGAACTTCATCACGTGCAAAAGCTCCTCTTGAGCCTGGCATCGCATCCAGTTCGCGAAACCGAGCAAATTCACCGACTGAAAATAAGCAGCCATGGATAAGTAAAGGTACGAGGAATACAGCTCGGCATTGAGCTGCTTATTGAATGCGTCCTGAATCTTTTCACTGATCATATTACGCCCTTTCTCCATTGAACATCGTACGAACATCTCGAAGGTTAGGTTCACAGGCCCCTCGGCGGATGGGTCAATTTATGTCGTCTGCCGGCCGAGGAAGAATACAGAAAATCCAGGTACTCCGCGCTCATCGCACATCACACACGTCTGGTTACTAGCTAAGCACTGCGGTCAACGATCGCAAGCCCCTCTGTTGGCTCTACCGGTCTTTCCGTTCTGTGCCCCGAAGGGGCATTACGTTGAATAGCCACGGGTGAAGCCCGTGGTACGCGGCAAGCAATAATTAGTTCTTTTCGGCCCTGAAAGGGTCGACCCTTTCAGGGCCGTGACAGAGTCTGATTGAGGCTCTCCTCCCCTGGGTTTCACCCAGGGCTACTCACAGTATTCCCCTTCGGGGAACCTCGGAACGCACGGCTCCACTGCTATTATCAAGTGAAATCACCATTGAATTCCTGCTGAGGGGCACAGGACAAAAAAGAAGATGGCGATAGGTTGCGCCATCTTCTTGTCGCAGAAAAATACAACCGTTGCGAAGAGGCCGGCGAACCCGCCGGCCTCGTTATACAGGCTATGGGTAGCCCTCTTCGGGCAAACTCACCCTTAGAACTTCGGCGCAACGAACAGGATTCCGCCGAAGAGCAAATAAGCAAGAAGAAGGGTCCAGAAGATGTTAAAGCCCTGAGCGATCAGGAAGCCCGCGGCCGGTCGGCCGCCTTCCATGCCCACCAGTTCACGGAAGTTCGTTTCCAGACCGATTGACGTGAAGGCCAGGGCGAACCAGTAGAGCCTCAAGCCTCCCAATTGGCCCTTGACTGCACCCACGACCTGGGGACTCAGGAAGAAAGAGAAGAGGATCGACGCGGCCATGAAGCCCAGGACGAACTTGGGGAACCTGTTCCAAATCTCGATGGCTCCAGGCCTCTCGCCGCCGGGAACTTGGGCTGCGGTCTTAAATGTCCAGACCACCGCCAGGATGAAGGCCGCCACTCCGATGAGCACGTTCTGGGACATCTTGACGATGACACCCACCTTCATTGCCACGTCACTGATCAGCGAACCAGCCGCGACCACGGACCCGCTGGTGTCCAGGGTGCCTCCGAGCCACGCGCCGGCTACGGCATCCGGGATTCCCAAGCTCTTGGAAATGAGCGGCTGCAATACCATCATGGGGACCGCGCACACAAGCACCAGCGACGTGGTGTAGCTCAACTTCTTGGGATCGCCCTTGATTGCACCGGAAGTCGCGATCGCCGCGGATACTCCGCAGATTGAGACCGCGCTGGAGAGAATCGCGGAGAAATCATCGTCCACCCCAAGCTTCTGACAAACCCAGTAGCAGAAGTACCAAACCACGCCCACGACGCACAGAGCCTGAATAATTCCCAGCGCGCCCGCCTCGAGGATCTCCTTGAAGAGAATGCCTGCGCCGAGGATGACCAGACCTGTCTTGATGTAGAACTCCGTCTGGACCGCGGGCTTCAGCCAATCCGGGAGCCCGATGACATTGCTGATAATGAGCCCGATGAGCAAGCACCATATGACGTACTCAAGCCCGTACACATTGACCGAGTAGTTCCCAGCTAGAAAGAGCGCTATCCACGAAATTACGAACACGACTGGAAAGCCCACGATGAACAAGCCGACATTGCGTCCCATGAGCGCCATCGCAATGACGCTGAGGATGAGCATCCCGATTCCGATGTAAATGGACCATTTGATGTTGTCAGCCGTGAAGACCTTGCCTGGCGGCCTGTCTGCAAATGCCTTTGTATCCTTGGCAAGCGAACCGGCCATCTTTTTCAGATCTTTGTCTTTGACCTCTTTGGCAGCTGCCTCGAACTTCTTGGCAGCCCCGGAAATCTCTTTCATGTCTTTCTTTTCCAACGCGGCCTTAAGTGCTTGAGCCTGGCTTTGAAGAGCTGTGTCTCCTTTAGCCGCGGCCTGGCTTGCCAGCTTGTCCGCGCGAAGGCCTCTGTCCGCTGAATAGTCCGTGACTTCCCCGCCCGAGATCCACTTGAAGTTGGGCATGACGACCTTCATACCCACCAGGGACAGGATAATAATCAGGAAGCCAATCCAAACAGCAAGCCACTCTTCGTTCTTCCACAGAATTGACCAACCGCCTCCCCCATTTGACATGGTCACCCTCCTTGCATTTCATTCCGGTCGGTTTCAATCTTGCTTGAAAACCAATCGGTTATTTGTGGCATTTCTAGATGCCCCAAAGCGCCGATGCAGACACTGCTACTCCCGATCGCGTTGTAAGAACCGCTCCCCGGGACACGAAACGGAACGCCGACGAACAAAACGGAACGATCAGAGTACACGTCGCAGTTTGCGGAGAATGAAGGTTTATCGAATTTCCGGATTTACCGACAGAGTCCTGCTCCCGCCCCGTGGTCACAGGTCTTTTGAGCGCATATAGTGGTCTTCTCCGGGGATCGTGTCAAGCGGAATCTGGAAGATTCAGCGGGCAGCCTGAGCCCCTGAAGAAGCCTGCCCTGCGCGTCGGCCGTAAATAAGGTAATACACAATGGGTACAACAAGGAGCGTGAAGAGCGTCGACGCAAAAATCCCGAATATGAAGGCCCAGGCCAAACCTGAGAAGACAGGGTCAAGCGTGATAATCCAGGACCCAAAAATCGCCGCTCCCGCAGTAAGTAGAATCGGCGTGAATCGCACCGCGCCGGATTCGACGATCGCCTGCTTGAGATCAAGGCCCTGATTGACGCGGACATGGATAAAGTCGATCAAAATGATGGAGTTTCTCACCACAATGCCGGCAAGCGCGATCATCCCGATCATGCTCGTGGCGGTGAAAAATATTGAATCGCGATACATCCCGATGTCTTGCGCGAGGAGAAGATTCAACAGCGCAAACCCCGGTAAAATGCCGATCAGGGTGAGCGGTATGGCTACCATGATCACCAGCGGTATCACAAACGATTCCGTCTGCTGCACGAGCAGGATATAGATCAGCAGCAGCGCTCCGGCGAACGCAAGCCCCAAGTCTCTGAATACCTCCAAAGTGATCTTCCACTCACCCTCGCCCGCCCAGTCCACCTTAAAGCCCGGAGGCAACGGCGCGCTCTTCATGCTGCCCTGCAAGTCCAGTATGGCATCGACCGGGCTGCGCCCCGCAGTCTCTGCCATCACAAAGACCACGCGACGCATGTTTTTGCGATAGATAGATTTGTCGATCACCGTTTCTTCCAAGTGCCCCAGCTCGTTGAACGGTACCATGGAACCGTCCGCGGCCTTAACCCGAAGAACTCCCATATCCTGTTCACGTGACCGCAGACTTCTGGGCAAGCGGAAGTTCACTTCAAGCGGTGTTCGCTCCGTGTCTTGATGAATCACTGTGGGTGAATCTCCACCAAGAAAGATCTTGGCCGACCGGGCTACTTCTTCGACGTTTATGCCGGCGAGTCCCGCCTTGGTGCGGTCCACCACAAACTGGTATCTCTTTTGAGGGGCTTCCACCGTATCGTCCACGTCGACCACCTGATGGGTGGCTCGCATGACTCGTCCCACCTTTGCCGCCTGAGCGGCCAACTCGTCGTAAGAAGCCTCAGGTGGTCCATAAACCTCACCCACGATGGTTGAGAGGACCGGAGGACCCGGCGGGACTTCAACAATCTTGAGATTAGCTCCGTGCTTGGCTGCGATCTTGTCCAGATCCGGCCGCAATCTCAGCACTAAGCCGTGACTCTGGAATGCTCGCTCGTGTTTATCGAGCAAATTCACCCGAAGCTCCGCGACGTTGCTCCCTTCACGCAAGTAGTAGTGACGGACCATTCCGTTGAAATCGATCGGAGACGCAACCCCCACGAATGACTCCACATCTCGGACCTCATTCACCGTGACCAGGTATCGCTCCAGATCCGTCGCGACGCGGGAAGTCTCCTCCAGCGTGGTTCCTTCGGGCATATCCACCACGATGAGCAGCTCGTTCTTGTTGTCAAAGGGGAGCATCTTTACCGGGACAAGTTTCACGACGATGAGCGCGATGCATCCGAACAGCACCACGATCAAGGTACCCAGGAAATACCAGCTCTTGCGGCGGTTCTCCAGGAACGGAGTGATAAGCCTGCCATACGTCCGGTACAACGCGCCTGTCTTGAAATCGTACGGCTTTTCGTCTCGCTCGTATTCCTTTTTCAACGCATGGTACGTAATCCAGGGAGTCACTGTGAAAGCCACCACCAGCGACATGATCATCGCGACCGGGACGTTCAAGGCCATTGGCCGCATGTACGGGCCCATCATGCCGGTGATGAAAAAGAGTGGGATAAACGAGGCAATCACCGCGAGGGTCGCCAGAATGGTCGGCGGACGCACCTCATCCACCGCGAGGAGAGTCGCGTCGAGCGGCGGGTGAGTCTTGAGCTTGAAATGACGATGGATATTCTCCACATCGACGATGGGGTCGTCCACCAGGAGGCCCAGCGACAGGATCAGGGCAAAGAGAGTCACTCGGTTGATCGTGTACCCGACGAGCAGATTGGCCAGCAAGGTCACCGCGAGGGTCATGGGAACCGCGAGCGCGACGATCATGGCCTCACGCCACCCAAGCATCACGGTCAGGAGCGCGATAATGCTCAGCACCGCAATAGCCAGATGCTTCACGAGCTCGTTGACCTTCTCATCCGCGGTTTTCCCGTAATTCCGAGTTACCAGCACATGAACGTCTGAAGGTATTACGTCATCCTTGAGCTTCTCCACCGACTGAACCACAGCATCAGCAACTTTGACCGCGTTGGTCCCTTTTCGCTTCGCGACCGCAATGGTGACCTGAGGGTACGATTTCCCCTGAGCCGCGAATGAAGATCCTCTGGTTTCAGGATCGTGAGCCGCGCCAGGACCGAAGGCCAATCTGGTGTAAGAAGTTGCTTCCTGGGGACCGTCGATCACCTCTGCCACGTCACGCAGGAAAACGGGCCGGCCGTCATGAACCCCCACCATGATCTGCTTGAGCTCATCTACCGAGCGGATGAAAGGACCTGCATCGACGACTATTTCGCGGTTCAGCACGTCCATGGTGCCCGCGCGGAGGTTCACATTCGCGCCCTTCAGGCTGCGTTCCATTTCCAGGACCGAGACGTGCCTGGCAGCCATTCTTTCGGGGCTCAGCAAGACCCTGATCTGCCGTTTTCGGCCGCCTACGATGTAGGCCCGACCTGCATCGGGATTCCGCTGGATCTTGTGGAGGATTTCCTCTGCGATTCGCCTGAGCTCGTAGTCCGAGTTCCGATCGCTGTACAGCGCAAAGGTGACGATGGGCACATCGTCAATCTCCACCGGCTTGACCACCCATCCGGTCACCCCTGGTGGGACGTGATCGACGTAGGACATGATCTTGCTGTGGGTCTTCAGCAAGCTTTCTTCCCGGTCCTCGCCCACATAGAAACGGACCGTGACCACCGCTGCGCCGGGTCGGGAAACGGAGTAGACATACTCAACGCCGTCCACCTCCCAGAGCTTCCTTTCCAGGTTTATGGTAACCAGGTTTTCCACTTCAGCCGCAGAGGCCCCGGGAAAATTGATCATCACGTCGATCATCGGGACCACGATCTGGGGCTCCTCTTCGCGAGGAGTCGCAATCAGAGCCGCGGCGCCGGCCAGTAGGGAAGCAATGATGAAAATGATAGGAAGCCTGGAAACCAGGAAGGATTCTACGATTCGGCCGGTGATTCCGAGGTTGTATTTTTCCGAGAGACTCATTCTTCCCCCGCTCTGATCACGCAGCAATTGCTGGTCCAGACAAATTAATGGGCTCGGCCCGGCAGCTATGCCACAACGATCACCCTCTCCTTCCTCCTATCGAGAGGGGCTGCGAAGCCTTCTCCTCTTGTGGGGCAGGCTTTCCAGCCTGCCGGCGGCCTGGAAAGGCCGCCCCACAGAGATGAGGGGGCCGGCTTCATCCAAGGGTGCAGACCCTAACCTAGTTTGGTATATACTATGGATGTACCAGGAGCTTATTCCCAGCACAATTTTTTTCACTCGGAAGACGGGCTTTTTGTGTTAGAGTCTCTCGCGGGAAACCTTGACAGGGCATACCTTTTTCTGCTAATCAGAGAAACTTCGTGAAGCAGTGGAAAACAACCTGGCAGGTGGTGGGCGATGCCCTCCAGCTAGGTGTATCGATAGTCCTGGCCATCTTTATCGGCGCGGGCCTTGGCTACTGGCTCGACGGTAAATTTGGCACCTTTCCGTATCTCAGTATCATAGGCTTCCTCTTCGGGGTCGCAGCCGCGGGCCGCAACGTCTGGATTGTGGTCCGAAAGGAACTGGAGGCGGACAAGCGCAGAGAGGATAAATGAAGTTTGAGAAGATTCCTGGGATCTGGTTTACCCTGTCTGCACTGGTGTACGTGATTGGCTTACCGGTCTCCTTCCTGGCGGCTTCGTGGGGTTTTGGCGTCGGCTTTCTCGCCGGCGGCGCGCTGGTGCTCGCAAACGCGTGGGCCTCGGCACGGAAAGTGAAGCAGGCAGATTTCGCACATAAGGGAAGCGCCATTGTTTCCCTTATGGGAGGTTTTTACCTCAGGTTGATGGTCGTGGGGCTGTGTCTGTACGGCCTCGTCAAGTTTGTGAAGGTAGATCCCGTGGGGCTGGTCACCGGGCTCTCAGTGGTCCCTGCGGGGCTTTTCGTCATGCTGGTGCTCACCATCGTGGCGAATAGAAGGCCAAAGGAGGTCTAGTTCATGGCCGCGGAAATACACCCGCCCGTATTGACTGACTTTATCACCAATCCGCTCTATCACGCGTATCAGAGCTTTTGGGATAAGTACTCGGTCAGCCATGCCGACCTGAACAATGTGGTGAACGGCTGGCTGGTGATGATCATCCTTATCGTGGCTGCCCTGGTGGTGAGGAGCAGACTCCAAATGGTCCCCCGCGGGCAGCAGAACTTCTGGGAAGTCGCGGTAAGAACCCTTGAAGATCTTGTCGTTGAAACCATGGGAGAGAAGGGTCGGCCCTATTTTCCGCTGATCGCGTCTTTGGCGATCTGGATCCTCTCATGCAATCTTATCGGGATTCTCGCGGGCTTCCAATCGTGCACGAATAACCTGAATACCACGTTGTCCCTGGCGCTGACCTCTTTCGCGGTCACGCACATCGTAGGGATCAAACACCACGGATTCCACTATATTAAGCACTTCTTCGGTCCGGTCCCGTGGCTGATCCCCCTCATGTTTCCCATTGAAGTCATCGGGCACCTGAGCAGGATTCTTTCCCTGAGCTTCCGACTCTTCGGAAACATAATGGGCGAGGATCTTGCGGTCGTGATCCTCACGATTCTGCTTCCTTATCTGGTGCCGTTGCCCATGATGTTCCTGCAAGTGTTTACCTCTTTTATTCAGACGTTGGTGTTCATCATGCTGACCATGATGTACATCGCTGGATCGCTGGAAGAGGCGCACTGATAACCCAACAAAAGGGAGGTTGAGAGTAGATGAGAAGAACTATTATCACCGGTCTTGTGACCTTCGGCATTCTGTGCGTGGCAAGTGTGGCCATGGCTGCTATTGACGCCACAACCGCTCCAGTGGTCCAATACACCGTGTTGGCCGCGGGCCTCGCTATCGGCCTGGGCGCCATCGGTAGCGGTATCGGCATGGGCACCGCCATCGGCGGCGCGTGCGAAGGTACATCGCGGAACCCTGAAGCGGGCGGCCGCATTCTGACCACCATGATCATCGGTCTGGCCATGATCGAGTCCTTGACCATTTACGCGCTGGTCGTGGCCCTCATCCTGATGTTCGGTAACCCCTACGTCAAGTAATCAAGCCTGTGAGCCTGGTTCGGCCGTCCTGTGCCATGCACGGGGCGGCCGAATACCGATGCGCTTTCAAAGAAGTAAAGCCTGGGGGAAACTTCTTTGTGTAAAGAAGTTTCCCCCAAAGCCCCCTTCAAGAAACTCTATATTCCTTTGGCATTTCGTCTTCCTGTCCAGGAAGGCGAAATGCCAAAGGCACATATAAGTTTTTGGAAAGGGGTTCGGGGAGGAACCTTTTTACAAAAAGGTTC
>JBMOME010000020.1:0-23316 GCA_049323095.1 Thermodesulfobacteriota bacterium
AGCGTGGATCATGTCGCCGATCTGTTCCTCTTTAAAATGACGGACCTGGGCAGCTCCGGTAGGACAGACCACAGCGCAGCTTCCGCATCCTTTGCATAGGGCAGGATTAACTTCGGATTTGTGCACGTCGGGCGCGATTTCCTTGAGTTGCGGTGCGTGGAACGGGCAGGTGTCCACGCACATGCCGCACCCTCTGCATAGGTACTGATCGATTACCGATACGCTCCCTGCAACTTCCACGGAGCCGCGGGCCAAGACCTGCGCCGCGTGGCATCCCGCGGCCTCAGCCTGGGCAATGGTCTCGTCGAGCGGCTTCGGATAATGAGCCAAACCGGCAAGAAAGACGCCGTCTGTGGCAAAATCCACCGGCCTGAGTTTCATATGCGCTTCAAGGTAGAAATCGTGCTGATGCACAGGCACCTTGAAGAATTTGGCCACTTCTTTATTGGAGTCGTTCGGCACAATTGCCGCGGCCAGGACGAGATTGTCGGCTTCTAACCTTATGACTTCTCCCACGAGCGCATCGCGGACCTTGATTACTACCTTCTCACCCACCTCCACCACAGGAGAATCTTCCGGCTCGTAACGGATAAACGTTACCCCGGATCGTCGGCACTTCTCGTAGTGCGGTTCATTGAGCCCGAACGTGGTCATATCTCGGTAAAGCACATAAATGCGTGCCTGTGGGTTTCTCTCCTTCAGAGCTAGCGCTTCCATCACGGTGTGACTGCAACACACCTTGCTGCACCACGGGCGTTCTTCGCATCGAGAACCTACACACTGAATAAAGACCGTGGTGTCGGCCCAGACCACCGATGGATCGCGAGCCATCATCGCTTCACTCATTTCGAGATGAGTCCTTATGCGTGGATCAGTGCCGTAACCATAGACATCAGGCTTCCATTCGGTTGCTCCGGTGGCTATGACAGCTGTGCCATGCTCGATCTCAAGCGGTTCCCCGCCGTCTTTTGCGATCACGGTCTTAAAGTTGCCCACGAAGCCCTGAACATCCGTTATGCGAGCATTATGGTGGACCCTTATCTTCGCGTGCGTGTTCACTCGCTCGATCAGATCGTCAAGAAAAGGCCAGACCTCCTCCCCTTTGAGTGTGTGTGAAAGCCTCAAGGCATTGCCCCCGAGCTTTTCGGTAGCTTCAAGCAAATCGACCGTGAAGCCCTGGGAGGCAATATTGAGCGCGGCTGTCATGCCCGCGACACCCCCGCCGATCACCAGCGCAGACAGAATAAGCGGAAGCTGCTGGTTCCAGACCGGTTCGAGCCTGCGAGCGCGTGCCACGGCCATCCGAACCAGGTCAATGGCCTTCTCGGTGGCTTTGTCCTTTTCCTGCATGTGGACCCACGAGCAGTGCTCGCGAATGTTGGCCATCTCCACAAGGTACTTGTTCAAGCCCGCGCCTCGTGCTGTGTCCTGAAACAGACTGAGATGCGTGCGCGGCGTGCACGATGCGACCACCACACGATTGAGGTTGTGCTCCTCGATGATCTTCTTAATGTTGATCTGCGTATCTTGAGAGCAGGTAAATAGGTTCACCCCTGCGTACGCCACGTCAGGAAGCTTCTCGATCTTCCTCGCGACCTCATCCACATCCACAACGGACGCGATATTGATCCCGCATTTGCATACGAAGACACCAATCCTTGGAGCTTGAGCGCTTACATTTCTTTCGGGCGGGAGCTCAGTGACCGTGGTCATGGTGTTGCGTGCGGAAGCCAGCAGACGTGAGGAAACGCCCGCGGCCGCGGCTGCCTCCATGACCGTTTGAGGAATGTCTTTGGGAGCCTGGAACATCCCTGCAACAAGGATTCCCGGACGGTTCGTCTGGATTGGCGCAAACGACGACGTCTCGCAGAAGCCTGATTCATCGAGGCGCACCCCGAGCATATCGGCAAGTTGCCGAGATTCTTTGGACACCCTCAAACCCACGGCTAAGATCACCATGTCGAAGGTGGCCTTCGTGATTGCTTGGTTCTCGTCGAGGTAGGTCAGTTCCAGATCGTGTGTTTTGGGATTTTCGACCACTCGGCTTATCATTGACCGGACGAACTTTACCCCGCCCTCATTCTTCGCGCGCAGGTAATATGTGTAGAAATCTTTTCCATACGTCCTGAGGTCCATATAGAAGATGGTGGGTTCGATACTGGCGTCGTGTTCTCTAGCAATGACCGCTTGTTTCATGGACGCCATGCAGCATACCGAGCTGCAATGCGCCATCCCTTTGCTGGGATCTCTGGATCCGACACATTGTATCCACGCGATTTTCTTCGGATGATTGCCGTCGGAAGGCCGCTTGATCTCGCCCTGATTCGGCCCCGAAGCGCTCAACATGCGCTCGAATTCCATGTTGGTAAGCACGTTTGGAGCTTTCCCGTACGCAAATTCCCCTCGTATGGTGGACGGATTAATCATCTCGTACCCAGTGGAAAGGATGATCGTGCCCACTTCCACACAGACTTTCTTATCCGGCGTAGTGTGATCCACCGCTTCCGCGGGACATGCCTTCACGCACTCCATGCACTCGGAACAGTAGCCGCAACTGATGCAACGGCTCGCTTCCCGCAAAGCATCATCCTCGGAAAGCCCGAGCCGGACTTCTTGGAAGCCCCTACGATCAGCCATAGGCAATGCTGGAGCTTCGGTGCGTAGTTGAGGCCGCATAGAGGGGATCGGACGATACTTCGGATTTTCCGGAAATTCCAAGGGTCGACCTGTGGCCAAGTCCTCGCCCTTGATGTATCGGGAGATGGACTCCGCGGCTTCCCGACCTCCTGCAATGGCTTCTACGACAGTGGCCGGTTCCGTGGCCGCGTCTCCTGCCGCGAATATCTCGTGAGAAAACACTCCATCGATAATCGTGGACCCAGTGGTTTTGTTCACATGAATCGTGTCCCTGTCGGTTCGCCCAATTCCCGGGAGCCGTCGCCACAGGTCCGGATCGATCA
This sequence comes from Thermodesulfobacteriota bacterium, assembly GCA_049323095.1. Lineage (GTDB taxonomy): Bacteria > Desulfobacterota > Desulfomonilia > Desulfomonilales > Desulfomonilaceae > VGSG01. The sequence continues at coordinate 2,961 of JBMOME010000020.1, forward strand.
TCTGACCGATAGCGAGGACGATCGTGTCCGCTTCCAGCAAAGATTCGGAGCCCTCGATGAGAATGGGCCTGCGGCGGCCCGATTCATCCGGCGGGCCCAGCTCGGCTTTGCCCCACGTGATACCGCTGACCCGACCTCTTGCGGACTTTACGAGGAGCGGGATAGCCAGGTACTGGATGGAGACGCCTTCAGCCAACGCAGCTTCGATTTCTTCGTGCGACGCGGGCATCTCATTCCGGGACCTTCTGTACAGCACTGTCACTTGCTCCGCGCCGAGACGCAGCAGCGTGCGGGAAGAATCCATCGCCACGTTGCCGCCTCCGACAACCACGGCCCGTTTAATGCCGCCGGCGTAGGTGCCCAGAGCCACGTCGCGCAGAAGTTCAACGCCCTGGATAACACCTTCGGTGTACACCCCTGGAATGGGCAAGTGTACCCCCCGCTGGCAGCCGATTGCCAGAAATGTGGCCTTGAAACCTTGCGTCTTGAGATCCTTCAGGGTGAAATCCACCCCAAGGGTGGCGTTGGTCTTCACCGTGATGCCGAGGCTGAGAATATGTTGGATGTCCTTTTCGAGCACCGTGCGTGGGAGCCGGTATTCGGGAATCCCCAACCGCAACCAACCACCCAACACAGACGCGGCCTCAAAGATCGTCACCTGGTACCCTTCCAGAGCAAGGTAATACGCCGCGGACAGGCCGGCCGGACCCGAACCTATCACCGCGACTTTTTCTTCACGTGGGCTCTTCTTGGGAATGCGCAGAATGGAGTAATCTGCCTGGTCGGCCACGAAACGCTTCAGCGCACAGATTGATACTGGTTGATCCTTTTCGGTCCTTCGGCAGACAGATTCGCAAGAGTGGGGACAGACTCTCCCTAATACTCCGGGAAGAGGCACTCTTTCGTATATGAGCTCTAGCGCCTCATAGAATTTACCTTGGCTGATAAGCTGCACGTACCCCTGCACATTGACGTGCGCAGGACATGCCTGCACGCAAGGCGGACGATCGGCCTTTTCAATGACAAAGGTTTGAGGAACTGTCTGCGGGAATAGGCGGTATATGGCTGCACGGTCGCTCATATTCTGATCGAACTGATTGGGCAGGCGTACAGGACAGGCCGCGGCACAATCTCCACAACCTTTGCAGCGGTCAGGCAGAACATATCGGGCTTTCTGACGAACCTTGACCTTAAAATGGCCTTCCCACCCGCGAACCTCTTCCACTTGACTGTACGAGAGGATGTCTATATTGGGGTTCTGAGCCACTTGAAGCATCTTCGGCGAAAAGATGCACGTGGAGCAGTCATTGGTGGGGAAAGTCTTGTCGACCTGCGCCATGCGGCCGCCAATGCCCGTTTGACTCTCGACCAGATATACCTTGAAGCCTGATTCGGCCAGGTCCAGGGAAGCCTGGATCCCGCCGATCCCGCCACCGACCACCATCACCGCACCGATCTTGTTGTTTTTCATGATGTCCCTCCGCATGGTGCCAAGCCTTGCACTGATGAGCCGTCAAGGAAGTAAGACGGGGAGAACCTTTTTGGAAAAGGGTTCGGGGGAAACTTGTTCACACCAGGAAGTATCTCCCGTGCTCTACTTCTTTGAAGGTGCATCGGTATCATTCTAGTTTTCCCGAGCCGGCCTCTTCAGAGACCTTCGCCGAACAAATACGGATTGTGTCGAGTTCCAGTAACGCCCTGCATATGTTTCCCACGTCTTCACTCGCAGACTTGATCGCATCCAAAATGTCCAGATACATTCCGGTCGCTTGACCGGCCAACGCTCCTGCCCGGGGCCGAGACCAATGAGCGGATCGGAAATCTCGAATCATCCGGTTCAGCTCGACAGCCTCGGAAATGATCGATTCCACAAGCACCGCGTCCGAAATCGTGAACGCATCCCGAAGATTGCTCATCATGTCCACGAGTATGACCAAAAGCTGGTCAAAATGAGCTTCGGCTTTACCGTTGAGAAGAATTCCGTCTCTGGATTTCAGGCGGAAACAGGCGGATATGTTCAGCAGCTTCTCGGCAATTCTTTGCAGAAGGAACGGGAGATGAATAAGGCCCTTGGGCACGTCCCCAGTTTTGGACGCGAGCAACTGCCTGGTGAGAGCTCTCTCTTGGTCATGCACCTCTCTCGCGAGAGCTTCGCACCGATCCATGTGGGTCGCGTCGGCGGTGGAGATGCATGATGAAAGCAAGAGTGCGGTTTCAATGAGCTTGTCGATCATTTTCAAGAAACCGTCGCCGTGGCTCACCGGGCCCAGCTCGGGAGCCTTCGAAGATCGTTGCTGTTCGAGATGCGAATCGTTGGCCATAGCGCACCACGAATGAAAAGGGTCAAAGGCAAGTCAGCGTGGTCGGTTTTGGGCCTTTATCGGGGCTGGGTGTACCAGAACCGCGCAACGATATCGTGTACCAAAAGCGCCCCAAATCTTTCAGTACGCGTGTTCCGCGGCTCAAGGCACTCCCTTGCTCCCACTTCGCGCGCGACATGTTCGTGAGAAAGTGTGGGAACGGGTTTGGTCGGACAGGCGTCCCGCCTGTCTGTCAATGACAAGCAACCCCGCGTGGAACGCGGAGCCGTCGCACGAGAGCTGTGCTCATGACGCGGCCCTGAACCTCCACCTCATTCCTCTCGCGGTCGGAACAAAGCATTTTTTGTGCCAACATGGTCACGCAACGGATGCTGCGGATATTGGGCAGACATTCTAGTATATTAGGAGTGAGTTGAGTGTGTGGTGGGCGGATTTGAATCAGCGGGACAAAGTGAGTGTTATGCGCGCATATGGGACATGATCGCAGCCAATCCCAGGAAAAGCCCTATTGGCCCACCCAAGGCATGTACCGAAAGCGCGCAATAAGGTTACTCAGCTGTACCGGAAGCGGGCGCGATCCCGAACCGCTTCATGTACCGATACAGCGAATTGCGCGATATACCCAAGACCTGCGCAGCTTGCTTCCGCCTCCCGTCTGATCGCTCCAGGGCCTCCTTACACAACAACTCCGCAATCTCGTCGATCACATCGTGCAAGCTCCGCTCGAGAGGGAATGAAACCTGGTGGGACCAGTCCTGAGGCGCCTTATCCAGCACCGGGATGCTCAGCTCGAAACGCCCTTTATCCCACAACATGAGGGCCCTCTCAAGCACGTTGCGCAGCTCTCTCACGTTGCCCGGCCAGGAATACCGAGATAGGCCTTTGAGCGCGGCGGCGTCGATCACCGGAATTTCCGTGAGTTGCATGTCCAGCGCTATCGCCGACATGAGCTCTTCACACAGTATGGGCAGGTCGTCTATCCGTTGGCGCAGCGGAGGCACATTTACGGAAAAGACGTTCAGACGATAGAAGAGTGCAGGCAAGAACCGCCCGGCAGCGACCTCGTCTTCCAGATTCCTGTGGGTGGCGGCAATAAGACGAGCGTTTATGTGGATACTCTTCTCGCCGCCCACGCGTACGAAGGATTTGGTGTCCAAGAACGTGAGCAGCTTCGATTGGAGGGGCAGCGCGAGTTCGCCGATTTCGTTGAGAAGGATTGTGCCGCCTTCGGCAAGCTCCAGCAGCCCTCTTTTTCGGCCCCTGGCCCCGGTGAACGCCCCTGGTTCATGACCGAAAAGCTCCGATTCGGCAAGTTCCTGGGGCAGAGCAGCGCAATTGATCGCGAAGAACGGCCCACTGCTCCGCCGAGACTGACTGTGTATCCACTGAGCCACGTAGTCTTTTCCGCTGCCACTCTCTCCGCAGATCAGCACAATACTGTCCCTGGCAGCTGCAAACCGGGCCTTTTCAAGAGTAGCGCGCATCCCTTGCGATGGATATTCCCGCAGGGAAATGCGGGGCGCCCGAGTGGTGCTTCGCCGCTCGCTGATATTGCGTGAGATGGTGCACACGCCGATGATAATGCCGTTGGGGGAGCGAAGCGGGACCGTGACATCGTGGAATGTCAGTCGCTCGCCTTTTATCGGCCTGACTTGTTCTTGCTCGATGGATTGGCCGTTCAGGACTCGAAGATTTATTTCCTTTATGATCTCTCCGGTTTCTTTGCCGAAAACATCTTCCGCGGTCCGTCCTATTATTTCCGAAGCACTCAGGCCGACAAGCTTCTCAACCGCGGGGTTCACGTGGGTATATCTCAGGGAGCGATCCTTTATGAAAATGCAGTCGCTCGCGCCTTGGAACACTGCGCGGAAGCGTTCTTCGCTGCTGCGTAGGGCTTCTTCCAGCTTCTTGCGTTCGGTAATGTCGAGAAACGACCCCATGAGACATAACGGTTTGCCGGTGGCGTCCGTGACCATGGTCGCGGAAACGTGGGCGTCGAAGAGGGATCTGTCCATCTTTTTGCCCACCATCTCGCCGATCCACCATCCATTGCCGGCCAAAGCCCGACCGACTTCTTCCGCTTCTCGGGCATCCTCCCAGAATTCCGTTAAGTGTCTGCCCAATACATCCCTGGTGGTTTCGCATTTCCAGAGTTTCAGGAACGCGGGGTTTACGTACGTCAAATTCCCCTCAAGGTCCGCAAGGCATATCGCGTTAATGGAAGACGCTATAGCGCTGTTCTTTATCCACAATTTTTCTTGAGCTCGTCGAAGGTCGGTAACATCGATGCAGACTCCCCTGATTCCGACCACGTTGTTCTCCCGCACAATGGGGTGAGAATAGGTGAGAACGGGAAACGTGGAGCCATCCTTTCTGAGGGCAGCGTACTCGGTCCCGCTGAGTTTTGCGCCCTGCATTACTTGGCCCAGGTTTCTTGCCAGTCTTTCCCGTTCTTCCGGGACTACCACGTCCAGCGCTTTGATTCCTTTCGCGAGATCGTCGGACTGGTACCCGAACGCCGCAAGCCCGCTAAAATTCACAAAGGTGAAGTTACCTTGCAGATCGATCTCGTAAACCACCTCAGGCAGAAGCTCCACAAGCTCTTTATACTTGGCCTCACTCTTGCGCAAAGCCTCTTCCGATATGCGACACTTGAGTTCCGAGTCCTCCAGCTCAGCGAGCCGGTGGCGTAGGCTCTCAAGCTCGTCCAAGAGTTCCTGATATGTCTTGGTATCAGCCGGGTCCTTCATATGGACCTCCGAGAATCGCGACGGGAGTGGAGGTAAGAAGCGCCTCAACAGAGGCAATAGCGGATAACGAGTTGAATCTATACTAGGCTAATCCAGGTGCGGAGTCAAAGTCCTTGGCAGATTGATGGTGGAAATACAGTTAGGCGAGGATGAGATTGCTTCGTCCCCCGGATGGAGTCCGGGGTCCTCGCAATGACACGTTTGAGGCAATTCCGCTAGTACAAGTGTTACGGTTGAAGGCAGTCATTCAGCAATGCGCGACTGCGAGTTCCGGGGTTTTAGTACAAGTAGAGAACATCGAAGAAGGGCGCGTTCCAGGTCATGTCCGCGGAAAACGGCCCCTCGGTCAAGCTTAGCGTCGTGTAGCGCCATCCGCCTCGCACTCCCATGGTGCCGAACATGGTCATGGGCGCCTTGATCCCGGCCGCGACCTCCACTTCGTTGAAACCCGCGTCCTTCACCACTGATATGCGCCATCGGGCCTCGCAAGAGGCGGACAGCGTTCCCAGACACACCGGGTTGTATGCCGCGTGTACACCCAAAGTAATGGGTCGATCTGTTGCAAAGGCCACCGCGCCGAACACGTTATTGGAGACCGAGAACTGAGGCGCTAACGGCAGGAAATCAAAATTCCCGCCGAATCGGAAATCCTCACGGTCGATGAGGTCAAAATCCAGGCCCAGTCGGAGCTCCGGCCAATCGAGGCGGCTGGAGTTGCCGGAGAGCGTACGGAGGTAGCTGTCGTAGTGCAGCCTCAATGAAACTCGGCTGAGCTGCGCCCGGAACATGCTTTCGATCATCATGGCATCTTGCGGATATCCAAGTTCAGACACGAATTCGTGCTTTTCACCGGTATCGGATCTCGTGATGGAACCTGAGGTCAATAGGAAGAGGAACCTGAACCTGGTTTCCGCACGGAAAACCGGCGGCGCTATGGCGGGCGCATACGGATCAGTAATACCCGGTCTATCTTGTTCGAGAAAGCCGAAGAGCTTTTGTAGAGGTGCGAAAGGGGAGGGTGGTACGCTGGGTGGGGGAGGGAGCAACTGGGCGTGAGCGGGGCAAACCGCGAGAAGGGTGAGTGCGATGAAGGCCGCGGCGCCCCGAACAAGATAGCGGAATATTTTGCCTGCCATTACAACCTCTTAAAAATAACACGCACTGTGTTACTTTAGGTTATGAAGCTATTATATTATAAATGCATACGAAAATCAATAGCATTCCACAACGGAACCCGTAAGCGTTCAGTTACACGCGGGGCTCAAGTGCATCTAATCTGTCATTGCGAGGACCCCGGGACTCGATCCGGGGGACGAAGCAATCCCCTCTTTTAAAGGTTGGGAGATTGCTTCGCTGCGCTCGCAATGACACTGTCCCCCTCGCGTAACTGAACCATTACAGCAGGATGTATTCCTTCGGTTACGCGAGGCAGATCGCCGCCAATTGCCCCACTTATGGAGTAGGACCGGCATCTTGCCGGTCCTCGGACCACAGGGATGTGACCCTTAACCAATAAAACACCCGCCCAGGATGACCGGCAAGATGCCGGTCCTACTGAGGGGTTTATTCGACAAAGAAGAACACCTTTGTTCGCGTAATTGAATGCCAAAGCGGGTTTTGTGAGGATTCAGTTGCGTGGGAGAACAGAGAGTATGTTGTTTGTTCTTGCTAGGAGTAAAATCCCTCGTTCCGTGGGACTCGCAACGACAAGTTTGGCGCAATCGCGCTGCCTGCTAGGCTGAATCGAGGCCGGCTCGGTTATTGAAAACGCAGAAAGATCACTGTGATACCGGTGGTTGGATTGGGCTGTTGGAATTCGGGCCCCGATTCCTCTGGGGTCGAGGAGGGACCGTCATGCACGGCGGAGGCGGAGGGCAGCACTGGGGCGGTGGAGGTCCGTACGTCTTGTAGTATGGCGCTATGCGTTGCTTGAATTCAGGAGAATAGCAAAGAAAGTACCAGGCGCCCTGCTCCACGAATCCGGTAAGGTTTTGATCGATAGTCGGTTGCCATCGGCCTCTACCTTGTGCGGACGAAACCAAAACTCCTGCCAAAACGATCGCTGAGATCACAAGAACGGTGTGAAATGCTATTTTAGTTCCCACACAGGACTCCACATCCAATTGTATAATAGAGTGGTTGAAATTATAGCAGAATTGCTTTGGAATAACAAGTCAATATGGATAAACTGATGATGGGGGCTTGCGGAGCGGCTCTGAGCCGTACGAAAACGTTTCGGTAGAGAGGATTTCGTGATAAGACTAAGAAAGAACTGCTTCCGTGGGTCACGCGCAGCAGAGCTTATGGCGCGCCTCGGTACTGTAATTTCCCCGTTGAAGAAGATCGTTGTGAGAACACCAAATAAGAAAAGCAGCCTCCCGTTTTCCAATCTATATTCCTGGGCAGCAGTGGCGTTCGTCGCGGGTACGCTCCTTTCAGGGTGCCTGATCCCGTCACAGCAGGCCACAAGAGGTCCGGACGCGGGACCGGAGCCGCTCCAAGTGGGCCCATCCGAAGCAGGCAATCAAAAACTCATCAAGCCGTACATTCCTGGAGAAGAGCCCGCCCGCCCGGGCCAGGAACCTCCTCGGATGGGTCCGGAGCCTCCGCGAGCGAGCCAAGAGCCTCCTCGTATGAGCCAAGAACCACCTCGTCAGGCCGTGGAACCTCCATCCGCGCGGACCACGCCGCCAGCGCGGCCTCCGGTTTCCGCAACCGGCGGCACGCGGACCCAATGGGAAGATCAGAAGGTCAAGAATGCTGCCTTGGAAGTGGCCAAAGAGATCCCGTCAGCAAAAAAAATCAAGATATGTTACATCGCGGCCCAAGACGAGTGGCTCGTGATCGTTTATGACGACATCGGCACTGCCATTGATGTGAAGCAATACTTCTGGGACCGGGAGAGAGAGATACTCAAGCCGTTTCTCTTGCTCAAGCATATCGCTCACGACAGGCTGGAAAAGGAGGCTCGGGAAAAAGAGCCCGGGAAAGCCTGCGAAGTCCTAGACCCACCTGCGCGTTGACACTGGAGCGGTCTTCGCGGATTTCGTAGTTTGGAGAATTTGCTGATCTAAGCCGCGACGGGGCTACAGAGCATCCTGATTTTGTTCGCCGGTTCTGATTCGGATTGCGCGCTCCACCGGCGTGATAAAAATTTTGCCGTCGCCGATACTGCCTGTGCGCGCGGCCTCAATGATCTTTTCCACCACCTGGTCGACCTGTTCGCTGGGAACCACCAGTTCCACTTTGATCTTGGGGAGGAAGTCCACCAGGTATTCTGCGCCGCGGTAGATTTCCTTGTGACCTTTCTGGCGTCCAAAGCCTTTCACTTCCGTAATGGTCATGCCCTGGGCCCCGATCGTGCTTAGGGCGTCTCTCACGTCGTCAAGCTTGAAAGGCTTGATAATGGCTTCCACTCTCTTCATCTCCCCTCCCTCACTAACCTTGGCGCTTGCGCCCGCGGCCGGTTGTCAGGCCTTACGAACGCGGGTCCGCATCGAGCTCCCCAGGGTCGAGCCCAAGTCGCTTCAGCTCTTCCCAAAGGCGTTTCCTGTCCACGAATAGGTGCACCTTGAGGCCCTGAGATCGAGCTCGACCCACGTGTCCTTCATTGTCGTCAATGAATAGCACGTTTTGCGGGTCTTTTCCGAGTTTCCGAACAACGTCGAGAAAGATGGTCGGGTCGGTCTTTCCCTTTCCCATATGGTAGGAATTCAATATCCGGTCGAATTCATGAAAGAAGCCGTCTCGGGCATCCAATTCATCGAGCCAGTTTGTCTGATCGCTGAGCAGAGCTAGCTCATCCACCTGGCGTCTGACCCGCCTAACGAGCTCGACCATCCAAGGCCGCAGCACGAAGCGGCTAAAGAGCTCCTGGCGCAGCTCCTGGTCCGAGCCTCTCACCCCTGTTTTTCGGCGAATAAGGTCCCAGAACTCGGCTTCGTTGGTCTTGCCGATCACGTAACCGGATTGGTAGGCCAGTCCGGCAGCCTGCCGGAAGAATTCCCGTTCATCCAGGCCGTTGGCTCGTGCAATCGCCATGAGCCCTTCTCGGAATCCCTCCTCAGCCAGAACGCCCCCATAATCGATCAGGATCGCGTGGATTTTATCGGTCATACCGGACGACACAGGGCAACCTTCAGTTCAGGCCCGACAAGACAAGCAGCGCCGGCTCGCATCGGGCAACGCATCAATAATCAAAGTTTTAGACATATACCGAAAGAATTATGCGCGCAAGACCTGCGCTCGCCAAGCGGCCGGAATGGGGAGCTGACACAGAAACGCGGTTAGGGTCGGTAACCGATTGGAAACAGATTCGCTCGATATGTTACATTAAATGATAGGATTCTTGCCCGATGGGAAATTCTATAATTGTGTATGAGGAGGCCTCATGGAGACTTACTACGATCCCAGCGATTTGGCGAAATTTGAGGAGATTGGCCAAGAAGCGCCGGATTTGGCAAAGAAGTTTTTTGAATACTACGGCGCGGTCTTCGCTGAGGGGGCGCTCTCTGAGCGGGAGAAAGCCCTGATCGCTCTTGCCGTGGCCCACACCATCCAATGTCCTTACTGCATTGATGCCTACACCCGCACGTCTCTCGAAAAGGGCTCCAATCTGGAAGAGATGACCGAAGCGCTCCACGTGGCCAATGCCATACGTGGTGGAGCTTCACTGGTGCATGGCGTTCAGATGAGAAAGATCGCTCGGAAGCTCTCCATGTGATGGAAGGAGGGGGTGATGGCTGGGGAGTACTCGCTTCCGCGACAGGACGGAGGGTCCGCCATGGCGGATTCCGCTCGTGGGTCCTTTTTGGGGACGCTTTCCGATCATGGGCTTGAGTTGAGGAGATCCCAGACCCGGACGCTACAGATCAATGTCGGCCTTATCTGTAATCAGTTGTGTCGCCATTGCCACCTGAATGCCGGGCCGGACCGCCGGGAGACCATGGACCGGGAGACAATCCGGCAAGTGGTTTCATATGCGCGGCGGAGCCGCTTTAGTGTGGTGGACATCACCGGCGGCGCCCCCGAATTGAACGAGAATCTGGGGTACCTCATCGGAGAGATTGCTCCATTTGCCGAGCGCGTGATGCTGCGCTCCAATCTGACCGCGATGATGCAGCGGGGACCCCGAGACCTTATCCAGTTGGCTACTAATCACGGAGTTGTCATGGTGGCTTCTTTACCGTCGATCAACCCGGCTCAGACCGACGCCCAGAGGGGAGCCGGTGTGTGGGCGACCTGCGTCGACGCGCTCAGAATGCTCAACGACTTCGGCTATGGCCGGGAAGGCTCCGGACTGGAGCTGGACCTGGTTTCCAATCCCGCGGGCGCGTACCTCCCCGTGACCCAGGTGCAGGCAGAAAAGCGGTTCAAGCTCGAACTCGAACGGAAGCACGGAATCGTGTTCAACCGGCTCTACACCTTCGCCAACGTGCCACTGGGAAGATTCCGAAACTGGCTGGAAACCACGGGAAACCTGGACGAATATATGGCGAGGCTCTCCACGAGCTTCAATCCCTGCACCGTGAACGGCCTCATGTGCAGGAGCCTGGTCTCTGTTTCGTGGGACGGATATCTGTTCGATTGCGACTTCAATCTCGCGGAGGGCCTTTACTTCGGCGGCAGCAGGCGACATGTCTCGGAAATGGAGGGGCCTCCGGCCGAGGGAACGCCCGTGATCACCGGGGACCACTGTTATGCCTGCACCGCGGGCGCGGGGTTCACGTGAGGCGGAGCCATTGCGACCCAGGATGGGAATGACAGGAGTCCTTTTCTCAATACTGCCGCAGATTAATTATTACCAGAAGAGGGGGACGTCATGAGAACCTTTGGTTGCATCAGCAGCGTGGAATTGATGGGATGGAGCCAGCGCGGGTGGGTTGCGTTCACGTTCCTGGGGGTGGCAATTGTCATCGTAGTCATCTTGGGGACCATTTTTCTCTTTCCCTGGTCTCAAATGCTGGACCGGACACGGATGGACAAAGACTATCAGGAAGCCTCGGAAGCTTTGTCCGCGGGCAACTGGAATAAAGCCCTTACCCTCTTCGGTCGCTCCTTGAGAAATAATCCGAAAAACACCCTGGCGATCATCGGGCGCTCTCGGGCGTATCTGCAATTAAGGAATCTCGATGAGGCTTTCCAGGAGATCAACAAGGCGCTGGAAATCGATCCCCGGAACGCGCTGGCCTTCGGACAGAGAGCCATTATAGAGAAGCTCCGGCGCAATTACGACCAGGCGCTGAAGGATCTGGGGCAGGCGGTGAAGCTTGATCCGGGATACGCGTGGGCGTACGCGCAGAGCGCGGACATCCTGCTGCGCGGGAAGGATATGGACAAGGCAGTCCAAGAGGTGAATCTGGCCTTGAAACTGCGCCCTGATTTTGCAGAAGCGCTCAGGCTCAGAGCAAGGATCAATACGGGACTCGGGAAATGCAAGGAAGCTTTCGAGGACTTCAACCGAGCCGAGAAGCTCAGGCCGGATGATGCGCAATCGCTTCAGGACAAGGCCTGGTTCCTCCTCACCTGCCCCGATGAGTCGATCCAAGACGCGGGAGAGGCCCTGAGGCTTGCGTTGAGGGCGCACGAGCTAAGCGGTGGGAAAGACGGGATAATACTGGAAACGCTGGCTGAAGCCTACTACCAAATCGGCCAGCCCGCTAAGGCCGTGGAACACCAAAGGACCGCGGTAGATCTGGAAAAAGGGAAATGCCCCGACGGATCATGTATTCAGGAGATGAGCAAGAGGCTCCAGAAGTACGAATTGGCCGCGCGTCAAGAAACGAGACCCGACGACGAAATCCTTCCCCTCGACTGTTGCGCCAAGAAGCCATGATGGAAGGGCTTCCAGTGGTTGCCTGCCTCAGCCCTGGCAGAATGCAGTGATCGAGGCAAGCCGCATCGCTCGCGGAAAAAACGCGAATGAGGCGGTTCTCCTGCGAAAGGTAGGGTCACCTCAAACTACTCGATCGCGGCGAACTTCTCGCCCCCCACACGTCTCTCTTCGGCTCCTATCGCCAACTATTACAGACTGTTGATCGAACTCCGTTGCGAATTTGTCCTTTCGCGCATGATGCCTATTATATGACTGAAAAGCTGAAAGGAGGCCTGATGAAAAATGACGACAAAACTCTTTACTATATTGGCGGTCGCGGCCTTCGCGGTCATGACAATTAGTCCGGCGATGGCCCTCGACTGGTACGTGGTGCAGCACAAGTCCGGATTTATGACAATATTCGATGGGGAACCCGGACCCGAATGGAACATCGTGAGTGGGCCTTTTGCCACCAGGGATGCGGCCATACGTGCTGCCGGAGCTGAAATCCAGCCATTCAATCCATTCACGGTAGCTCGGCCCAGCGGAAGCGGCGATGTGCCAGCCGGCAGGGCTGGAGAAATGTTCTACGTGGTAAGGCATAAGTCGGGATTTACCACGGTGTACGATAGGGAGCCCGGACCTGAATGGAGCATCTTGAGTGGCCCCTACGACACCAAAGATGCGGCCGTACGTGCTGCAGGAGCTGAGATTCAACCGTTCAATCCTTTCACAGTTGCCCGGCCCAGCGGGAGTGGGGATGAGCCGGCAGGAATGAAAGGCAACTATTTCGTGGTGCAACACGAGTCCGGTGCAACCAGGATTACGGACCGAGCGCCCAAGCCTGGGTGGCGTGTCGTCAGCGGCCCATACGGCGGGTGGGATGAAGCCGCGCGAGCAGGAGGAGTTGACCCCTACGACTACTCGAAGAAGCTGACACCGTAAGCAACAGATGCCCCTTCACGGGTGGCACGGGAAAACCGGAAATGGTGCGACGTAAGTCGCCGATAATGCAAGTTTGTCTCGAAAGAGCGTGCAAACCTTGACAATGGCCGGCAGCGGGACGGTCTTGGCGGCGGGCTCCCATGCCCGCCTTTCCTTTTGATTTGACAAAAAAATAGCCGGGTTCGGTTGCGACCCGGCTCAGGTAGGAGGGTAAAGGATTGTCTGTGCGGACTTGCTAATCCTTTACTTTAGCTTTGTAAGGTAATATATCAAAATGGCTCATTTTTGTCAAGCGGAAAGCGCACAAAATCGTAAGCATTCAGTTACCAGCGGCCAATGACAGCGCTAAAGGACCGAGATTGCTTCGTCCCCCGGATCGAGTCCGGGGTCCTCGCAATGACAGATCGCGTCAAACCCCTCCGCGTAACCGAATGATCACACACAATCCCCCGGCGAACGCCGCGAAGAACACAAGCTAAGGGTATAACGAAGTCACCGTGCAGGATTGCGGGTCCCCAGCTCGAGCTTGAATCGTCCGAGCCACCCAAGGGCTATAAGGTTGAGCACCAGGCCGCCATATTCGAGGAACCGGGTGAGCCCAGATTCGAGGCCGCCGGTCGCGGCGAGGCGAAGGACGTGGTAGGTCAGCAGTGGGGTATCGATCAGGAAGAAGAAGATTGCCGGTACGACCACCCAGCGTTTTCCGTGCCAGAGGGCAAGGCCCAAAAGGAAGCAGGGCACGAAAGCAGCTGCGAAGTAAACGGTTTCCACGAGTAGTCCGGTGGGATAGGGGGGCGGATCCAGCCCCAGCATATAGACGTAGCAAAGATAGAGGAAGCTCTTGAGGTAGAACCAGAGTCCCGCGAACCAGAAGGCCAGCGGAAACGAAGGGTCGAACCTTGACCGTGGGAAGCAGATATCGAGCCAATTTCGTCGGTGGTTATCGCTCATTCAAAGCCCGTCGCACGTTTGATCGGCCCATTCGTACAGAGGAAATCGACGACAGATTTCTGCGACCTCCCCTTGAGTGCGGGCGATAATCGTCTCATCCCCTCTGTTTGTCAAGACTGTTGAGATGAGCTTGGCTATCAGCCTCATTTCAGCGGCTCCCAAAGAGCGCGTCGTGAGCGCCGGCGTTCCCAAGCGGATTCCCGACGCGCGGGCTGGGGGCAGGGGGTCGAACGGAATTGGATTCTTGTTTACCGTGATCCCGGCTTGTTCCAGGAGCTCTTGCGCTTCCGCGCCGCTCATGCCTTTGGCCGTGAGGTCCACCAGAATCAAGTGATTGTCCGTTCCGCCGGATACGAGTGAGAAGCCTTCCTCCAGGAGCGCTTCGGCCAAGACACGGGCATTCTCCACAGTTCGTTTCTGGTACTCCCGAAACTGGTGAGTGGCTGCTTCTGCAAGCGCGACGGCTTTGGCCGCGATCACGTGCATCAAAGGCCCGCCCTGCATTCCGGGGAACACGCAGGAGTCTAGTTGGGTAGCGAATTCCTTACGACACAGAACTATCCCACCCCTGGGCCCTCTCAAGGTCTTGTGGGTTGTGGTCGTGATGAAGTCCGCGTAAGGCACGGGCGAAGGATGGAGGCCCGCGACGATCAGCCCCGCGATGTGAGCCACATCGGCCATGAGGATGGCGTTCACTTCCCCTGCGATCTGTGCAAAGGCTTCATAATCGATGGTGCGAGGGTATGCGCTCGCACCTGCGATGATCATCGTGGGGCGGTGTTGGCGTGCCAGTTTCCGGACTTCGTCATAGTCAATCTGATGAGTGTCTCGGCGCACCGAATACGGGACAACTTGGTAGATCTTCCCGGAGAAATTCTTCGGGCTTCCCATAGAGAGGTGGCCTCCATGACGGAGGTCCATGCCCAGGTAGGTCTCGCCGGGCTGCATAATCGTGAAGAAGACGGCCATATTGGCCTGAGTGCCCGAATGCGGCTGCACGTTGGCGTGGTCCGCGCCGAAAAGCGCGGCAGCGCGACCGCGAGCCAATTCCTCCACGGAATCTACATGTAGGCAGCCCCCGTAATATCGCTTGCCGGGATAGCCTTCCGCATACTTGTTTGTGAGCACACTTCCTTGCGCTTCCATCACGGCCGCAGACGCGAAATTCTCGGACGCAATGAGCTCCAAGCGATTCTGCTGACGCTTTTTCTCCTTATTTATCAGCTCAAAGATGGCGGGATCGGTTTTCTCCAGGGGAGTCATATCAGTCCTTTGCACAGGTCCGAAACGATTTGACTTCATCGCCGGCAGCTCGTCCGTTGCGCGCGAGGCAGCGGAATTTGTCCGCTGAGCGAGGCCCCCGGCGCATGGTATGTGCTTAGCCGGAGATCGGGCAAACTCGCGGGCGCGGCCGGCTTAGTCCAACCGCCGAAAGACGAGGCTGGCGTTTTGCCCTCCAAACGCGAAACTGTTGGTGAGGGCATATTCGACCTTCCTCCGCGCCGCTTGGAGGGGGGTGTAATTCAGGTCGCACTCAGGGTCTGGGTTGTCCAGGTTAATGGTCGGTGGGATGACCGAATTGGCCATTGTTAGGAGACAGTAGATAGCCTCGACCGCTCCTGCGGCGCCGATCATGTGCCCGGTCATGGACTTGGTCCCGCTGATGCTCACGGAGTAGGCTGCCTTACCAAAGAGCTTCTTAATGGCTCGCGTCTCCATGACGTCGTTCAGTTCGGTTCCCGTTCCATGCGCGTTGATGTAATCGATTTTCCCCGGAGCCAAGTGTGCGTCCTCCAGGGCCATTTTCATGGCTTGGTACGCTCCCTCACCTTCCGGGTCGGGCATAACCACGTGGTACGCATCCCCGGTAGCGCCGTATCCTATCACCTCGCCGTAAATGCGCGCACCACGCTTGGTCGCATGTTCCAGAGATTCGAGGAGCATGATGCCCGCGCCCTCGGCGATCACAAAGCCATCCCGATCCTTATCGAACGGCCGGGAAGCTTTCTCCGGATCACCGTTGCGCGTGGAGAGGGCCCGCAACGCGTTGAAGCAGCTCACGGAGAACTCCGTGACCACGGCTTCGGTCCCACCTGTTATGATCGCGTCGGCTCGGCCGGAACGGATCATCAGGAAGGCTTCTCCTATGGCCGAGGCCCCGGACGTGCAGGCATTGACAAGGGCAAAGTTCGGCCCTTTGAATCCATACTTGATGGAGAGCAGGCCCGGCGCGAGATTCGCCACAACCTTGGGAATCATCAGCGGATGAGTTCCCTTGGGTCCCTTTATCCGGAAAACTTCCAACCCGGTCTCAATAGTCCCTAGGCCGCCCATGCCCGAGCCGACCACTGTTCCATAGCGAAAGGGGTTGGCCGGCGGGCACTCGAGCCCCGAGTCCTTCATCGCCTCTGCCGCAGCCACCAATGCGAACTGCTGAAAGCGGTCGAGCCGCCGCAGTTCCTTCTCCGAGATGAAGCCCTGGGGGTCAAAGCTCCCATGGACTTCACCCGCGATACGCGTGGCAAATCTGGTGGTGTCAAAGAGAGTGATGGGGCCTATGCCGGATCGTCCTGCTTCCAGCGCTTCCCAATTCGAGGCAACGCCGGAACCCAAGCAGGTCACCAGTCCTATTCCCGTGACGACAACTCTCGTGGGCACATCTCCTCCGGAGTCAAGGCGTAAGTCGAACTTGCCGCCTCAGGAGGCCGCTCTCGCAGCCTTTATGAAATTGGCGACGTCCCGGACAGTCTGAATCTTCTCCACGTCTTCGTCCTTGATCTCCAGGCCGAACTCGTCCTCCAGCAAGGCGATCATGTCGTAGATGTCCAGGGATTCCGCGCCGAGGTCCTCAACTATCTTGGAGCCCGGCTCGATATTTTCCTTGTTCACATCCACAAGCACTTCAGCAATGAGATCGACGACCTTCTTTTCCACCTCATCCATGTCCTGTATCCTCCCGGACCATTCCATCCCGAATGTTCATAATCGTTTTTCAAGAATTGGAAAAGCTCTTTCGTTCCTATCAGTCAGCCGCTCCTGAAGCTTTGCCGTTCGGGGCAAAGACAGCGAAGCCGGCCGCTTCACATGTAAAGGCCTCCGTTCACCCTAATAACTTGGCCGGATATGTAACCGGCCATCGGCGAACACAAGAAGAGCACCGCGGCGGCAACCTCCTCCGAAGTGCCCAGCCGTCGCAGAGGCACATGCGTCTGGATGGCTTCAATCTGGGCTTCGGTGAGGTGCTCGCTCATGCCTTCCGCGATGATTCCCGGTGAGACCGCATTGACCAAGATGTTGCGGGGAGCAAGCTCCCTCGCCAAGGCCTTGGTCAGACCGATCAGACCGGCTTTCGCTGCGGAATAATTGGCCTGTCCCGCATTTCCCACTTCACCTGCGGCAGAAGCAACATTGACGATCCGTCCTTGTCGGTTCCGGATCATGCTTCTGCTCACCGCGCGGCACACGTAAAACGCGCCGGCCATGTTGGTGCCGACCACTTCGTCCCAGTCGGCGTCCTTCATGCGGCCGATCAAACCGTCTCTGGAGACGCCCGCGTTGTTCACCAGCACGTCGATTCTTCCCCACTTTTCCAGGAGAAGCCCAACTCCTTTATTTACTGCATTCGGGTCGCTCACGTCAAATGGAGCGAGCGTCGATTCCGCGCGTGCCGCATCGAGGAGCGACTGAGTCTCCTTCGCTGCTTCTTCTCCGCTCCGATAGTTGATTGCGACCGACGCGCCTGCCTGAGCAAGCGTCAGGCAGATCGCGCGGCCGATACCGCGCGAACCGCCGGTCACGAGCGCGGTCTTGCCTTGAAGCGAGAACATGGAGCGAAGCTCGTCGGTCATGGTCCCGAACCTTCAAACGCGTTCAGAGATGCCAGATCTCCGATGCTTATTCCGGAAGCGCTCCGATCTATCCGGCGGAGTAAGCCGTTGAGCACCCGGCCGGGCCCGATTTCTAAGAACACGTGGGGTTGGGTTTGCTTCATGCTCACTACGCAGTCCGTCCAGCGTACCGGATTCACCAGTTGTTCTACCATCAGCCCTTTCACGCCACCGGGAAATGGATAGGGCCGGCCGGTCACGTTTGCCACGACCGGGAACTGGGGCGTGCGAAGCTCCACAGAGGCCAGCTTCTCGCTGAGCGCCACCTGGGCCGGTTTCATCAGTACCGTGTGAAACGCGGACGAAACAGGCAACAGGACCGCCTTGGTCCGCGGCTTTGTCTTCGCCGCTTCCACGACACGATTGACCGCACTGACATTTCCTGAGACCACCACCTGATCGGGAGCATTGAAGTTGGCCGCTTCAAGGATGTCCTCACCGCGGCAACTCTTCACTATCTCCAGGACCTCGTCTTTCGCGGGGCCAATAATCGCGGCCATCGCGCACGTCCCAGGAGGCTGAGCTTCCTCCATACCCTTGGCCCGCACATGGATAATTTCCAGCGCATCGTCAAAGCTCAGAACTCCCGCGGCACACAAGGCACTGTATTCGCCAAGAGAATGGCCGGCTGCGATAGCCGGATTGAGCGACGATCTTTCCCGCATCACCTCCAGCAAGGCCATAGAGTGGACGAATACCGCGGGCTGGGTGTGGAGTGTGCGCGTCAAGTCGCTCTCAGCACCCTCCATCATAATCCTGCTCAGGGAATACCCAAGAACATCATCCGCCCGCTGGAAGATTCCCCTGGCGGTAGGGCTCTCCGCAGCAAGGTCCTTGCCCATTCCGGGATACTGAGAGCCTTGCCCGGGGAACATTAGAGCCACTGATTTCGGCTGTTGTGCGGCCACCAGGGTATCGTGCCTTCCGGGATTACTCCCCTGTTTCTACCGCGGTCCGGCCTTTGTAATACCCACAGCTCGGACAAACCCTGTGCGGCAGCACGGACTCTCCGCACTGCGAGCATTCTACCAGTTGGACTGGTTCGAGCTTCTTGTGAGTCCTCCGCTTGTCTCGTCTCGTGCGGGAGACCCGCTTCTTTGGTACTGGCATGGTACGTCCTTCTTATCCTGAATTGGCTCTCTGGTATGCCGGCCCATTCCTTCGTGGAAGCATAAGCCGCGACTACCGGCAGCATCTCCGGGCCCGGCAGTCAGTGTGTTCACTTAGCGAGTTTCTTCTTCAGTTCAGCCAGGGCATTCCACCTTGGATCCGAGCGCTCTTCCCTCGGGCACGTGCACTCAGGCGAGCCCGCCCGAGCTCCGCATCGGGGACACAGCCCTGGGCATTCTTCCCGACAGAGCGGTTTCATGGGCAATTCCAAGAGGATCTCCTGCAAGAGGATCTCGCCCACGTAGATGTCATCGCCCTCGATGAAGACTGTTGCCCCTTGCGCCGCGTCACTTTCAGGATCCTTGAGTGCAGACGCGGGACTTCCGCGGCGCAGGACAACGTTGAGATCTACGTCCTTTTCCAGGAGGAAATCCTCCAGACACCTGGAGCACTGGAGATGCAGCACCGCCTGCATGCGGCCGATGAGGAATATGTCCTCCTTATCGACGAACACACGCAGATGACCTTTCACCCCAGGGTCGATGGCCACTCCTGGAGGGAAGGGGATCGGCGCGGGCAGATCGGTCAGTATATGTTTTTCCCGAGTAAGGTCAAGGTCGAGGCCCTCCTCGGGGATATCGTCTATCCGGATGATCATGGCGTTTGACAGTCCTGAAGGCCGAATCGGCGCAAACTTTAATCATATAGTTGACTTCGACCATAAGTCAATAGCGATTCGTACATGTAAAGCGTTTTCTCAATGTCGCAAGAATAAGCATTATGACTCTGTTACAACTACCTTGACATATTGAATATTATTCGATAAAATGTGTTTGAAAACGTCTTTCCGGAGACCCATTGCCATGTTCCACAAATTCGCAATCATCCTGGCCGTCGCAGCGCTTGTGGCCGCGATATGCCCCGGCAACGGCTTCTGCTGGCGACTGAACCCCTATGGCCCCTATAATGCAATAGCCGCGGAGCCGATGACCCCGTACAACGAGTCGGACATTTGGCCCCCGTCGCTGCTGTACCAGGCGCCATGTCCTACCTGCGGCCCGCCAGCTTATCTGTTACCAGATTTGCCGCCGGTGTGCCAGCCCGTGAGAGCGCCCATGGGAATACCGGTTCCCGTGCCCTAGAAGCGATCGCAAGGCCTAGGAACTTCTGGAGAAGTGGCCGGGAAGCCTCAACGATATTCCCCTGCGTCCACGTAGCCTCCACCTCATAACATTTGCAGTCAGTGATTTCGGCCTGTTATCACCCTTTCCCTTCCCCCTCCCATCGAGGGGGGGTCTGGAAACCATCTCCCCTGTGGGGCGGACTTTCTAGTCCGCCAGGAATCGCACGCAATCGCGCTGTTCGCGGGACTGCTCCACCATTCACTCCTCGCAATTACACATGGGATGGCCTTTACACCGGCACATAACTGAATCCCCACATCAGAGCTTCAGGACATTCCCCAATAAATGAAGGGTGAGTAATGATTTGATGAGTAATGGGGGGTGGTTATAGTTTGGGGGAAGTGAAAATGGGGAAAGTTCTTGCCAGAACAGATGGGACCTCGCAAGGTAGGAT